>NZ_OZ008337.1:976555-1302073 GCF_963931955.1 Wolbachia endosymbiont (group A) of Longitarsus flavicornis | reverse complement strand
ACTAGAAATGAGGTTGGAAATTTGATTTGCACTAAATTTTTTTTGTTTGAGTTAAGTTATTTCTTCTCAATTACGCAACTTAGCAAACACTTTGTTTCTCTTGCTATCAGCTAATTTAAAGGTTTTCTGGGAACACTCAATAAAAAAAGATGAGAGATACAAGGAACTTATGAAAGCTGTTGCAAAGTGAGTTTTCTCCTTCATACAAATTTTTTCTTTACAATGAATAAAAACGGTGTTAAACTTACCTGTAAGTTTATTTATATCAATCTAATCATTAGTAGTACTTTTTATTTGCTTTTCAAAGGGTGTTAAAGGAAGTGTATGAACAGGAATCATAATGAAATTTTATTCTATGAAACAGATGATGGAAAGGTATGTATTGAAGTTAGATTTGAAAATGAAAATCTATGGCTTACTCAGAAACATATGGCTGAGTTATTTGGCTGTTCAACTGATAATATTTCATTGCACCTAAAAAACATTTATCTATGTAAAGAACTAGATAAAAACTCAACTACCGAGGAATCCTCGATAGTTCAAAAAGAGGGAGAAAGAGAAGTAAAACGTGATGTGGTTTTCTACAATTTAGAGGCTGTGATATCAGTTGGTTATCGTGTCAATTCAGAGCGTGGTGCTGCTTTTCGCACATGGGCAACTGATAAGCTAAAGAAGTATATTTTCAAAGGTTTCGTGATTGATAGCAATAGATTTAAAAATGGCTCTAGATTTGACACTCGGTTTTTTGATGAGTTGCTTGAAGAAATTAGAGAAATTCGTGCAAGTGAGCGTATGGCTTATCAGAAAATCACAGACATTTATGCAACTTCAGTAGACTATGCAAGCTGTTCAACTGAAACAAAAAATTTCTTTGCTATAGTGCAGAATAAATTGCATTTTGCTATTACTGGAAATACAGCAGCAGAAATTATTGCTAACAGAGTGGATAGAAGTAAACCTAATATGGGATTAACAAATTGGCGTAAGGGGCCTAAGGGAAAAATCTTTCTTTCTGACACGCAAGTAGCAAAAAACTATTTAGATAAAAATGAAATTGCTCAGCTAAACAGAATAGTAAATATGTATATAGATTACGCAGAGTTTCAAGCTGCCAGGGGTAAAGTAATGTATATGAAGGATTGGAAAGAGAAACTCGATGCATTTTTAAGATTTAATGAGCAAGATATATTACAGAATTATGGCAAAACCTCTCATGAAGTAGCAATTGCCCTAGCTACAAAAGAATATGAGGTATTTAGAAAAACACAGGATAAGTCATATAAGTCAGACTTTGATAAATTGGTGGAAGAAAAGAAAAGTCTTGATCAAAAAAGTGTAAAAACTTAGAGCTAAATTTCATAAAAGTAAAAAACAATTTAGAAATGCCTTTTAATTGAGTTTTAAGCTATCTTGTTGGTGGGTTGTATAATCGCTTTGAAACTTAATTGTAGTGGCTTTTACCTTTTTGCAGAAGTTAAGTTTTCTGAGTAGTAAGATGAAAGTAGTATATGTTAATTCATACTACTTATTATTATATAATAATAGAAAACTTTAGAGACTGAAAACTGGTCAAAACCCCTCAATATTCCTAAGTTTTTTGCCACCTAAACCAGATTGCAGCTCAGAAATCTGTCAACCCTTAAACTATTGAAAATACATCATTTTTTTGCTAGCAGAAAGTACCAGATCTCATAAACTGCACCAGATTCTGCCAAGACTCTGGAGTCTGGTATTGTAGCTGAGATCTAATTATAGTAAAGCCAAATGTTTGAATCTTCAACTGGCACAATACTTCCATATTCTGGCGATTTGTAATCGGTTGGTAAAATCTTTTCATACACTGTAATATCCTTATTTAGTTGGTTTGTAACTTTCTCTTCCATACCTTCAACACAAGTGTAAAAATGTCTACGAGAACGTTCTGCATCTAACTTATGACCATATTTATAAGCCTCTGATATGCCAGCAGTTATTGATTTATATTTTGATGGAATAGCATACGTAATTCAAACATCAGTTGACGACTACTTTGCCTGTTTGAAAAAATATTTTACAACGAATAAAAGACGTGATAAACTAAAATGAAGTTTTTTTATAACAAGTAAAAATTTAAAGTAGAAAATAATTTAGAAGTCCCTTGTAATTGAGTTTTAAGCTATTCTACGTAAGCAACTTAGGTCTTGGTGGTATAATTGTACCCCAAAGTCATAGAATCGTTTTAAATCCGCATTAAAAGCTATTTCTTGTATTTATGAATATTTTAAGACCTTTCCAGTTCCCCTAACTTCTTTTTTCTTCACTCCCTAAGCATTACTTTAATTCTAGTTAACCTCATTATATTTTCATATTGTTTATTATTATTTGTTATTAGTATATATATATGTATAGTGTTATTTACATATTATAATAATATATAAGATTTTCGGAAAGTGGAAAGCTAGCTACTGTAGCGGGTTTTAGGGCGATCTGATTCATTAAGTCTTTTGGAAATGGAAAGATAAAGTCTTATAGATATTAAATGGATAAAAATACTGAATTTCAATGGTTTAGGTGTATTATATTTCTGTTTCCTTATTTTGAAATTTTGCCGGAAATCACGGAAACTATAAAACTCAGATCGGCCTAGCCAAAGTAATGAAATACATCAAGCTTGCCTATAGTTGCGAAATTTGTATTCCCAGTTTGGCTTAAATGCTTTTTGTATGACCCATTTTTTTAATAAAAGTTTTTTCAAGTTTGTAATTAACCTTTTATTATAGCAGATTTATGCTGATGGCTGTAATACCAAGTCCCGTTAGTAATGAAACAAATGCAAAAGAGCTCTTTTTGCCTATAATTGGGGAATTAAGCAAATTTATAACGCGTCCCATTTGTTTTCCCAATAACGAATATTGGTATAAACTGTTTTTAAAGACTATTAGCAACTTTGAATTTCCCTGCACCCAGCTTAAATTTACCTTCACCTCTTGCAAAAGGACCAGTTGGAACATCAAGCCACTTATCTTCTTTTGAATCTGCAGCCATACCTTTTACTATCTTATTTTCATTTAGCAAACTCTGTACTAAACGTTCAAGTTTATGTCTGCTAGCATTATGAAACATGGGTGGTAATTTATGCCGTTGCTTGAAAACTCCAGGACCACCTGTATGCGTAAATGGATGGCCTTCGTGGGCTGAAAGTTTAATGTAGTGAATAAGTATATTTTTTAACTCTTCATCAGAGGACTTAATAGCATTAATTTGTTCAGATATATCTTCTAGCAAGCCTGTTGATGAACGCGAATAAGTTCTTACACTTCTGTCTGCTGCCCCATTGGACTTAACCACTGCTCCCTGATAAATTTTACTATGAGTTCTTTCAAGCTTTAGTGTATTACACACTGAATTTTGATGCTCTACTGGTGCAGGCCATAATGCAAAAGAGCATCTAACTCCATCAACAAGTGCAGTTGTACCTCTTATTGCATCTCTTGCTTGTTCTACGGTTGTAATTGATCCACATTTAGGTTTTCTCATATGATGTGCAGCAATTACAGTCGCTCCTGTTTCAGTTGCCAAACTTGCAAGCAATCCTGTTGAATACCACCCAAGTTCTGGATCTGAATTTATATCAGCATGAACAAACGATACTAATGGATCAAAAATAATCAGTTTTAAATTTTCAATTGCATTTAATTGTTCGCTAATACCTTCAAATTTTTCTGAAGTTTCAGGACATTTACCACGCGTATTGGTTTTTATTATAGAAAATGGTCCTCCTGTGTTTGGCATAGGTACAATAAATACACGATCCTGGTACTTTGCTCTATTACCTTCAGGATCAAGACGTTCTAAGCGACGATGTATCTCATCTGCATCATCTTCTGCTGAAAAAATTACCACTGATCCGTGCTCTTTTACAAGCGAACCAAAACCACAGATCTGATCTGTATCACTTGCAACTTTGAGGGCTAAATCAAGTAGTAGCATTCCTTTGCCTGTATCTCCCATAGCAGCTACTATTGAAGTAACGCCTAAAGGAAATAACCCTTCAACTAGGAACTTTTGTGTTGGTACTTCACCTAAATAACGGCTGAGATTCCAATCTAAAATATTGAGTTTATCATTTTTCTTTAACCTCCTTTCAATAAACTCAGAAGCTCTTATTCCTTCTAACACACAATCAGCAGCATCCCAGCCTTTTGTTTTATTTTGTGGAATATTAAGAATAACAAGTGATTCAACTCCGATCTCTAAAAGCTTTTTTTCAGCATTTTTTGCGTATTTATTACCTGCTTCATCATTATCTGGCCATATAATAATATGTTTACCCTTTAGGGGCGACCAGTCTGTTTTATCAACATCTGCGTTTGCTCCAGACATTGTTGTTGTAGCTACAATTCCTTGTTCTATCAGCGCTTCTGCACATTTTTCTCCTTCAACCAGAATAACTTTATCAGACTTTAAGATTTCTGGAATGTTGTAGAGTGGCCTTATCTCTGGTGCTGCAAACTTAGATTGTTTGACATCAAAAGGCTTGTATACTTTTTTCTTTCCTGGAGGATCAGAACGGTAAACTTTTACAATTACCTGGCCATTTTCATCATAATAATTCCAACTGTGGGTAATAAATTTCTCGAAGTCTTCATCAACATATTGTTTCTCGATGTATTTTTTATTATTTCCGAGCCATTCACTTATTGAAGCTATTACCTCAGGAAACTCTGTCCTTGCATTCTTTCTATGCACAGCTGCCCAAAGGTCGATAATGTCACCACCTTCTCCAGTTGCAAAATCATTCCATAACCCAGCTCTACTGCCACTTAATTCTACTACCAGACTTTTTCCTTTGTTACCATGCACATCACCTACGTAAAACTTATCACCACGAAAAGTTCCTCTTGGCAAAAGGTAGAAAAGGCAAGATCTTATGTTAAGCAATAGTTCTGTTTTATCATTTAAAGATTTAGAATCGATATTCATAATAAAACCACAAATAACCTTATATAAGAGTTATTCAAGTTTTGAAGGCTAATGTTTACATCGACATTATTTTAAATGCTACCGCAATTATTCTCAAAAAAAAGCAAGCGAATATCAATAGGTTAAAAATTGCACCGCAATTATTTAAATTTCCCCGAACCTGCAATTAACCGTCTATAAAGGTCATCCTTGACAGTTAGTTATTCAAGGAGCTTCAATGAAATCAAAGAATTCTTACTCGGGGATTGATCCCATAATTGTTAAGTACGTCAGACATTACGCAAAATGCATAAAGAATTTAAAGTGTTTTGTTCATGAAAGTCTTGAAGATATTGAGCAAGAACTTTTCTGTATGATTTGGCCTACTATTGAGAAATATGACGAAAGTAGAAGCTCTTTTTCTACCTTTGTATGTCAACTTGTTAAGTGTCGAGCTATTAATTTTATCAATAAGCAACTCTGCAAAAAACGCGGTGGCAGAGAAGGTATATTCTATGTTGATCCTGATGATCTACATGAAGTAGTTGATGATAGATGTCATTTTATCACTGAAATCACAACTCGTATTGATATGAACGATGTTATCTCAACACTACCCCAAGAATGGCAAGTACTATGCAGACAACTGGAATTTTTCAGCGTTCCAGAAATAGCTGAAATAAATGGAATACCACGCACAACAGTTTATAACACTTTGCAACGAATAAGACGGCACATAAAAATTTTTTTTAGCAAATCAAACAACAAGTAACAGTTCTAGTATAACTCTTATAGGAGGGCCATGATATATGACTTTAAAAATAATAAACAGCAAAGAAAGGACAAAAATGGTCACAGGTGTAAAGATAGTAATCTTTGGTCCTTATGGTATAGGTAAAACTAGTCTCTTAAAGACCATAAATGAACCAACACTTTGTCTTGATTTTGAAGCAGGACTTCTTGCCGTTCAAGACTGGAAAGGAGATTCAATCGAGATGCGCACTTGGAATGAGGCCAGAGATATTGCTTGTCTTATTGGTGGGCCAAACCCTGCACTAAAATCTGATCAAGCATACAGCCAAAGACACCATGAACATGTATCTGGCAAGTATAAAGATCTTCTTTCTGAAGTTTCTAAATACCGATGCATCTTTGTAGATAGTATAACTGTTGCTTCACGTTTATGTCTATTATGGGCAAAAATGCAACCGGAAGCTTTTTCTGAGAGAAGTGGAAAGCAAGACATGAGAGCTGCTTACGGAATGCTTGCTCAAGAAATGATGGCTTGGCTCAATCAATTTCAACATATTCGAGATAAAGACATCATCATAGTTGGCACATTAGGTCAATATCTTGATGACTGCAATCGTTCAACATGGCTGCCTCAATGTGAAGGAGCTAAAACTGCTAGTGAAATTCCTGGGATAGTTGATGAAGTAATTAGCATGGTTGGAATCAAGAAAGATGATGGCACAGAGGTTCGCTCATTTGTCTGTCAGACTATTAACTCTTGGGGATATCCAGCTAAAGATCGTAGTGGCTGCCTGAATATGGTTGAAGAACCTCATTTGGGTAAATTACTTGCGAAAATTAAAGCCAAAACCTTGGCTTCTGTTGCCTAAATTTAATTTTAAAAGGAGTAATATGGAACAAAGCTTTTTCAATATCGGTCAAAAAATTCCCTTTTTCAGTGTGAAAGAATACTTGAATGATCAAACGCCAATACCAGAGGATATAATCTCACCAAGAATTCTAACTAAAAGAGGTTTGTTAGTATTTGGTGGCCCTCCTAAGATTGGCAAAAGCGACTTTTTGATCTCTTGGCTTGTTTACATGGCTGCTGGTAGATCATTTCTCGGTATGACACCAAATAGACCTTTGAAAATTTTCTACATGCAAACTGAAATTGAATATGAATATATGAAAGAACGTTTGCAACAACTTCAACTTGATGAGGAACTTTTGGATATAGCTGCTAACAACTTAATCATTACGCCAAAGGTGCACTTATCATTTAATCATGATGAAATGAGTGAAATTAAGGAAATTGTGAATGAACGCTTTAAACCTGATGTTTTGGCCATAGATCCATTACGTAACATCTTTAGCAGCGAGTATGGAAATGAAAATGATAATAGTGCTATGCTGTTTTTTCTGCAAAAGACTCTTGAAAAGCTGCGCAGTGCTGTCAATCCAGATGCTTGTATTGTACTCACTCATCATACAAAAAAATTATCGAAAAAGATGCTGGAAGAAGATCCATTTCAGGGTTTAAGCGGTGCTGGTTCTTTGAGGGGATTTTATAGTACTGGCATGGTGATGTTTTCTCATGATGAAGAAAGTACTGTACGTCAGATAGTATTTGAACTGCGTAATGGTGAACGTGTGGCAAGCAAGCTTGTCGATAAGATAAATGGTCGTTGGGAGCTTGTAGACCAATGGAGCAGCTGATTCTTTTTTTTACTTAATTTATGGGGAACAATATGCTAACAGATTTTTTAACTGATTTTAATACTGCGAAACCAAGGAGTAGCTTAATACCAGCGGGTACCATAGCAAAAGTATTGGTTAAAATTTGTCCTGGAGGCTATGAACCAAATGGCTTACTGACGAAAAGTAAAAATACTGGCAGCATTTACTTAAATCTCGAATTTACTGTGGTAGAAGGACCATACTCAAAACGTAAGATCTATCAAATCTTTGGTATTCAAGGGAGTAAACTCAACGAAAATGGAGAAGATGTCTGGGGAGAAATGGGTCGTTCGATGATTAGGAGTATTTTGGAGTCAGCTCGCAATATCTATCCTCATGATGATCGAGAAGAAGCAAATCTTGCCCGTAAAATTAAATCCATTTCAGAACTAAATGGCCTGGAATGTTTAGTTAAGATTGGCACAGAAACTAGTGGATATGGTGAAAAAAATAAGATTATCTCAGTGATTACTCCAGAATATGGTAGTTACGCGAGTTTTATGAAGGCAACAGTTAATTGGAATTAAAAAATTTAAAAGTAAAAAAATAAATATGGGGGATATATGGATTTTTGGAGTATTACAGAAAACTTTTTGTGGAAAGATTCTGAAGATGTTTTAGGAATTAGATCACTGCTACTTCATAATATTAAAGCATGCATTTCTCATCTTTTTCCTAATGGAAGATTCTATAAAAAGAAGTTTTGTATTGCTGATCTACAAAAGGACCAAATCGTAGTCGACATGAAGGCAGGAAATTGGTCTAGCCTAGTTACCGGTAAAAGTGGAGATATCATCAGTCTTTGGGCATTTGTTACTGGTAAAACTAAACTTTTTGACGTTATTGGCTTAATATCAAAATGGCTCAATGCTGAAAGATTCATTTACCGTGATGAAAACGGCAAAGACATTATTTATGTCTATCTTTATAATGATAACAGTTGTTATGCTTGGAATACTAAAACGCGCAGTAGTAATTCAAAGCCACTTTTCAACATTCCTGAAATCATAAAATCAGACAGAGTAGTTATAGTAAAAGGCGAAAAATGTGCTGAAAAATTAACAAATCATGGTATCACAGCAACAACAGTAATGTTTGACTCAATTGATCAGACAGACTTTTCACCTCTTAATGGAAAGCAGATCATCATTTGGCCAGACAATAATGAAGTAGGTAAGCAGTATGCTGAAAAAATAGCTAATAAGCTGAGTAACCTAAAGTGCTCTATTCTCAACATTCCAGAAGGTAAAAAGAGTGGATGGAGTGCTCTTGATGCTATTGCAGAAGAAATAGATATAAACCGGCTGTTAATATCAGCCAATCCAGTAGTTAAAGAAAACATCTCAGCTTTTTCTGTAAAGCAGTATTTAAACGATAAGTCACCAATACCAAAAGATATAATTTCCCCAAGAATCTTAATACCAGGTGGATTATTAGTATTTGGTGGTACTCCTAAAGTGGGAAAAACTGATTTTTTGATTTCTTGGCTCGCTAATATGTCAGCAGGTGTTCCATTTTTTGATATGGTACCAGTAAAACCTCTAAAAATCTTTTATCTACAAACTGATGTTGGCTATCACTATATGCGTGAGAGACTACAACAACTTAAGATTGACAGCAAACTTTTGAACTTAGTTGTCAATAACTTTGCTATTACATCTGATACTAATTTACTACTTGACGAGAGTAAAGTTTATAATACCGTGAAACAATTTTTCAACCCAGCAGAGGTAGATGTTATCGTTATTGACTCTTTACGCAATGTCTTTAACTATAGAAATGAAAATGACAACAATGTTATGTATTCCTTTTTGCAGGAAAAAGTCGAAAAGTTACGTTCTACAATTAATCCAAGTGCAGGAGTTATCTTAACTCACAATGTTAATAAAAAGCTTCCTAAGGAAAATCCTTTTCAAAGTTTAAGTGGTGCAAGCAGTTTAAGAAATGTTTATACTTCTGGTATGCTCATGTTAAAACCAATCGAAGAGGAAAATATTCGCCAGTTAATGTTTGAGTCAAAAAATGGTCAGTCCTTGCCAACAAAGTTTATCAGTAAGGTTAATGGCAGTTGGTATTCACAAGTTTGCGGTATTTAGTATGCAAAAGAATAGGGTTTAAAGAAGAAGGTTTTTCGGAATTTGGTGTAATGAATGAACCAGATACATTTGTGTGTTTAACTGAGAATAAGGAAATACAAGAGGTGAAGCAGAAATTTACCTTTTTAACATAAGAGTAAAGGGATTAAGACGATAACCGTGTTCTTTACAAGTTAATTCTGGCCAACCAATGGTTTGAATAACATCATCACGTTTAATGCTTAATCCCAATTGATTGGCTAGTTTTTCTTTTATCGTTCTTTGCATTTTATTCAGAGGATATCTTATTTGTTGTTCTAAATCTGTAATTTCTGAATGAAAAGTTAAACGGTCTGCTATTTTTTCAATGCTAAGGGGCATATGTTTCTCTAACGGTACATCATTTTCAAAATCATTAAGGAATTGTTTGAATAAAACACTAAAAATACTAATACACAATGTAGCTCGTTTATTTACTACTTCAATATCATTAATGTAAACTACACCATGTGAAAACTTTAGTTGTAGAACCTTTTTTGGTGATTTAGGTTTGACTTCCTTTAGTGAAATAATGGGAAATATTTGCGTGGAGACATTAGCAATTAATTCTGGTATAGCTGCTCCACAAAGTATTTCATTTAAAGTTTTATGCTCACAAAAAAGATCAGACATTTTTACAATAGGTAAAACTAATGGCAAGTTTGGTACATATTCTCTTACGGTAATTAGAATAGTGGGCTGAATTCTCAGTTTATCTACGGTTAAATGTACTGCATCAGTGCAAAGGTCAAGAATAATTACGCTTACTATACTACTTTGGCTGCTTATGTGATAAACTCCTTCTGCTGCTCTTCGCCAGATTAATCTTGAGCCGCTTAATAAATCCTCGAACCAACTTGCAATTTTTTCTAAGTTAAGATTGGTTGATAGTAGGTGAAATCGTTGTTTTTGATGTGTATTTGGTAAAATGTAGCGACAACAATCTTCACAAATCATGTCATCACACTCTTCATCAAAATCTCGACTAATAGGAATTTCATTATTACAATCTGGGTAGAATACATTAGGCCAATCTAGATGGTCTTCTATGCGGGAACAAATAATAAAATCAACTTCTTTTAGCTTAATAAAGCTGAGGTCAGACAACCACAATGCAGTTTCTAAATAAGCTTTACTAGGATCAATCCAAGAGTCATGAGATCTCAGAATATCTGCAACAGCTTGCTTTTGGGAGGATTGTAAGTCCATAGGTTTCTTTCATTAATGATTTAAAATCTTCACGCTCTTTTTTATTAAGTATGTGCTCTGAGTAATAAATAATAGTATAATGTTCATTTCTTTTAAAGAACAGAGTTACTTTCTTTTCTAGAAATACAATACGAATAGATTCAACAAGTGAATTATCTTGCTCAATTGTTAGTTTTAGCATTTGTAATTCCCTAGCAATTGAGTTAACTGGATTAGTAACTACAACTAAGTACGTGTCTTTTTTCAGCTGAGTTGAACGAAATTTTACCTCAAATAGACAAATATTAGGATCAGTACCTTCTATGGAAGATTTTAAGAATGTTGCAACAAGAAGTGTACAATTCTGGTCTTTCATGTCGATAAATAAGCATTCACATTCAAAATAATTACTTACGATGCTATTTGCTATTTTTAGGCTTTCATTAAAATCCTTAGCACACAGGTTTACTTGATTACCATGAAGTGAAAAATCCAGAATAATCCAACTTGGTCTATATCCATGGATAATACGATTTGAATTGAAGAGTAGGTCCTTATCGCTAGCTCGACGTATAAACACATATATACGATTTTGGTGATAGAAAAAACCTTGTAGTTGAGTTTCAAAGCCATCATCTTTTTCAGCATCGTATTCTTTTAGTAATCGGTAAGTAACTTCTTTTGATATAAAGTTTTTAAATGGAGTTTTCATCTGCCTTGGAGAGTTCTGTAAAGTAAAAGATGAAAATCCTCTCTTTTGTACTTTATCAAAATGGTAAACACATTTGATTAATTCTGGGTCACTATGGAATAAAGCAAAAACTAAGGATTTTTTATCATGTTTGTTATTTTTACATAAAAAGTTTGCGATCAACTCTTCAGCCAAAACAGACCTTGCTACTTCAACAACAGCAGACTCAAGTTTAGAATGGTTGAAGTGGCTAAGTAGATAATAGTTGAACAAAGAGTCTGAGCAACCTATAAGCATTTTGCGTTGTTCTTGAACTGAAATATCATCATGCTTCTGAAATTCAAACAATTGGCCATTTTGCTTATGTGCAAAGGAATACTGAAAAATAACATTTAGTTGTCTACCTGAAAGAGAATAAAGCCAATTTTTACGTATTTCTTCATCTTGAAAGCTAGTCAGCCAATGATCTACTGGCATTTCCAAACTACTCTCCCAGAATTCTCTACTAGGATAAAGATTAACCATATATTATGTGTAATATAATACGCTACATTTAACATAATTCAAAAACTAGTCAACGGTAAAAATTATAACAAAGATTTAAGAAAACAAATCGATAAAAATATTTTTCTTTCACTTAAACATACAACAATGAAAAATGTATATATTAAGTAATAGGTCTGCGTAAAAAGGGAAATGTCAATACTCACAGAGTCAGGAAGAGCAGCAATAGCAGCAAGCATAAAAGAGCAACCAATACATCTTGCTTGGGGCAGTGGTGATGCCAATTGGGAAAGTAGTCATCAAGTCGAAAAAGTTTTTGTTGAGGATGAAATAGCCCTAGATCACCATCCCATTAAAGACGTAAAAGTTTTTATCGGACAAACAACTTATCAGCCAAGTGTTGACTATACAGTTGATAGTAGTACTGGTCTAATAAAACGTACGGAAAATAGCTCTATTCCAGTAAGTGATAAAGTTACTGTACAGTATACTGAAAGCACACCACCTGAACCTATAAATTCTATAAAGCTCTTGAATGAACTTGGCAGACGTACTGCGGATGAAGTGCTCTTTTGTACTGGTGATGAAAACGGTGAACTTGTGACTCCTTCTGGAAGGTTTAGGCCTTCTGATGTACCAACCAATAATCTTTTTCTCAAATTCACTTTCGATTTCACGGATGCAGCAAATCGAGTGATCAGAGAGCTAGGGGTTATGGTTGGTACTAAAGTAAAAAAAGAATTACCTGAAGGACAGAGATATTTTGAACCTCAAGATATAGAAGACCATGGGATTTTATTGGTTTTGGAACATACCGTACCACTTATCAGAACATCTGCAACTCGGGAAACTTTTTCATTTGTTGTAACTTTTTGAAACAAAATGACTTTAAACGCCTATTATAACCGCTTTAATCCTGATAAAGAATACGAAAAAAGCTTGTTTCTTGCAGGAAGAGGTCTACAGTCTGCAGAATTAAACGAGACTCAGGAGTATGCTCTCTCTAAGCTTAAAGGCATAGGCGATGCAATATTTCGTGATGGTGATGTTATAACAGGAAGCAATTGTATTATAGATAGAGAAACTGGTAAAGTTACGCTTGAATCAGGAAAAATCTATCTTCGTGGAGCAGTTAGAAAAGTCGAAAAAGAAGAATTTACTATTCCACTGAGTACTATAGTTCGCATAGGTGTTTATTATGTAGAATCTACCATTACAGAACTTGAGGATGAAAACCTTCGTGATCCTGCAATTGGTACAAGAAATTATCAGGAAGTAGGAGCAGCAAGGCTTAAAGTTTCCACCATTTGGGGATACCAAGTAGAAAGTGTTACTGTTAACTCTACAAATGGCGAATTTTACCCAATTTACAATATTGAAAATGGAGTATTAATAGAACATTCACCTCCACCACAAGCAAATATAGTAACTACCGCTCTTGCTCGTTATGACAAAGAGGCAAATGGTTCCTACGTCGTAAATGGTCTTGAAGTAATGTTCCTGCAAAAGGAAGAGGGAGAAGGAGGAAAAAAAATATTTGTGATTAATGAGGGCAAAGCTCATGTTGATGGCTATGAGATTGAACTTCCTCACAGTATTCGTGTTTCTTTTGATGAAGATCCGGATATAAAATCAGTTGAATCAGAGCCACATACTTTTCAGCCAAATAGCCAAAGAGTAATGGAACTGAAGGTTAATGATTTTCCAATAAGTGAAATCAAAAAAGTAGATATAACTGTTCAAAAAACTATTACCATTACTCACGGTTCATATTCAGGAGCCATTGATCCGATACCTGACTCTGCAGTACTTGAAATTATTCAAATTAAACAAGGCAATGTTATTTATGAAAATAGTATAGATTACAAATTAAACGCAGGAAACGTCGATTGGTCATTACCTGGTAAAGAGCCAGCTCCTGGAAGTAGTTATCAAATAACTTACCGCTGTCGTACTCATGTAAGCCCTGAAGATATAAGTGAAGAGGGATGTAAAGTAAGAGGTGCCGTTGATAACAGCTTGGTTCTGGTTGATTACACCTGGAAAATGCCCCGCTATGATTTAATTACTATCGATAGCAAAGGAGTAGTAAGGAGAATAAAAGGTATAGCTCACCCTTGGCGACCATCAATGCCTAAAGCACCTAGCGGACAACTTTTGCTCTGCTACATTCATCAGACGTGGAAAAACGGAGAAAAAGAAGGGGTAAAAATAGTGAATAATGCTATTCATGCTGTACCGATGAATGAGCTTGAAGCAATGAAAAAAGGAATAAATGATCTTTATGCGCTGGTTGCAGAGGAACGTCTACGCAATGATGCAAATTCAAGAGAACCTACCACCAAAAAAGGAGTATTTGTTGATTCATTCTTTGATGATGATATGCGTGATCAAGGAATTTCGCAGTCTGCAGCAATAGTAAATAGAGAGCTAGTTCTGCCAATAGATGTAGAAGTTGCAGATATTGAAAAAGGTGGGGAAAGATATCTTTTGCCTTATAAACTTGAACCGGTACTGGAGCAGCTTTTACAGACCAAAGGAGAAAAGATCAATCCATATCAAGCTTTTGATCCAGTCCCGGCGCAAATTACTCTAAATAAAAACATTGACCACTGGACAGAGGTTACCACGAATTGGAAAAGTCCAGTAACAAGAGTATTTAATGTTAAAGAAACGACAGAGCTGCTGTCAAGTACTTCATACGAAACTGAATTTATGAGAGAAGCAACTCAAAATTTTGAGATTGAAGGTTTTGCAACTGGTGAAAAGCTTAAGAAATTAAAGTTTGATGGAATTTTTATTCAACCTCAAGCATAGAAAATATTTGAAAGAAAAACATGATCGCAACATTTATTGCTGATAACAGAGGAAAAATAAAAGGAAGATTTACTGTACCAAGAAACATTCCTGCTGGGACTAAGTTAGTGCAGTTCTTCGGTGATAAAGGCAGTTATGGAGAAGCAACTTATACTGGTAAAAAAACTATTACCATAGAGGAAAGAAGAAGAGTTATCGCAGCAAGAAGAGTTGATCCTTTAGCGCAAACATTTACGCTAAATGAGAGCAGACACATAGGAGGCGTGGAGCTATGGTTTATAAATAAAGGCAAAAAACGTGTTGTTGTGCAGATTAGAGAAACAGCAGTGGGAATGCCATCGCAGACTGTTATTGCTGAAAGCTATATTGAGCCGAAAGATATAAAAGTAGATGGCACAGCAACACGTATAGAATGGTCGCCAGTGTTTTGCCATGCAGGAGAGGAGCATGCAATAGTACTGCTTACTGATGATCCTGGTACTGCAGTAAAGATAGCAGAACTTGGCAAATATGATGCAGTAAATAGCCGTTGGGTAACAAGTCAGCCATATCAAGTAGGAGTATTACTGTCGTCTAGCAATGCAAGTACGTGGACTCCACATCAAAATTTAGATTTAACGTTTCGATTACTAGCTGCAAAATTTAGCGAAAGTTCTCACGTTATTGATCTGGGCAAAGTTACTGCAAATAACGTATCAGATTTAATTGTTTTGACGAACGTCGAAAAAGTAGCATTTGATACCAATGTAGAATTTATCTTAACAGATGAAGAGGGAAGAGAAAACTTTTTGTCTGATAATTTGCCACTTGCACTGCGTGAAAGATTATCTGGAGAGCTAACGGTAAAAGCAAGCCTAAAAGGAGGGCGAGAAAAAAGTCCAGTTCTTTATCCTGGGTTACAGCTAGTTATGGGTAATATAGGGGAAAAAGGAGATTATGTTACAAGAAGCATTACAGCAGGAGCTAACACTAAGATTACCATAACATATGATGCGCTAATACCTGGCACTGCAGACGTAAAAGCATATGTGCAGAAAAGCGTCAAAGAATGGCAGCTAGTAAATTTAACCTCGGGAAAACCAATAGGGGAAAATTGGGTAGAGAGAACTCATGTGCTAACAAACTTTAATGGTAATGAGACAAGGATAAAATTAGTTTTAAGTGGAACAGTTGTCTATCGTCCTAAAGTCAAAAATTTGCGAGTGATTATTACTTAAATCAATGCCAAATGACCAAAGCAAACGAGGATATACACTACCACATCCAGAAAATATTGCTGTGCAGGATGTTGTTCGTATCCGTACCACAATTGAGAAAATAGATGAAGATATTACCGAAAGAGAAGATGAGCATAATCAACTTAAGAGTAATTTTGAGCGGTTTAATTTTGAGACTTTTTTAAATTTTTGGAAATGAAAGAAGCAATATACCAAAGGATAAAGGATTTAGCAGCAAACAGCACACCTGATCAACTGGCATATCTTGCAAAATCGCTGGAATTGATAGCAGATAAAAAAGCTATTGCTGACATTGTGCAGATGACTGAGGTAAAAGAGATAATTGATTCACTACAAAAGAGGCTTAAGGATTTAGCAGCAAACAGTACACCAGATCAATTAGCATATCTTGCTAAAGCATTGGAATCAATAGTCGACAAAAGTGCAGTTTCTGAAATTGTACAGATGACTGATGGTAAGCTAAAAGAACTTCTTGATAGTGCAAAAAAACACTTAGCTGATCTGGATAATAAAAAAGCTAGTTCTTTAGCAGTGATCTCTGAATCAGAGAAGCAGTTATTAAAGAGAATTGATGAAAAAGGAACAACAAATTTATCGCTACTTGATACGAGAAAGAATGCCAATATTGCAGCAATAAATAGTGTTGGCAATGATCATAAAGATGGTCTTAAAGGTTTAGTGAATAACTTCCGTACTGTTAATGATGTGCCAAGTGGCTCATCAATTATTAGGGAAATAGAAACTCGAATTGAAAACATCCTTAATGAGGTAAAAACTCGGGATGAACAGTTAAAAGCGTCTCTTATAAATGAAATAAGAAAGCGCAACATGGTTGAACCAGGGTCATTACCTTTCTTATTTGGTGTACTTGGCAGAAAAAATAATTATTTTGGCCACGGAACTTTTACGACAGAGCTTGGAAAGTGGAGTAGTGATATAACAAAAACTGACTATATGTTACAACTACTAGCAGGTAGCCATACGTACAATACAGATTACGTTAGTTTTTATCGGCCAAGACAACTAAGTTTTATAGAGGGAAGTAAAGGAACATTTATTTACGGAGAGTTATGCACAAAAAGCTTTTCGGGTAGTTATGATGAGATATACTATTACCCATATGCTGCACTTGGAGTAGTATTTGTAAAAAATACAACCAATGTGAACATAAATAAAGCAATAGAATTTGTTGGATCATCGTATTCGAGTACGGAGTATGGGGGAGCAGGGTTATTTGTGGGAACACCAGATAATACCAATTCTAATAAATCAAGTATTTCAAGAATAATATGGAAAAATGTTTACCAATACACGAGTTCTGATAGCAAGTTAGCTGGATCTGGTAATGTGGAGATTCCAGCAGGAAAAACAGTTGCAATATTACTTTACACATCATCTTACCTGTATTCCAGGACACAAGTTAGTCAAGGTATGCTTGCATCAAATTATGTACATAACTATGGTCAATTTATTCAGTGGGGGATTTATAACATACGTAGCAATGTTCTAACTACAGGACTTGAAGTAGATGTGGAGAGAACGCTAAAAGCTTGGCAATGTCCAGGATTAGAACGAACTAATCAAATATGGCAATGAGGAGGAATTTATGACTATTTATATACGTTTTGAAAACCACAAGCAGATTGAAACAACAACACTTGAAAACAAGCCAACTGGAAATGATTGGCATGAAGCACCAGAAGATTTTGATTGGCAAAAAAGCTATTGTCTAACAGAAGGGGAGAAAATTGTTGAAAGGAATAAGGAAGATATTGAGCTGGAATTATTGGAAAATGCAAAACTTTCTGCACTTTCTAGTCTCCGTACTTATTATAATAACTATACTCACCAATACGCAGGATATTCTCATCAGAAGCTTAAGTCGTACGAAATACAAGCAAAAGCCGCAGAAAACATTCTAGCAGCACCAGAATCTATGAATAAAAAGGATAAAGAAATTATAGAACCTTTAGCAAAAGTCCGTGGTATTACGGTTATTGAAATGGCAAGAATAATTGAAGAAAAAGCAAAAAAAGCAGTAAAAGAAATAATTAAATGTGAAGAGTTGGAAGACATTACCAAGAAGAAAATTGCAGAAGCCAAAAGTAAAAATGAGCTAGAGAACTTACTAAACGATTTTAAACAAAAGATACAAAGAAATGGCTGAAGAATTTTTACACGGAGTAAATGTTATAGAGGTAACCTCAGGGGCAAAAACAGTACGTACAGCTAAATCATCAGTGATAGGTGTAATTGGTACCGCACCTGAAGCAGATGGGCAAAAATTTCCACTGAATAAACCAGTGTTAATTGCAGGAAGCTTGAAGGAAGCAGCAAAGCTTGGAAAGAGTGGCAGTTTACCTTCTGCAATAAACGGAATATTTTCCCAAATTGGTGCAACAATAGTAGTAATTAGAGTTGAAGAAAGTGAAAACAGCGATCCAAAATTAAAAGAAGAAGAGACGCTGAAAAATATAATTGGCGGTGTTGATAAAGAGACTGGAGAGTATCAAGGGATAGAGGCATTCCTCAGCAGTGAAAGTATAATTCATGTTGCTCCAAGAATATTAATTGCACCTCAATTTACTCATCAATTGCCTGAATCTGAAAATCCTAAAAACCCAGTAGTAGCAGCTTTGATAGGAGTAGCAGAAAAGCTGAGAAGCATAATAGTAGCAGATGGTCCAAATACCAATGATGAAGAAGCAATAAAGTGGAGAAAAAGTGTAGGCAGCTCAAGAGTTTACGTGGTTGACCCATGGGTTAAGGTATTTGAAGGGGAAGAAAGGCCAGCAAGTCCATTTGTCGCTGGTTTAATAGCTAAGATAGACAGCGAGCAAGGCTTCTGGCACTCACCTTCAAATAAAGAAATAAACGGTATTGTTGGAACAAGCAGGCCTATTGATTTTACGCTCGGTAATACAAATTGCAGAGCAAACCACTTAAATGAAAATGAAGTAACAACGATAATTCATCAAAACGGCTATAGGCTTTGGGGAAATAGAACATGTTCAAATGACTCAAAATGGGCTTTTCTGTCAGTGAGAAGGACTGCAGATTTAATCAACGATAGTTTACTTCGAGCTCATCTATGGGCAGTTGATCGCAATATCACCAAAACTTATATAGATGATGTGATTGAGGGGGTGAATTCTTATTTGGCCAATTTAAAAGCGCAAGGAGCTATTATCAGTGGAAAATGTTATGCAACCCCAGAACTCAATACACCAACAAACATTGCAAGTGGAAAAGTATACTTTGACTTTGAGTTTACACCACCATATCCAGCAGAACAGATTACTTTCAGGTCACATCTTGTGAGTGGTACAATATTATAAAAAAGAGGAAAAAATGTTACCGAAGATTTTAAAGAATTTTAACGTATTCGTAGATGGTCGGGGTTACGCAGGAAAAATAGATGAAATTACCCTACCAAAACTTACCATAAAAACAGAGGAGTACCGTGCTGGTGGTATGGATATTCCAATAAATATTGATATGGGCATGGAGAAACTTGAAGCAGACTTTACTTTCGCTGAGTATGATTCAGAACTATTTAGACTTTTTGGCTTGATAGATGGAAACTCAGTATCTTTAACGCTCCGTGGAGGAATGCAAGGTAGTGGTAGCAATGAGGTTGAAGGAGTAATTATCAACCTTAGAGGCATATTCAAAGAATTTGATTTTGGTAGCTGGAAACCTGCTGAAAAAGCAACGCTGAAGTGTACTGTAGCTGCTCATTACTATAAACTTACCATAGGTGGCAATGAGCTGATAGAGATCGATGCTGAAAATATGATAAGAAAGATAAATGGCGTTGATCAAATGGCCTTGCTGCAAACGGTTTTAGGAATATGAAAACTTATTTGAAATTTTATTTTTTAAGGAGAAGCATATTAAAATAACTTTAAAAGTGTAAAAATATTTTATTTTTTAGGAGAATTTTATGAAAACTATAACACTAAACAACCCAATTACAGTTGATGGAATTTCTGTCTCAGAGTTATCGATGCGCGAACCTAAAGTAAGAGATTTACTTGCTATAGAACGTATAGAAGGAGAAGCCTTGAAAGAAGTAGCTTTAATTGCTAATCTAACATCCGTGCCAAAAGAAGCAGTTGAGGATTTATGTATTAAAGATTATGTAGAAATACAAAAGGTGCTAAAAGATTTTTTGTCACCGCTGGAACAGAGAACTTAAAGTATAATGTATTACTACTCAGTTCTATTTCAGGAAGTGGAATTGAGCAGATTACTAATATGGATGTAAATGAATTTTTATCATGGGTAGAAATAAGTAAAGGAGTAGCAAAAAAATGTCAATGCTTTCAATAAAAATAGGTGCGACGTTAGATGGAAGTTTTAATAATGCAATGACAGGTAGTGCAGCAAAGCTTTCTAAGCTGGGTGATAGTATAAGGCAGCTTGATTCGTCAATGAAATCTGTTTCCAAATTTAAGCAACTAAATTATGATGCCCTTGAAGCAATGAAGAATTGGAAGGAAGCGGAGAAAAAAGCAAAAGAATCAGCTGCAGCAATTGCTAAAGAGAAGAAGGAAAAAAAAGAGCCAAGCAAAGCACTGAGAAATGAATTCGAAAAATTGAAAGCATCAGCATCAAAAGCAAAAGAGGCTTATATCAAAAAGAGAGATGCACTTCACACATTAAATGAAGAAATCAGGAAAAGTGGAAAGGATGTCAAATCTTTAGTGAGAGATCAAACTAAACTTGGTTCATCTATTGAAGTACTAAAAGGAAAATACAGTAAATTAGGATCTGTAATACAAAAACAGCGAAATGCTTTGGCAAAAAAAGCGCATTATAGATCACAAGTAATGGAAACTATAGGACTAGGTCTTTCACTTGCAGCACCAATTAAAGTTGCGATTGACTTTGAAAGTGCTATGGCTGATGTTAAAAAGGTAGTAAATTTCAAGGATGGAACAAATGAAGCCGAAGAATTTGCTCAAAAATTGAAGAAATTATCCCGTGAAATACCATTATCAGCTTCAGAGTTAGCACAAATAGCTGCAAGTGGTGGACAGCTTGGTATCAACAAAGGTAAGCTACTTGAATTTACCACAACAGTAGCTAAAATGGCCACAGCATTTGACATGTCTGCTGAACAAGCTGGTGATTCTAT
This sequence comes from Wolbachia endosymbiont (group A) of Longitarsus flavicornis, assembly GCF_963931955.1. Lineage (NCBI taxonomy): Bacteria > Pseudomonadati > Pseudomonadota > Alphaproteobacteria > Rickettsiales > Anaplasmataceae > Wolbachia > Wolbachia endosymbiont (group A) of Longitarsus flavicornis. The sequence continues at coordinate 1,280,965 of NZ_OZ008337.1, read as the reverse complement.
TGCCAAACTCGCTAACATTTATGGAATCGCAGTAGAGAAGATGGAAGAAGTTGGTGATGTTATAAATTACCTATCAGATAATACTGCAGCTAAGGCGAACGATATGATTGAAGCACTCGCTAGAGTGGGTGGTAATGCAAAACAATTTGGTTTAGATATTAATCAGACAAGTAGTTTAGTAAATGCCTTCGTTAGTTTAGGTAAACAACCTGAAAAAGCAGCAACTGCTGTCAATGCTCTGCTTTCTAAACTTCAAACTGCTGAAGGGCAAGGAAAAGAGTTCAAAGCAGCATTGGAATCGATAGGTATCACTGCAGAGGAAATGTCACAAAAGGTTGCTGAAAACGGGCAAAACGCTCTACTTCATTTTTTTGAAATTTTAGAAAAAGTAGATAGACAGGAACGTTCACAAATCCTTCTCAATCTCTTTGGTCAAGAATATCAAGATGATATTGCATTGATAGTTGGGAGTTTGGAAGAATATAAAAAAGCAATAGATTTTGTGGCTGATAAAGAAAAGTATAATAAATCTATGCAAAAGGAATTTAATAACCGTGCAAGTACTACAGCAAATAATTTGCAGCTACTTAAAAATACAATAGCAGAGCTAGGAATGAACTTAGGGTCAGTTATGCTACCTCCTTTAAATTGGATAAGTAAGATTTTGAGGTCAATATCTACAGGTATAGCTTGGTTCGCAGAGAAATGTCCAATTTTAACTACAGGAGTTATGAGCATAATTTCAGCTCTTATTATTGGCAAGATTGCAGTGGTAGGTTTTGGTTATGCATTTGCATTGGCTGGAGGTGGAATACTAACTTTTAAGGCTATTTTGCAGGGAACACTTTTGCCAGTATTAACTTCGTTATCAGCGCGAGTAATTCCAGCAGTAATCATGGGACTGAAAGCTTTAACGCTAACCAATCCTATAGGAGCTGCTATTGCTGGACTATCAGTTGGTGCAGCGCTTGTAATTGCTAATTGGCAAAAGGTAAAGGACTTTTTTTCAAGTCTCTGGAAATCAATTACAAAATCTATAGAAAATTGGATTGGTATAGGAAAATTTTTTAATGATAGTCCAATAAAAGCATTAGAGAAACCAGTAGAAGCAAAAATAGGCAGTGCAACTAGTGAAAATAATGTTTTTAGTAAAGGAAATCCTTTATTGAATAATAATGCTTTTAGTAGAATTTCGAATAGTAGAACGAATATTGAAAGTGTGATTACAGAAAAAAGTTCTGTAGCAGATAATTCAGAGAAAGTTTTAAAAGACTGTGAAAAGTGTGAACAAAAAATTTTCAATCAAACTTTTACATTTAATATAAGTATAAAAGCAGAACCTAACCAAGATGTACGTAGTCTTGCTGATGCAGTAATAAAAAGAATAAGGGAAAAATCTCGTGATGTTTTATTTGATTCAATAGAACCAATTTACTAATGCTATCACTTGGTCAACATAAGCTTTCTCCAACAAGTGTAAGGTATAGTAAAGAAAATCGTTGGAGTACAATTGAGTCTATTGGTAAAATACCTTCATTACAAAATATTGGCCAAGGTACAGAAAATATAGACTTAGAAGGAATAATTTATTTCCATAATCTCAATGATTTAAATCAATTAAAAAGTATGAAAGAAACTGAGAAAAATCATGAACCAAGTATCTTAGTAGACAAATTAGGAAATGTTTTGGGAAGATTTGTTATTGTGCGGTTAGAAGAAAAGCAAACGTCGTATTTTCCCTGTGGATTACCAAAAAAGGTTGAATTTAGCTTAAGTTTAAGGAGTTATGTATGACAGTACATTATATAACCCGAGAAAATGAAATGTTAGATTACATATGTTTTAAGCACTATGGATATAGCTCTGGAGCAGTAGAAATAGTATTAGAAGAAAACCCTGGTCTTGCAGAGTATGGAAGTTTTTTGCCTACAGGATTAAAGATCAAGTTACCTACAATACAAAAGCAATTAAAAAAATCGAAGTTAAAAGTGTGGGAATAAATGAAACCTGAATTTAGCATTGAAGGAATAAAAGATCATGTAATATCGGTGCATCTTACTGATGAATCTGGTACTATAGATGATGTTGCAGAGGTATTCGTTGATTATGGCAATGAAAATGTAGAAGTTCCAAATGAATTGAACATAGCACTAGGTTATAAGGAAACGGGAATCTTTCCAATGGGTATATATACAGTCAACGAAGTTACGATACAAGGCCCACCTAAGACTCTACTAATCAAAGCTCATGCAACAAATTTAAGAATATCTTTGAAGGCAAAAGTATCAAAAGAATGGCGCCAAATTACCATAGAAAACTTAGTAAAAGAAATAGCCCAAAAACATGGATATGGATACAAAGTCGCTGAGGAATTTAAGAATGTATTAATACCCCATATTAATCAGGTAGATGAAAGTGATATAAGTCTGTTAACAAAGATCGCAACAGAGCGTGAAGCAATGGCAAAATTAGCTGGTGGGTACATATTATTTATTTCAAAAAACATGGCAAAATCAGCCACAGGAAAAGCTTTAGGAACAACGACTATTAGACCTCAAGACACAATTAATTGGAAAGTGCATTTTACTGTACGTGATAAGTATAATTCAGTAGTAGCAAAATGGCATAGCTATGAAAAGGGTGAGACTATTAAAGAAACAGTTGGTAGTGGCGAGCCAAGTTATATTATGCTAGAAATCTATCCAAATGCAGAGTCAGCGCTGAGTGCAGCAAATGCCAAGTTGAAACAATTGAAGCGTAACAATGAAACTTTAGATATAACTATGCCTGGTAATCCAGAGTTATTTGCAGAAGCTAAACTTAATCTTATAGGTTTTAATCAAGCGGTAGATGGTAAATGGATAGTTAATAGAGCGAAGCATACTTTAAATAGCTCAGGTTACCTTACTATGTTGTCAGCATCTTTGAGTAAGTAATGTTAATAAAAAATGAGTAAATGATCTATTTAATATTAAAAAGATGTTGAATATGGATAAATTGGGTCAAGATACAAAAAACAAGCTGCATTTTTGGTGGCTTATAACAGTAATAGTATGTATTATTGCTACCTATTCCTACATGAAGGCAAAAGCTGAAGGTAATTATAAAACGATACTACGCATTGCTTCTCAAAATTGTAACTTAGATGTAGTAAAGTTTTCAGTAGAAAATTTATTAAGTGTTAACACACGAGTTCCTAAATTAACAGCATTACATCATGCATCTGATTCAGGATGCTTGAAAGTTACTAAATTTTTAGTATACCAAGGAGCTGACATTAGTGCATTAGGTGAAAATGAAAGATGGACAGCATTACATTTTGCTGCATTAGAAGGGCACTTAGAAGTAGTGAGTTTTTTACTGGAAAGAGGTGCAAATCCTAATGTTAGAGATAGAAGTGGAAAAAACCCTCGAGATGTAGCTGTAATAGAATCAAGGCAAAACAAAGACAAGCCCTACGATCAAATAATAAAGCTACTTGCAGAAGCAGAGAACCGATAACATAAAGAAATCACTAAAGCTGTAAGTTTTTTATGATCTCTATATAAACTCCCAAAACCATCCATAATAGATTAATACTTTCACATGAAAAAGCAAAAAATCCCAATAGCGGTAATAATAACAATAGTTCTACAGACTGTAGGATTCATATGGTGGTTGGCAAAACTTGACTTACGTGTACACATCCATGATAAATTTATAGAAAAAAACCAAGAACTAATCGAAATAGTCTATCGACTTGAAGAGAGAGTGAAAAACCTCACTGAAGAAGTCAACGAACTTGAAGCTATTCACAAACACAAATAAATTTTACAGTGACAAAGTACATTTTATCTGTAGATGGAGGTGGCATTAGAGGGATAATACCTGCCATTATTCTAGCAGAAATTGAATCTAGGACAAAAAAGCCAATTTCCCAGATTTTTGATTTAATGGCAGGAACCTCAACCGGTGGGATTATTGTTGCTGGACTTTGTAAAAGCAATAAACTTCAATACTCTGCCAATGATTTGGTTGAACTTTATCAAGAGTATGGAGCATATATCTTTCAATCATCATTTTGGAGAAAATCAATTGCTTCTTGGCTGAGTGGTTCTCAGTACTCATATAGAAATATGGAATTTATTCTCAACAAATACTTTGGTGAAAGTACTATGGCCGATGTTGCGAGTAATCTACTACTCACCAGTTATGACATTCACAATAGTTGTGAATTTTTCTTCAAAAGTTGGAAAGAAAAAAACATTAAGTTGAAAGATGCACTCAGAGCTACAACAGCTGCTCCAACGTACTTCACACCAAAACGTCTGAAAATTAGCCAAACAGAGAGAGTATTGATAGATGGTGGAGTGTTTGCAAATAATCCAGCGGCTTGTGCATATGCAAGTGGTAAGAGGTTATTTCCAAATGATGAGATTATACTGCTATCAATAGGCACTGGTGGAACAGATAGAAGTATAAAGTATGCTAACTCAAGGAAATTTGGCAAAATAGGGTGGATCAAGCCACTACTGAATGTGATGTTTGCCTCTGGATTGGATTGCGTTGATTATCAACTAGAACAAGTAATAGACGATAAATATATAAGAATACAATCGCAATTGAAAGTAGCATCGACTGAGATGGACAATATTACACTCAAAAATATCAAATCTCTTCAGCAAGAGGCAAATGCAATGATAGAGGACAACCAGAAATTAATAGATAAACTTTGCGATTTCATATCTTAATTTATACCAAGCAAAATTCAACTGAGCCAAAAAAGTTGGTTAGCAAATTCTACTGGTTAAATCATTAACTAACTTTACTTATATCTTAAAGACATTCAATTTTCACACTCACCCAACTCATCAGCAGTTAGGCCACTTGCTCGCACAATAATATCAATAGCAACACCTTCCTTAACTAGATCTTTTGCAATCTTGATTTTCTCTGCTTTTTTAACCTTTTCTTTACCAGTTTGCATTCCTTCAGATAAAGATCTGGCTACCGTATCCAGTAATTCTTGATCCTCAATTTTTTCGCATTTACCTATAAACCCAAAAACTGGCTCATTTTCATATTCTGTTAGTCCAAGAGCTTTAATGTTAACTGATAATGTCTTTGCTATCTTATATAATATTTCAATTGGAATGTCTGTATATCCTCGTTCATAGTCGTGTATTTCTTTAGGTGTTGAACCGATTTTATTTGCCAAGTCCTCCTGAGTGTATTCCCGTATTAATCTCTGCTCTTTTATCCTTTTCCCCACTTTGTAGAGTATAGAATCAGTACAAATTTCTTTCTCTATATCATCATATTCATAAGTAGATAAGCGAGTCACTTGGGAAATAATATCAACTGAAACTCCTTCTTTCACTAGATTCTTTGCTACTTCTATTTTCGCTTCTTCTTGGCTAATTTTCTCGCTAATATATACAAACCTCCTAAGAAACTCCTTGAACTAACTCATCTTTTTTTACCAAGAGATAGCCAAGTTCCTTTGCTCTTTTGATCAAATTTTTTACAGTTCTATCTTTATAGCGTATTTCATAGTATTCCATTCCTTTTTCTACATATTCCTGTCCGTATTTGAGCATACTATAAAATATGCACGCTATCTTTCTTGCAGTAGCTGTTATTGCTTTTGGCGCTCCTAATCGTTTTTTTAATTTCCTGTAGTATGCACCTAATGCACTTTTACTATTTCCCACAGAATTAGCAGCCATTCGAAATGCATTCGCAGCACGATTAATGACTTTACGCGTTCTTGTGCTAAACACTTTTTCTCCTGTAATTTTATTGGCAGGGCTGAGTCCTAACCACGATGAGAAGTGTTTTTCTGTTGACCATTTACTATGGTTTATACCAGTTTCTGAAATTATGGTCTGTACACTTAGTACATCAAGCCCTGGAACTTTAGTAAAATCCATACCAGTTATCCGGTGCAGTTCCTCGTGCAAAGCAAAGTTTGGCTTACTTTTTCTATGCTTATTCTTTTCCTTACTCAACTGTTTACTTTCGCCAGGTTTTGTTTCGAACGTTTTGTAATAGGCCTCAATATTTCTATCACATTCTGCTATTTTTTCTTGATAGATATTATATAGTTCAAATTCTTGCTTTAGCGTGAATAAGTGTTCCTCTCTATAGTCACCAGCTAACGCTTTTGCAATAGTAGACTGATCATTTTTTATTCGTGCATCCCTGAATTCAACCAATTTCTCAGGATCCCTTTCGCCTTCGATTATAGCCTTGATAATTTTCATACCAGTTACTCCAGTAATATCTCTTATAACTTTATGCAGCTGTATATTCATTTGAATTAATGCCTTCTGCATACGCAGAACATGTGTAGATGCACTTTCAGTAAGACTTTTACGTTGCCGCACATAACTACGCAATACACAAATTTGATCATCGGGTCTGAATGATCCATGAAGTAGTCCATAACTGTGTAGTTGTTGTAACCACTGACAGTCCTGAACATCTGACTTTCTTCCAGGTACATTTTTTACATGTCGCGCATTTACCAGTTTTACTTCAAACCCATATGATTCGAGTACTTGAAATAAAGGAATCCAGTATACTCCTGTTGATTCCATAGCTACAGTTGTAACTTTACATTTTTTCAACCACCGTGCTAAATTATGAAGGTCTTCAGTGAAGCAGCCAAATTTTTGGATACGTTGTTCATCTCTTCCTTCAGGTACACATACATAATGTACAGATGAACCAACATCAATCCCTGCTGCATCAGGATTCACTATTTCTAATTTACTTTTTGCTTTTTTCATGGCAACTCCTTCGTATAATTTGTAATAGGGAAACGCTTCAGCTTGGAACGGTTGATAGTACAATCTCCTAACCGAGGTAGTCTACAAAAACTCCATCAATGATTTGACCGTTCCTCCCAAAACCACGCTTACGAACGGGCACTAAAGGCACCAGTGACTTGGTCGGTTATAACTGCAAAAGCGCTTCTCACAAAGTTATATCAGAAATTACTCAAAACTTAAATTGGGAGTTTCTTCCTGGTTTGACAGATTTCGTCTGTTTGACGCTTACTAATGGATACAGCTTCTTACGTAATTCCTGATCCTTAATTTCTCTATGTATTTTTGTTAGATAGACTATTTCTTTATCCTCATCTTCATACCAACTGTTTTCTTTTAGTACTGTTGGTCCTGGAAGTAGATCTACAACACTAACTGACAATGCTCCTGCTATTATATACGATTCTTTGATTGTAATAGCCTTGCACCCTAGTTCAAAGTTATGTATTTCCTTATGTGTTAAACCAATTTTGCTTGCTAGTTTTGCCTGAGTATACCCTTGTACTATCCTACAACCTTCTATTTTTTTCCCTAGCTCGTAGCTTACTGAGCCAATATGCTCTGAATTATCATAGATAAATCCTCTAAAAGCTGTTTTTCCTACAGAAGCAAACATATATTCTATCACAAAAAAATCCACTATTGGCTAAGTTTTTATGAAATCACAAAAATTTCTCAATCATATAATTTGATAAGCCTGTCGTTTGCAAGATAATATCAACAGAAATTCCTTCTTTCACTTGCAACTTCAATCTTCTTTTCCTCTCTGACCTTTTCTCTACAAACATGTATACCTTTAAATAAAGACTTGATTAGCATATCGCGTAATTCTCGACTCTCAATCTTTTTGTATTCTTCTATCAAGTTTGATAGCTTTTCTTCCGCTTCACTATCCTCATCTGATTCGGGAAGTAGATCTATGATACTGATTGATAATACCTTTGCTATTTCATCTAACATTTCAAGTGAGACAGCAGCTCTCCCTTGTTCATACTCGTATATTCCTTGATTTGTTATGCCAACTTTATTCGCTAAATCTTTTTGTGTATATCCTCGTATCAATCTCCACTCTTTTATCCTTTGCCCTACTTTGTATGGAACCGGAATTTTGTTCTCCTCATACTCACCAATAGATAAGTTAGTTGTTCGAGAGATAACATGAGCAGAAACTCCTACTTTCATCAAACCCCTTGCTACTTCCATTTTTACCGCTTTTCTGCTTCTTTCCTCACTCAAACGAATAAATTTGGTTAATAAATAAAATACTTCGCTTAATTCTTTATCCTTATACCCCTTTACTAAATTTAATATTTCTTTATCTTCAAAATATCTTTTTTCATTTGGTAGCGTCTCTCCACAAACTAGACCTTTAACATTTACTGATAATGCTTCTGCTATAGCATATAACTTCTTAATTGGAATTTTACGGTTCCCTTTCTCATATTGCAGTATTACCCAGTACTTTACACCAATTTTCTCAGCTAAACCCTTCTGAGTATAACCTCGCTCTAACCTCCAACTTTTTACTTTTTGTCCTACTTCATAATCTAGACTTTTTTCCACGCAAAAAACCATATATATAATATTTTCTACTATAGCTCAAAGGCTCCAGTAAACTCTGGAACCTTAAAATAAATGAATTAAAGTTCCCTAAAGGTTTCTTTACTACCTCCACATACCCTATTTACCCATGAAGACAATACTTCATCATTGCCAATCTCTTTTATAGCATACTTTTCATTCCATATGCCACATCTAGTGAAATTACCTTTCTCTACTGCTTCTTGAAGTTTCACTCCCCCAAAAAGGCAGTTTTTTCCTATTTCTTCGCCTCTTTTTTGTAACTCAGCCCACATTTCCTTGTTTTCTACTCTGACTTGTACTTGATCATATTTTTTTACATCGTGGTACAATATAATATTTAGCTGACCAATGCTTGTAGGAAATTGTAATATAATAGAGCTTTCATCTGACATATCGATATAGTTTCTTATACCTCCCTTCTCGCTTTTAACCTCAACTGCATCATTACCAATTTTTAAAATATTACTTCCTAACTTTCTGTTTGCTTCCAGTATTTTGGCTACCTCTACCTTGCTATTATCAGAAAATTCTATATATGATGTTGTATTGTCTATCTCGAGATCTATTAAGGATCCTTCTTGAACAGCACTTTCGCCAGCTTTTTCTAGTTCTTCTAGTTGCTTATCTATCTGTAGCTGAACTTCTGGTTGTAGCTCATCATAGATTTCACCTATCAGTTTATTCTGTAGTAGAGTATCATGAAACTCTGCACCGCTTAACATTAATTTACGTATTACCTTTTTACGATCAACCTTATCAAATTTATGAAAATGTGTACCTAATACTACATACTCTGAGAAACTCCATTCCCCATCATTACATGCATTTAGCCTTGTTCCATCACCTATTACTTCATCTATAACTTTGTTCATCTCTTTTGGGGTTTTTGCTTTTACCACTCCACTCTTAAACCAGCTCAACTTTTCACTTTCGCTTATACTTGGCTTTATTTTTTGCAAGGCGGAGGTAAATGGATTTTTATCTTCTTGATCACTTGCAGGTTTTGTGCCATAAACATAGTCAAATCCTTTCCCACAGTTGATTTTGTTTTCGCGAACTTCTCTACCAGGGAAAGGTGCTATTTCCTCAGGCTTTTCAGCCTTATTAATTTTGCTTACAAAGGTGGATTGCTCCTTAGTACGACCTATTCCTACAATAGCATTTAACACCTCACCTTTTGATAATCTATCAAGATCAATGTTTAACTCGTAAGTACCTCCTTCTTGATCATCAAAAGGTACAATTATTTTATTACTCATATTAGCCTCCGCTATTAAATATATTTAACTAAGTCTATAACCGACTTTATTACTTTATTATTAATTTAATATATACTTTCTCATTAATTGTAAGCAATAATTAATGTACTTGCAAATACTTTCTTCATTCAAGTAGTTAAACAACTCATGAAAATCTTCAAATATCTGCTTTATAACAGTCCTTGCTCTTTAAAGCTAAAATACCCAACACTTGTGATGATAATGTGATCCAGTAACCTAATCCCTATAGCCTGACAAGCTTTAGCCAAGTCTTTAGTTACAGCTTCATCCTCATCAGATGGCTTTAACCTTCCTTCTGGGTGGTTATGCGATATTATTATTGACGTCGCTTTTCTTATTAATGCCTTTCTTGTTACTTCTCTTATGTAAAAAGGTACCTTATCCACTGTACCAGTGAACACTTCTTCCCCCTTTAAACGGCACTTTTGATCAAAATATATTATTTTCATCTTTTCCTCCTCTGAATAACCAATACTCACCCTTAAATATTTTACGATGGTTTCCAAGTTATCCATTACAGGTCCTTTCTTTAACTCTTCTCTTGGTACTCTCTTTGCAGCTTCCTTTAGGCATAAAATTACTGCTACTGTAGAGTCAGTTATCCCTTCTATAGTTTTCAAGTCATCTATTTCCTGGCCTAAAATTCCTCCTATTCCAAAACTATCTATTAGCTTTCTAGCAATAACTCGAGCTTCTTCCCTGTCATGCACTGCACTTAGAAACGTTTCTATTACTTCACGATCAAGTAGAGCTTTACCGTTGCTTTCTAATGCTCTGAACTCTATTTCTTCTCTACGATCTTTCTTATTATTCATAAAAATTACCCTTCACTAATAACAAAATGTTTTTATATATTTACTGCTGTTTTTTTGTCAGCATTGGCATAAAGCCATAGCTTTTGAGTGAAGTCAAATCAATTTCTCAATCTTTTTTACTTATTTTTTCATGAATAGGTAAAGATATTAATATATACTGATTTTTTATTTTAAATTTGTTGAATTTCGTTCAAGGAGAGGCCTACTGTTTTTAAAATAATATTGATAGAAATTCCTTCCTTAACTAAATTCTTTGCAATTCTCATCTTTTCTACTTTCTTCACTTTCTCTTTGCAAATTTGTATGCTTTCAAACAGAGATTTTATTAGTACATGACGTAGTTCTTTGCTTTTGATCTTTTTGTATTCTTCTATTAACCTTGATAGCTCTGCTTCACTATTCTCATTTTCTCTTGTTTCTGGAAGCAGATCTGTAATATTAATTAATAGTACCTTTGCTATTTCATCTAACATTTCAAGTGAAACAGCAGCTCGTCCTTGTTCATATTCATATATTCTTTGATTTATTATACCCACTTTACTTGCTAAATCTTCCTGAGTGTATCCTCTTCTCAACCTCCATTCTTTTATTCTTTGACCTACTTTATACGGAATGGAAATTTTTTTCTCATCATTATCATATTCATCAATAGATAAATTGGTTGTTCGAGAGATAACATGAGCAGAAACTCCTTCCTTAACTAAACCCTTTGCCACTTCTATTTTTACTGCCTTTCCACTTTCTTCCTCACTAATACGGATGAATTTAGTTAATAAATAAAACGTTTCACGTAATTCTTGGTCCTTAATCTCTTTATGTCTTCTTACTAGATTTAGTATCTCTTCTTCCTCATACCTTTCCTCATTTGATACTTCTTGTCCGCAAGCTAGATCTCTAGCAGTTGTTGATAATGCTTCTGCTAATTCATATAACTTCTTAATTGAAATTCTGCGTGTTCCTTTTTCATATTGCAGTATTACCTGATATGTTGTTCCGATTTTTTTTGCTAAATCTTTTTGAGTATAGCCCTTTGCTAATCTACGATTTCTTACTTCCTGTCCTATTACTTTGTAATCTAAAAAATTAGAGCATTTATTCTCTTTTTTCACATTTTATACTCCATAACCAGAAGAGCTGTTACGTATACTTAATTGGGAACCTTTTTGACAAACTGAACTCATCTCCTTTCAAACAATTTTTCTATATCACTTAGTTTCATTTCTATATACGTTAGTCTTCCGTGATCAGAATATGGAGTTTTCTCAATTTGTCTTAGTATCTCATTCATCTCTTCCAATTTCATTTTTCTTCCTGCTCCGTGGCAAGCGATTATGGATGATATTTTGTTCACCTTATCCTCTATTGGTAGCGTATCTTCTATTTCCATTAACTTATCTACTATATCAACTAGCATCTCTTTTATATCTATTGTTCCCAAGATTGCAGGTATTTCTTTTACCCTTACTTTATCTTCTGATTCTATTTCAATACCAAAACCCATTTCAAAAAGCTTATCTTTATAAGTTTTAACCATCTCCATTCCAGCTTGGTTTTTAATCTCAACTATTTCAGGAAGAAGAAGTTTTTGTCTTTTTATGCTTGATTTTTGCTTTAAGCACTCGTATATCAATCTCTCATGAGCTGCGTGCTGATCTACTATAATCAATTTGCCTTTAGCCTCAGCAATAATATAAGTATTGTAGACATGACAGCGTGCATACCCTAGAGGATGATCCGCTATTAAATCAATTTGCTCTCTTTCTAGAACCATAACTCCTTTCTGTGGTGTAGATTTCTCTATACCTTCATACTTAAAACTTCCTGATAAGCTTCGCTTTCTTTCATCTGGTGCATTGAATTCTTTCATTAGACGATTTTCTAAAAGACTTGGCTTCCTTTCGTAAAATTCTTTTTGACCCTTTACTTCTCTGCTTTTTCCATTATTAACACGCTCACTATTCCTTTGACTTTCACTAACATCAAAAGGCGAACCACCCAGTTCTTCTCCAATACCTTGACACCTAGATCCATCAATATCACTCACTGAAGAGGTACCTATTCTCATTGACAACGCTTTTATTAGCCCTCTTCTCACTATTTCATATATTAACCTCTTATTTTGAAATCTTACTTCCGATTTATTTGGATGCACATTTACATCTACTTGGTCATATGGTACTTCTAAATGCAACACTGCAAAAGGATACCTATTGTTTGGAATAAAATCGTGATACGCATACCTAATTGCACCAACAAGTAGATTGTCTTTCATTGGCCTTCCATTAACAAACGTATAAATCTGAGTTGAGTTGCCACGATTGACATTAGGTTTACAGATGTGTCCCTTAAGTTTGATGCCTTCTTCTTCCTCTTTAACTTCCAGTGAATTGCTTTGAAATTCTTTTTCTATTTCACATAATCTGTTGAACAGCGAAGTTTGCTTAACATATTTTAAGAGCTTTTTATTACCAGAAGTGAGAGTAAACCCAATACTATAATTAATCATCGCTAAGTTATTCACAATATCAACAATACTTTGTGTTTCTGCCCTTTCGGTTTTTAGAAACTTTAGTCTATTTGGTGTAGCAAAAAATAAGTCACGAACTTCAATATATGTACCTTGCAACAAAGAACAAGGGGTAATCTCTCTTACTTTTTCTCCTCCCTCATACCTTATAGACCATGCTTCCTTTGCTCCACTTGCCTTGGATGATAATTTCATTCTGCTTACTGCTGCAATTGAAGGCAGAGCCTCTCCTCTAAAGCCAAGATGTTTGATCTCTATTAACTCACTATCGCTTAATTTTGAAGTAGCGTGGCGCATAAACGCAAGTTCCAAATCTTCCTTTTCTATTCCATTTCCATCGTCTGTTACAGTTATAAGATTACGCCCACCACTTTCTATTTTGATCTCTATCTCTAGCATCTATTGCATTTTCTACTAATTCCTTTACTACACTTGCTGGCCTTTCGATTACTTCACCCGCTGCTATACGGTTTATTGTTTTTGTATCTAAAAGAATTATTGCCATATTTCCAACTCTCAGTCTTATCAGGATATAGCTTGAATATCAATGCAAATCAAGTTCTCTATTAGATGTCTCAACTAATTTAAAAACAGAAATAGTTGTAAAAACCCAGCCCGAAATGTTATCTCCTGTGGTTTGAATTTTAGTTGAATATTTCTTCACAATTGTGTATAATTATTAATGCTTTTTATCTTACTTTCTCATGGCTCTTTCGAAGTTTCTCGATCCAAAAAATGATATATCGTTCAAGCGCATCTTTGGCACTGAAAAAAATAAAGATATCCTTATTCACTTTCTTAATGATATTCTCGGCTTTGCTGGAAAAAATGCAATACAGGATATAGAGTTTTTAAGTACTATTCAAGACCCTGATATTGCTTCTAAAAAACAAAGCATTGTTGATGTTCTTTGTAGAGATGAAAATGGGCTGCAAGTGATAGTCGAAATGCAGGTCGCTAAAACTAAAGGCTTTGAAAAACGTGCCCAATACTATGCCGCTAAAGCTTATTCAAGACAGGCTGACAAAGGCGATCAATATCATGACCTTAAGGAAATTATCTTTATTGCTATAGCAGACTGTATTTTATTTCCTGATAAGTCTGAGTATAAATCAAAGCACACTATTCGCGATGAAGATACTAATGAACATGACCTAAAAGATTTTTACTTTATATTTATTGAATTGCCTAAATTTCCAAAAACCAAAGAAGATCAGCTTTCAAGTATAGTTGAAAAATGGGTCTACTTCTTTAGATATGCAGACGAAACTAGTGAAGAAGAGCTAGAGAGAATAATAGGAAGTGATCTAATAATTAAAAGAGCATATGAAGAACTAAATAGATTCAACTGGTCAGAAAAAGAATTTATAGCCTATGAACAAGAGATCAAACGTATTCGTGATGAACAGGCTGTCCTTGCTCAAAAACTCGATGATGCTAAACATGAAGGTAGACAAGAAGGTAGACAAGAAGGCATCCAAATCGGTCACGAAAAAGGCAGAAAAGAAAGGGAAATTGAAGTTGCAAAAAACTTACTGAAAGCTGGCGTATCTGTTAACTTAATAGCTGAGTCTACCGGCCTTTCGATAGATGAAACTGAACAACTTAAAGAAAAAGCCTAAGTATTGCAACTCCCTTAAAGCTCTGTCCATTTTTAACTTATTATATTTCTTTATCCACTAGTCTAGAGCCTATATCTAACTCTTTCGCTATTCTCGCTATGGCCTGTTTGATTTTCTCACCAATTCTACGTATCAGTTAAACGCATAATATCTAAATATAGAAAATGTTTTTCATAAAATTTTTCTTATTCTTGATAAATTTAGTGTTGATATTTGATTCTAACTTTTGCATAATGCAGTAAATATTTTTTATAGGGGGTGAAATGCCAATAGAAACAAAGCGTCAAGCTGCACTACTTAAAAATCTACAAGATATTATAAAACATACAGATCCTGAAATTGCTGCTGGGAGGAAGTTAGCTATTAAAAGGTGGGCGGAGACCTATATAGAGAATATTAAATCTTTTGAGGGTGATAAGCTGCAGTTTTTGTACAATATATTCCAAAATGAAAATTGTTGGTCAGGTGCAAGGTTAGATAATGCTGTTTTAGGTCAAAGATTAACTGAAGAGAAAATAGGAGAAATTGATAATCCGCTTCGCAGATATGATATGGCTTGTAGATACTGTGTAGTAGATAAAATTCCTTCTCTCTTTGAAGAGCAATTTGATTCCTATAAAAGAAGTTTTTCATCTAATGCAGTTGATGGTAATGGTCGTCCTGTAAAAGATGATAATAAATATATACTAAATTCACTTTTGTATGGGATGAAAAGGGAAGATCCTGTACTAAGTTTCTGGATAGATAAGGAATCTGGGGAATTAAGGCAACCTGGTAATGCAGCAGAAGGTTTTGACAGTGCTGTAAGACTTAAGTGGAGTGAAGGAGTAGAGTATTTTTATAATCATTTAAAAGAAGAAGATAAAGAGAAGAAGCTTACAGACACTATTCTTGTTCTGTCTCGCGTTCAATCTGTTGAGAAAGATGCTCCTATTTTAGATTTTTGTGTAAATAAGGTAGCTGACAAAGATACTCTTTTGCAGAAATTATCGCAGAAAGATAAAGGAGTATATTCCCTTTTTGCTGAATTAATAGATTCGTATTTTTTTGATACAGTGCATGATTTAGTACAGTGCTGGTGTTATAAAGGAGTTTCAGAACGTGGAGGCGGAGATCATTCAGAGAAAATATTCTCATATGAAGAATATAAACTTCTTCTTTCCTCACTTTCAAATGTTATGTTGGAAAATCCTGAGTTTAATGCTCAAGCTAGATCTCTTATTATGGAAATGTGGAGATGTGATCGCTTTTATAAACACAAGGAGGCTGCTGTCGATACTTCTAACTTCCAAGTTCCTATAGAAAATGCACTTGCAGGGTTAGTGGTTAATTGGGAACGATCTGGTCGTAAGTCTGATGAAAAAAAAGAAATATTAGAGATAATGTTATTTGCCAAGGATTGCTTTCCTGAAAAGTTTGAGTCCTTCAAAGAAGTTATGATAGAAGACCTTAGATTATGTGGTAGAGAAGGAATGAAAGAAGATATAGACTACGGTAATTTCGCAAAAGAATTGTTTTCTGAGTTAGAAAAAGCAACTTTACCTCCTAGAGATGATGGTTCCGGTGATTATCGAAGACGGTCCATATCCATAGTGGAAGCTGAAGATTCTAGTCTTTCTATTAGACATGATGGTTCTGGTGATGCTCCAAAATCCATTCTTGGAACCCCTGGTGTAAGTGATTTTTCTCGCCGTAGCAAGTAGAAAGGTATATTATATGAATAATGGTGATGGATTTATCAGAAGTTTGGTCAATAAAAATCTTGAAGGTTTTAGACGAGAGTTTGAATCCTTTTTAGATCAATGTCCATCTTTCTTGTATCACGTGGGTACAGGTCGTTTCCTTCCTGTATTCTTTTTCAGTATGTTTGCTACTGCACATGACGCAGGTATTTTAGCTCCAGATGAGAGAGTCTATATTCGTTTTGATAATCATGGTATTGATACAGATGGTAGGAATAGAAGTACAGGAAACCTGAAGGTTGCAGTTTTAACTAATAAATCCCTTGGTAAAAAGCGAGTTGTCAGGTGTTACAGCATCTCTGATGTCCCTAATAGTGATGGGTTAAGATTTAGTGAAAGGGAGAAAAATTCTCTAGTGCAAGAGATTGGACGGGAAAATCGGGATTTAAGGGAAGAAGGCCTAAGTTTTGAGCAATACAAAGTGTGTACGCATGGGAAAGGCAAGAGCCAGGGAGAGAAAGGAGCAGTAGTATTTGAAGAAATTCGCGAAAAAGATTCTCGAGGTGGAGATAGATTTGCCAAATATTCAGCATCTGAAATCAATCTTATTAGAGTGCTCTTAGAAGATCACGAATTAACAATTAAGGAAATAGAAGGGATGGACCTCGATCAAAATCAGCATGGACAGCTTGATGAGTTGGTCGATTTTGTGCAAATTGCACTAGGTCAACAAAGAATTGATAACTTTGCGGAAATGTTAAGAAGTGGAGTTGTACGAACTTTACGAGACAATAGCACAGTAATTTTTAGATATATAACTCGAATCTATCGTAATTACGCAGGCACATTAGAAAATGATATTCAAGATCGCAATCAAAAGTTTGAGAGTCATGGGTTTTTATTAGGTTTTTTAGCGAATTTTAGTCATCTTTGCACAATAGATATTGACCTTAACTTATCTCTTGTAAATTCGTACGTTGCTTTTCTTGTACACCATCAAGCAGAGAGAGAAAACATTCCTATCGTTATTAATATTGGATGGAGAACATTGTTTGCATTAGAACGCGCTAGAGGTGACGCTCAAAGATTACATGCTTCTTCATTTATACCTGTGCATACTGAATCAGGATATGCTGTTTGTGTTGGATTAAATTTTAATTCACATCTAGCCCCTTTTAGGGTTGGCATAGCAGAGCTTCAACAGAATAGATTTCCTTTAGTACAAAGATTATTTGAGTGTGTAGAAGATGGAGGCATTAGAGAAAATGTTATAGATTTCTTGCTTCAACATTTTCCTATCGAAATACCAAGAAATGCAGAAAATCGTGACAGAATACTTGATTGTATAACTGGTTTTGCTTTTGGGAACAGTGCTTTTGATCACGAGCAGGTATTAATACAAAACAATAGACTGCGAGTAATAAAATACATATTTAGATATGATAATGAGAATTTAAGAAAACATGCTTTAACTATGGTCTTCCATGCTCAAGGCTTTCCTATAGTTATACTTGATATTAGAAATCCCCATGATATACGATCAGTAAAAGCCATCGCTCTACCACCAGGTTATAATGGTGCTGTGAATAGAGTTACATACATACTTAATGATCAATATGGACTAAATGTTCTATTAGATAGATTTAATTCGCCTGATCATTACCTACGTATAACTAGGTATGCTTCTTTTGATGGTAATCTTATAGAAGTGCCTAATGCTGAAAATGTACATAATACTTTGAATCAAGTTATGAATGATGGGTGGCAAAGTATACCTCAGCATAGAGAATTATTGAGAGCTATTTCTAGAGTGTTAATGCCAGATAATATGAATGGTAATGCAATAATAGATGTAAGTAACAATGACAAATTTCGTTCTATACTGCACAGTATATTTTATGTTTGTGACAATCCTGATAAAGTGGTTACTGCATACAAGGTAGGTCAAACGTATAGTCCTGATATAAGAATGGCAGGAGAAGTAAGTACAAGAGTTACAGAACAGAGATTAGGTCTTCTATTATTGAGATCTACAATAAATCATCCAGAAGATACTCATCCAATTGGATATGTATTAGGGTTTGCTAATACTCAACAAGCATTAGCACAAGAGCGACGTAATGCAGAACAGCAAATAACAAGACTTATGGACAAGCAAAGAGGATATTTGCCCATTACTCCTGGAAATGAGGTGGTTTTATCTTATGCTGTATTTAATGCAGGTGCACAGAGAGTAGAAGATCTTATATCTGTTCCACAAGAACTATATATACATAGGTTTGACCGCAGTCATGCTTCAGGACGAACTAGAGGGCTATTAGGGCCTAATAGTGTTATTGATGAAAATCCACCAGAGGGTCTATTATCAGATCAGACTCGTGAAAATTTAATAAATTATATTCGAGAAAATCCCGGACGGAATCGGATTTTACCGTTTGATCTAGGTGATAATCGATGTGTTACTATTATTACCTTCGAAGGTAGTATACAACAACTCCTAGAAATACTAAGGTCAAGAATAAGGGGAGGTGATAATTCCATTCCTACAGCACAAGAGATAAGAAGACAAATAAGAGATATTCTTAGAAATCAAGGGATAGAAGTAAATGATCTACTTACACTAGAATTTGCGACGAGAAATGGACATTATGA
Source organism: Wolbachia endosymbiont (group A) of Longitarsus flavicornis (assembly GCF_963931955.1). Taxonomy (NCBI): domain Bacteria; kingdom Pseudomonadati; phylum Pseudomonadota; class Alphaproteobacteria; order Rickettsiales; family Anaplasmataceae; genus Wolbachia; species Wolbachia endosymbiont (group A) of Longitarsus flavicornis. The sequence goes on along the minus strand of NZ_OZ008337.1, from coordinate 1,261,991 downwards.
TTACTGGCTTCAACAAATTGATATAGCTCACGCTGGAAGATTGCGATATCAGCTTCGTACTGAAGGTAATCACACTTTTGAAGTAGCTAATTTGGCAAGGAATGACGGTAACGAGCACATTGTTAGAGTATTAAATCAATTTAGGGAAAATGAAGAACAACAGCGTTTAACTTTAATCATTACTTTAAATAATACTCATTGGGTTACACTAGTGATTGAACGTCAAAATGGGAACTATGTTGGGTACTATGCTGATTCAACTGCTACTGCTGTTCCAGGTGGTATTATCGATATCATTCAAAATAACTTAGGCAATAATATCAGGATTAATAATGTTTCTGTTCGTCAGCAAACAGATGGTTGGAATTGTGGTTTATGGGCATTAGAAAATGCTACAGATATTAATAGAGTCCTAAATGAAAATCCTGGAGAACAAGTTCAGAATGTTGTAAATATTATGCGTGATTTTCTTGGAAGAGGCCACCCAAACAGAGATAGAAATTACTTTCAGAACATAAGAGTGAGCATTTCACAATTATTCAGGAATGATCCGGGATTTCAAGATGTGCAATTGCAAGCATACATTCAAAATAGAGAACAAATTGATCCATTACTACGTACTTATCTAGAATTAGGATATCACAGAGTGGGAGGAGGGTGTGGACCAGTAGAAGCACCTATATCGCTTAGTGTTAGTGATTCCAGTAATTTTGGTGGCCTGCCACAGTCGAGTTTAGAAGGTCCTGAAGCTAGTCGTGTTTCTGACCTTAGCAAAGGTAAAGGCGGTAGGTAGAGGTAATCGGTAGATGAAAGGAGTGTAACAAAAACCTTATGCATCAAGTAGAGATTGTGAGCAAATTTAAAGAAGTTAAGGTGGGTAACCTGTTTTTTTCTACTTGCAGCAATGTTTCAAAAAGTATATGTGTCGAGTTGGGTAAAGTTGAAGGAGGTTCTTAAATGAGCAACTATTAATTTGGTAGTATATAGCATTAATAAATTTAAACGATGTGACCATTTTCAGTGGTCAAAACCAAGGGCGGTGAGAATTGTTCGTTTTGGGATGGGATGGTCTACCAAACGATACATACGAACTTTTCTAGATAATAATTTCACTATACGCTGAAATCAGCTATATTGGCTCACTTTTACTAAACCTACGTACGAACTGTTTTGCCTAAGCTTATGAAAATAATTTAAACCTTCTATTTTTATAACCTTATTTCTATGCGGCTTGTTCTCGCAAATATACGACCTTTTTTGCAATTTTAGAAAGAGTCAATAATTCAAATTTTTGCAGCACTAAAATAGACGTTTCTTTAGTTACAACAAGGTCTATTTTTTCGTAAATAAAAATGTTTTATAATAATTAATTATTAGAATGAAAATATCATACTTGGCTCTCAAGAAATTTCCTGTTGTGCAGTGGTAAGGTTTGGAGAAAAAGATTGGCTTGGCAACGATAATTTACTAGACTAAAGTTTATATTAAAATACAAAATGGGGTTGCGGGTATGGAATCTGGTTTGGATCACAATTACAATAAAATACTTGATATATTAAAAGGTGCTATTAAAGGCGACGATAATCAAGTTAAAGCAAGAAAACATCTTAGAGTAGAAAGATGGTTGAGGGTTTATATTCAATTAATTGAAGATTTTGATGAGGAAAAACTAATTTTTTTTTCTGATATATTCTCTGATAATTCTTGTTGGGATGGAGTAAGATTAAAAAATGAAATTGTTGGTGAAAGGTTAACTGAAGAAAAAAATAAAAATGGAAAAGAGAATCCATTAAACATTTCTAAAAGATATTACTTAGCATGTAAATACTGCTTAGAAGGTGAGATACCTAGATTATTTGAGCAAGTATTTATAAAGTTTAAAAATAGTGCATTTGAAGAAGATGTTTCTGATGATGAGCTAAAAGATGAACTTTTGGATCACCATAAAGAGAGTAGCCCTATAAAAGCTTTTTGGTCTTCCCTTATTAATAAACAGATTGGAAAACTAAACGAATATACAACAGTTGAAGGTTTAAAAGAAGCCATACGAGTAAACTCACGTAAAAATTGGGAAGAGGGTATAGAATACTTTTATAATAAATTGCACAGAGATCCTAATATTTCTAGTCAAGATAAAGATGATCTGTTAATTGAAGCAGCTTTATCTGCAGTAAAGGGTTACAAAGAAGTAGACACCATAGAGTTTTGCCTGTCTAAAATGGATGATGAACAAAAGAAAAAATTACTAAATAGAGATTATAAGGAAAATACTTATTATGCAGTGTTGAATGTGCTAGTAGGTCAGTATTACTTTGATTCTTTTATGGAATTAAGCCGATTGTGTAGTCAGATTGAATGTGAACGTTACACAACTTTTTTATCTTCATTATCGGATCAAGTACTGAAGAATCCAGATCTGTCTGAAGAAACAAAAAAATGTATGATGAATGTTTGGGAACGTATAATAAAATTAAAAACTCAAGACCGCGGGGAGCAATCTATTTCCTCTATTTTTGTAGACTATTCAGTTACATATACAATAGCAAATTTAATTGTGGATCCAAGTAGACAAGGGGTAAGTAAAGAAGAAATATTAGGGAAGATATTAAAGCACGTAAAAGAAATGAGTGGTGAAGAGATGATAAAGGTTAAAGATTCTGTATTAAGTAAAATTCAGTTATTTCATGGGGGTAAAAAATTGCAATTAGGAGAACAAGTATTTTCTAAATTAGCTCAAGAAGCTTCTAAAGAATCAATTTTGCGTGAAGCTGGTGATACTTTGCCACAGTCAAGTCTCAGTACGACTGATACCCCATATAATATAAAATCTTTAGGCCATAGCAAATAGGAGAGTAATATGCCAAGTAATGTCAAGCCGCTTGAGTTGGTACAGCTTCTGTTAATGAGAAATAAATCAAAAGACGAGTTCCTAGATTTTCAAAAAAGGTTCCAATCGTTTATCAATCAATCTCCTTCTTTTTTGCATTCAGTTGGAAAGCCAGGCTTTTTCCCTAGTTTCTTTTTTGGTATGTTTGCTACTGTATTAGACACAGAACTTGCTACTAAAATTGGTATCAAAAAACTTCATTTTCGTTTTGATGATAATAGAACTTTAAAAATAGCTATATTAACTAATGAGGGACTTAAGTGTATAACGGTGTCTGATCAAGTTGATGGTAACATGCATCTAAAGTTCTCTCAAGGAGAGTTAGAAAAAATAGCACAGAAATGGAAAATGGGAGCAGAGTTTGATAAACTAGAAAAAGAAGAGCATGAAATAACAATTACAGGAAAAGAAGTAAAGTACGGAAAGGTTGATCCAGCTTTTAGTAAAAAGACTGATTATTCACAAAAAGGTTTTACAGAAATAGAAAAAGATCGTGACCAACAAGACCTAGAGAGCTTAATTTCAAAATTGAGTAATCAAGATTTCGAAGAAGTAAAAAAGAACGCTAGAAGAATGTTTAATTATATTACAAATGTCTATAAGAAATATGAAAAAGAAACTCTATTTAGCGGTAAAGAATCAAGTCATCATGGGTTTTTAGCTGGGTTTTTGATAAATTTTAAGTATCGTTTTCACCTAAAACTTTATCTCGAATTATTTGCTGGAAAAGGTTACGCAGACATTATTTTACTTGTGCGCGGTTCTGATAAGTCGCTAAGCTCTATTCCTATTATTATTGAGCTTAAAGCAGGTACTGGTGAGATAAGTACAGTGATAAAAGCATTGAAGCAAGCACAAGATTATGTTAAGGGCTCTTTTTCTAACTCTATAAGAATGATTACTATAGCTAATGAAGCTATTTGTGTAGGATTAAATTTTGACATGGTTCATCACGAAAATGTTAAAATTGATGTAGAAAATTTTCTTAGTCGAGAAGGTAATTCTGTAATAGAAAAGTTACTTGGCACTGAAGCAGCGAATGCTGAGGTGATAAGAACACAGCTAGAGTATCTTTACTATGGAATTGTTTGGAGCAATGGAGGTAGTGATAATATACATTACGTAAGTCGGTTTATTATAGGACAGTTAATGCTTATTCCTGATAGAATTGAAGATGAAAAATTAAGCAAACGTATTTTTATTTGTAATCAAGGTACATCAGAACGAACCTCGAGAAATCGTCCAAACGTTATAGATAAGTACGCTTTAGATTGTGTTACGACTACCGTATTAATTTTAGGTAATAAAGTACTTATATTGAATATTACTGAGATGTCTGAAGATAATAAAAAAAGCTTAAAAGCTGCTTTGGGTAATTTCGTTATACATGAAGTAGAGGCGATGAAAGATAATAAAATCAGTCCCATTGAAAATATAGACGGAGTTAAAAAAATTAAAGATATAAAAATAAGTGAGGTGAATTGCCATCTGGATGATACACCTAGTAATAAGAATCCATTTGATCAGTACTGTAATAAGAATAAGGGGATTACAGTAAATACGTATGACTCATTGGATAAATATAAAAGAGGTAAAGAAATTTTACAAGGTAATTTTACTCCAATTGTGGAAAATAAAAAATTTAAAGCAGCTTTGAGCAAAGCTATAAAATCTGGTAAATATGATGATTACAAAAAACTATTTGAAGAAATTTCTCATATACTACATCCTTTCAAATCATTAATAAGCAATGAGGCTACATTTCAAGCTGTATTGCATGGTTTATTTAGTAGCTACGGAGAAGATAATATAAAAGTTATTACTGAATTTCAAATAGGTGGTGGAGAGAAGTTGGATGTTATGTTGGTTATAAATGCTACTGATCAAAAAAAAGAATACCCCCCAGTTGGAATAGAGCTAAAATTTGCTAAGAAAGGAGATTTGGATAAAAAAGAAAAAGAGGCTAAGGACCAGTTGACAAGATATAAAGAAGGTGAAGCGTATAAGGTAATTACTGATGCTGGCAAAGTGAAACTGGTGTATGCTGTTTTTAATGAAGGTGCAACAGATGAAGGTTCCCTTATAAAAATTAGTGATGAGTTTGTAGAGGTAGATGTAAGACATAGTTCTGTGGTTGCTTTTGGTCAACAGCCAGGTAATCTCCAACAACCTTATGTTCAACAAGCAGGTCCATCTCGAGCAGTTAATCAGTGATCTAGTCTTAAGAAATAGTCGTCTTACTTCTTTTTATATCACATTTTTATTTAAGTTTGCCCTGTACGTAAATTTGATCATTGCCTATTTCATCCATATCTATATACGAACTATTTTGCCTAAGCTTATGAAAATAATTTAAATCTTCTATTTTTATAACCTTATTTTTACGCGGCTTGTTCTCACAAATATATGACCTTTTTTGAAGGAGGTGGTATGAATAGTTATTGCTTGGTTGGAAGCATGAGAAGATAATACCTTCTCAGAGTGGATAGGTGGCAGATTGAAAATGTTTGTGAGGCCCTTTCTGCTTTTTGCAGTATAGGAAAAAGACCTCGTGAAGGAGATTAATCGCCCCTGCCACCGAAAACCATCGTGCGGCCTATAAAATTTAGTGACCGCGTATAGGAGAATGGACCAACCGGTAATATTCTACTCTGATATGTTGGAGTATTCAATAAGGGAGAAGATTTATGCGTTACATAGGTGTTGATTTACATACTAATAGTTTCACTGCTTGCTACTTAGAACAGGAAAAACCAGAGTATATTAAAACGTTTCGCTTACAGGATTTAGGTAATTTTATCAAAAATCTTCAAGAAACAGATGAAGTAGCCTTAGAGGCAACGGGAAATAGCTGTTTCTTTTATGATGAAGTGTCACCTTACGTTAAGCGCGTTGTTGTGGTTGCTCCCTTGCAATTTGAAGTTATTCGTCGTTCTGTGAACAAAACAGATAAACATGATGCAAGAGCTATTGCTTTTTTTCTCAGCAAAGATATGTTGCCTGAAGCAAAATGCAAGAGCAAACAATGCCAACAGTTAGCTTCTCTTCTTAAAACAAGAGATCAGTTAGTAAAATCACGGGTATCTTTAATCAATAAAATACATGGACTTTTCAATTACCACGGAATAAAGATTAAAAAGGAAGTACTGACAACCAAAGCGGGATTTGAATGCTCTCTTGGTAAACATGATTGGAGTCACTTGGAAAAGGTTGAGATTGAAGTGATTAGCAGTAATCTGGAAGTCATTCGAGAAAGTCTCAAAAAACTTGAAAAGGAAATTATAGCTTTTGCTCAGCAGCTTCCTGGATTTAATAATCTCATCAGCATTAAAGGTATTGGTGCGATTTCTGCAGCAGTTTTTGTTGCAACAATTGGTGATATTAATGATTTTAGTAATCCTGAAAAACTTACAGCTTATTTTGGAGTTGTACCGCGAGTTTCTCAATCCAATCAACAATGCACAATTGGAAGAATTACTAAACGTGGATCAAAAATTGGGCGTACTTCTTTAGTACAGTGTACTTGGATTGCTATACGTTATAGTCCTTATCTGAAAAGTTTTTACGAGCGTGTGAAAAAAAAGCGTGGTTCTGCTAAGGCTATTATTGCTACTGCTAGGAAGTTTCTCACAACTATTTTCTATACTCTTAAAAACAACTGGATTTTCAAAGATTTTACAAAATATGAAATTTCTTATTGACAACAATCATAGGAGTAAACAATTGAATTCTTTATAACACTAACTATAGTAGTTTCGAAAATGAATGATAAATTTTCATTACGAGATTACCCCCTAAAAGCTGCGAGTTTGTATGTTAGTGCACTATCATTTATTTTAGAAAACACTATAGCATGGTACTTTCACTAAAATATTTTTTAAAAAAGTTAGTTGACTTATAAATAATTCTCTACTAATACTGGCATGTGTTTTTTATTCTGCTGAAGTGGCTCCGCAGGTTACTGTATAAGCTTCAGCAGTTTTTGCACTCCTTTAAAGCATCATATTCCTATATATTAAATATCGCTAGTGCTTCTCAATTTTGTTGATCTATAGTAAAACTGGCTAAAACTTGGAGTCATAAGCAACTTTTAACCTCTCTATATACTCCATTGTTACTCACCATGAAAACTTAACAAAAGCTTAACGACGTGAGTAGTAAAAAGATTATGGTTATTGACTTAATGTTACATATCGCATACAATATATCATATATCTTAGCTTAGAGGGATAAGTATGGGTGAGTCTACTGGGATGGTAAAATCTATCATCAATCTACTAAAACCAAAATCCAAACCAGAACTATATGATATTGAATATGAATCCATTATAGAACATCTATCATCTAAAGAACATTTATTAAATGAGCTGATGAATGATATGTGGTACTCAGGAGATTTACCATCAGTTAGAAATCATAATGAACTACTTTCTTTAGTTGATAGCAAACTTGGACTAAGCGAGCAAATTTGTGTTTGGTTTGCTCTAGATCACGATCTTACGCCAAGTCAAAAAAATTTAAACAAAAAGTTACTTAGTGCTCTAAAATGTTTAGCTTCTAACTGTGGTTCATTTGATAATACTGAACCTCTTGAAGAATTTTTACATGATAATAGAAACAATAAAGATTTAAAAGTAATTCTTAACCTAAGAAGAGGAGAATCTCAATCAACAGTATTGCATGCGATTGCAGGAGCAAATATTGGTGGATTTCGTCGCACAGGAAATCAGGCTATAGATTTACTCTTAGAAGCAGGCGCAGATCCTAACATACAAGATAATAAAGGAAAAACACCATTATACCTTGCTGCTGCCAAAGGTCATTACAATAATGCAAACTCTCTTCTCTTAAAAGGAGCTAACCCTAATATAACAAGTAGAAAGGGCAAAACTCCACAACGAATAGCAACTAATAACCTCTGCTATGATATTGAAGAATTATTTTTAACTGATAAACAGAAAAAGATGAATAAGGAATTGTATGACTTACTTGTGTGTGATTCAGACTGCACTAAAAATTTAAAGGAGTTTTTAAGTAAGCATAAAAGAGATTCGGACCTAAAAGTAGTGCTAAATATTAGGCAAGGAATGGGTGAATCAAAAGTGTTTTCGTATGTTGATCGTTTTGCTTGGGATAATGAAGATCTTGCTCAAGAGTTAAGAAAAATATTTCTAGAAGCAGGAGCATTAGATTATGATAAAAATATTATTTATCGTCAGCAAAAGAAAGGACAGGTCAGTAAATTACTCGTTAATTTAACCTCAAATCAAAAGGAAAAGTTAAATGAGTTTTCTGATAAGGTGTTTCAGGCTCAAAATATGGCTGAACTTGAAAAGATTGTAAACGATGCTATAAAGTCTGGTGTACGATTAAACTATTCTCTTTCACAAGATTTCTTTTCAGGTAATGAGTACACTTTTACCGATTATGTGATGAAAAAAATCAGTGAATTAGAAAAAAATCCTAAAGTTGCTAGTAATATAATATGTCAATTAGTATCAAAAGGGGCAGTGTTTGGTAATAAAGTTGATGCTAACACACTGACATCAGAATTTAAAGAGCATAAAACTAACCTAAAAAAAGCTTATAGAGATTATATTAGCAATTCTCATAAGTTTATTGAAATCGCAAAAAGTGCAACCAATAGCGAGCTAAAAGATGCAAGAGTAGACAACTCCGTTTTTTACTTAGAATATTCTAAAGATAGTAAAATAGACATTATAAAGATAACAGATGGGGCAAGGGATTTAGGTCTAACCGATGGAGATGTAAAGTGTGGAAGAAATATAGTAAAGATCGGTAGTAGTGAAGTAGAAATTCAAACTGAAGGTGGAATAAGGTATTACACAGATCTTACAGAAGGCAGCGATATAGTATTAACCTTCTATACTAGTTTGGGAAATGTAGATGTTAGACTGTATCCTGACATACAGGATAAAAGCAAAATTATAGTAAAAGTGAGTAATAGAGAGGAAATATTAGAAAAATTCAAAGATCGAAAAGAAGAATTAGGTAATGATTGCGCACTTGGTGAAGATTTGGTTTATGATGCTATTGAAAATGGGTACTTTGAAAGATCTGGTGGATTAATGCGCCCTGAGGTAATAACCGAGTCTAACAACAAATGGACAGAACGTGAAGAGTTAAGAAGGACTTCTGATCCTAGGAGAGAAGTTTCTAGGTAGATTAATTTGCTAAAAAAGTTGAAGATTATTATTTAAATATAAACTACTGTAATTTATAGATTAAGGAGTTCGTATCAATGTCTATGATCTTTTAAGAATACTCTTTTATATTGTTTTTAAGCTGGCTACAAAATGAGGATATGGAACATACAATTGGCTGAGCCGCCTTTTACAGAATTTCTCTCCAGATCTACTATTAAAATATGCAGCTAAAATTGGATACATCTTCTACCGCTGTTGCAGCTAATATGTCAAAATCTTCATCATTTATATTGATATTTTCGCATAATTGATTTTGTAACATTTATTTGCTCTTCTGTATCAATTTCAACATCTTTTTGTGTGGCTCTTTGTAGTAGCTCCTTTTGCAATAACCTTTTTTAAGGGAACGTTCAAAAAAGTGTGTCAAACCGAAAAAAAAAGTAATAAATTGATATAAAAAATGGAGGTTTGATATGAGTCAAGCAAATAGAACTACTGGTTTGGTAGATTATAAAGAATTAGAAACAAATATCCTGTCATCTATACGAGAAGGAAGACCATTGACAGGAAGAGATGGAGCATTAACACCGTTTATAAAAAGGTTGCTAGAGGCAAGTCTGGAAGGTGAAATAGAAAGCCACATGTCAGCTAAAAGTGAAGAAAATAACCGAAGAAATGGAAGGAATGCAAAAACTTTACGTACAAGTTCAGGCTCATTTGAACTATTAACACCAAGAGACAGAGAAGGAAGCTTTGAACCGCAAATAGTCAAAAAAAGGCAAACAAGCCTACATCCAGAACTTGAAGCAAAGGTCTTAAGTACATACGCCAGTGGCATGGGATACAGAGACATAGCTTCACACGTTGAGGAAATATATGACCATAAAATATCAGCAGCAGAGATATCCAGTATTACTGATAAACTGCTACCAATAATCAATGAATGGCGCAGCCGTCCACTGCAATCAGTGTATCCAATAGTGTTCATGGATGGCATGTTTTTTAAGGTCAAGGAGGACGGACATTGCGTAAGTAAATGCATGTATAATATATTGGGTATAAATCAAAATGGCAGAAAAGAAGTATTAGGTTTTTATCTGGCTGAAAGTGAGGGAGCTAACTTCTGGTTGGGAGTTTTAAATGACCTCAAAGAAAGAGGAGTAGAAGATATTCTGATTGCATGTGTAGATGGGCTAAAAAGCTTTCCTGCAGCCATCAACAGTGTATTTCCCAGTGCAGAAGTGCAGCTATGTATAGTACACCAAATAAGAAATTCTCTGAAATATGTATCCAGTAAAGATGTAAAAGTTTTCATGAATGATCTGAAAAAAATATATCGTGCTTCAAGTAAAGAAATTGCTGAGAATTATCTGCTTGAGCTGGAAGAAAAATGGGGAGAAAAGTATCCTTTAGTTATAAAATCCTGGCAGAACAATTGGGAAAACTTATCCAGTTATTTTAAGTATTCTGGGCCAGTTAGGAAGCTGATTTACACCACTAATCCAATTGAGGGGTTGCATAGACAAATCAGGAAATTTACTAAAACTAAGGGTTCATTTACTAGTACAAATGCCTTGTACAAACAGGTATATTGTGCTATAAAAAAGGTAGAGCAAAAGTGGATTATGGCTCTCCCTAATTGGGCTTTAACTATGTCTCAACTTGATATTTTCTTTCCAGATAGATTGAAAATTGAGTTGAACTAAAAATGCGGCTTGACACACTTTTTTGAACGTTCCCTTTTTTAATTTTCTGGCACATACTTTTTTCGATGTTTTTTCATATTGTTGTTTTTATAAACGTTACGATGCTAAGCCGTAAAATTTCTTCAATTGCTCACCCCAAAGCATCGGTATTTCCCTTAATTCAGCTAACTTCAAATCTCTTGGCTGCCTCCCCTTTACTATGTCTTCCTTTATTTTTGGAGCTAAATAATTTAATCTTAAAATTTGCTGTATACGTCTTGTACCTATATTAATTTTGGCACTTAGCTCTTTTATATTTGCGTATTTTCCTTCCTCTAGTTGCCGTTTCCACAGGTAGGCTCTTACCACTGTTTTCAGTAGCGCATTATTTGTTTTTCCTTCTGGCTCTACTACTGTACATTTGTTTCCTTTCTTTTTTATTGGTATAAATTCTATCTTATCCTCTGAACTCACTTCTATTCCATCCTCTCTTACCATTACTCCCTTTATTAACTTTTTCACTACTTCTTTCTGCTTTCCAAAACTTAGATTTCTCTACTCTTCTTCCCATTTTTCATATAGCTGTTCAGCTTTCTTCATCACTTCTTTTTCCACTTCTCCAGCAATTATTGTTCTGTTCACTGATCCACAATCCTTCCCCCTTAAATGGTTATTGCACACATAATATCGGTACCTTTTATTTTCCTTTTTTGCATAGGTCAACGTCATATTTACATCACAGCTCTTGCACTTTATTATCCCCTTTAGTAGCGCTTCCTCATATTTTGCTTTTCTATATGGCTGATTCTTTATTAATTCTTGCGCTTTTTGCCATTTTTCTTGTTCTATTATTGCCTCATGCTTCCCTTCATATTGCTTCTCATAATGTCTGATTTTTCCCATATATGTTGGATTTGTTATTATTCTCCTTACCGTGGCCTTTTTAAAGATATCTGATTTTGTTCGGTACCCTTGGCTATTTAACTCTCTTGCCAGTTCTGCCATTGATTTCAGCTCCATGTACCTATCAAATATATGTTTCACCGTCTTTGCTTCTTTTTCATTTATTATTAATTCTTTATCTTTCACATCATACCCTAGCGGCAAAGTTCCACCCATCCATAACCCCTGCTCCTTTGATGTTGCTATTTTATTTTTTACTCTCTCTACTATCATCTCTCTTTCTAACTGTGCTGCTCCTGATAACACTGTTTGTACAAACTTTCCCATTGGCGTATTATTATCAAATATCTGCGTTACTGCTACAAAATTTACTCTATGCCTTCTAAAAAATGACGTTACTTCGATGCTGTCTTTTGTTTCTCTCGAGAGCCTATCTAGCGTATATACTACCACACAATCTACTTCTCCTCCTTTAACATCTTCAAACAATTCCTTTATCGCTGGTCTTTCTAAATTTTTCCCTGAATATCCGCCATAATCGTACCTTTTTGCCAATGCTACCCAGCCTTCTCTGCTCTTTATGTACTTTTCACATGCTACTCGCTGGGCATCAAGACTGTTAAACTTTTGTTCTAGCCCATCCTCATTTGATTTTCTTGTATATATCGCACACCTTACTTCTTTTAGCATTTTATTCTCTTCAATTTTCATTTTTATCACGCATACCGAATAATAAAGGTCCGTTGTAGCTCATTCCCATTATTTTCCCGGCTACTGCTGATAATGATGTGAAAAATTCTTCTCGGTAGATTAAACCCTTATCTGTTACCATTACTGTATGAGTCTCTTCCCCTCTCTCTAGTATTAATTCTGTCCCTTCTACTGGTAATTTGTCGCTACTTATTCTCTTTCCCCTTTCTAGCCGATCTGCCAGATACTCTAGTCTTTTTGTTCCCTTTCTTGACATTTCTCCATACGCTTTTTCCTGCATTCTATAAGCTAATCTCGGTATCAGATATTTCTTTGAGTATCTAGGCGCTTCTTCCCCAAATACCTTCTTCCATATTCTTCTCAACTCTACCAACGCTTTTTTCTCTAAATTCATTACCTTCTTTTCTATTTCTTTCTCCATGCTTTTAGCCTCTCATAGAAGATTTCCTACTTTGCTGTTCAAATAACTTTTCAATTCTGTCTGTTTCTTTCTTTAATACCTCGGTTATCTTTTTGCTATTTTTAGCATAATCCATCGCTATCATTCCAAATTTATCCGCTTGCTCTATTTCTCCTCCAGCTTTTACCAGCTCCTCCACTATTTCTTTTTCACCTACCATGCACGCAAGGTGTAGAGGTATGCATTTATTTCCATATTCCTCAGCATTCAGGAGAGTAGACCAGTGGAACTTCCCCACCAGTCTCTCGCAAAACTGTACGTAAACCTCTCGATTTATACAGCTTCCATTATTCAGCCTTTTGGCCTAACCCTAGTGTCCAGTGATAGAAAATATCCGGAGACCTCTTTCTCACCTTTCCTAGAAATTGTCTTGCTAGTCTTCCGTGACTCCTGAGTCTCTTATATTTCCTTTTCACCCACTTTTCTAGATGCCGCTCTATATTCTTTAGAGATTTGTATACTTCAGTTCTGTAAAATTTGCCATAGTACTGATACCAGCCTCTGACTATTGGATTTACTTTTCCTGATATCTCCTCTAATGTTATATGCGTATTTCGTAGCATTTTCCATGACCTTATGGTTGTAGTAATCTTTTTCTTGGCCTTGTTGCTAATTGCTGGAAGAAATGAAACAAAATACTTCCCTATTTTATTTCTTGCTAACCTGGGTCTGAATGTGTAACCCAGAAAATTAAAACTTTGTTTAGGAAATTCACCACTCCTATTGTCATCCTTACAGTACACTATCTGTGTCTTTTCAGGATGCAATTTCAACTTATACTCAGCCAATCTTTCTTCGATCATTACTTTCACAAACTCTGCCTGTTTCTCTGTTCTGCAGTGCACTATCGCATCATCCACATACCTCTCAAATGGTACTGTCGGGTAGTTCTTTTTCATCCATATATCAAACACATGATGCATGAATATATTAGAGATGATTGGGCTAACTGAACCTCCTTGCGGAACTCCTTTATCCCTAACTACCTTACTGCCATCTGCTTGCTGAATGGGGGCTTTCATCCACCTCTCAACATACAGTATGACCCATTTGCAGTCTGTGTGCTTTTTGATAGCTTGCAATGCCAAGCCGTGGTCCAAATTGTCGAAAAATCCAGATATATCAAGATCTATCGTCCAATCGTACCTCCAGCATCTTTTACGAGCTGTATCTACCGCATCCAGTGCAGACTTATTTGGTCTATAACCATATGAATCCTCATGAAATTTTGGTTCTACCAGCGGCTCTAGATACATAGCAGCAGCCGTTTGCCCTATCCTGTCGAATACTGAAGGAACACATAAAATTCTTTGCCCTCCTGTATCTTTTGGTATCGCAACAGCTTTTACCGGCTCTGGAAAATAACTTCCGGATGACATCCTATTCCATAGTTTGTACAGATTATCTTTTAGATTTTCTTCAAACTTTGTTATCGAAACCTCATCCACACCAGCCGCACCTTTATTTTTCGATACTTGTTTATAAGCCCTACAAATAAGTTGCTTTGGTATATCAAAAGACTTTGTTTTATTCATTAACTCCTCCCTTTCGGTTGATACATAATTAAAACTGAATAACTCAGCTCCTTCGCTCCATTTCCATTACAGAAACTTCTTCACTACTACGAGCTGATCCGCCCCTGTTTTTCGCATCGGTACTCTCATCCTTAGAGTTTAGCTCCTTGGATTTCTCCCTTATCATCGAAACGACAGGTTCCCGTAGTTCCACACAATAGCCTGAAATAGATTCATGCCACCTTTATGCCGGACGCCATCTATCCAGTAAACAAGCTCCCGATAGATTTATCCCAGGTTACAAACGACCCCCTGGTTTTGACGTCATTTAAAAGGTTTCGACACTTCATCAGTGGTTCACTTTCGTTCATCTCTCTATTCCTTACATGACATATAATTATGCCTTTTCCATAACGCTCACTACCTTGGCTCTTTACCAAAGCAGCTTATGGTTGTTTGAAGCCTGCTCTTGTAAACCGGCTCCGAGGGACCTACCCTCATCTACTGTGCAGCTTTTGCACTTAGTTTGCTCTTACTTGAACATTCTTTGTGTCTCTACGGCACACCCTCTGCTCCTGATTTTATCAATTCCCTCACGATTTCTAGACGTTTCTCCGTTACCGCTAGGTGCAGTGCTGTGTATCCTTTCACATCTGCTGCATTCACATTCACTCCTTTTTCAACTAATAACTTCACTGTTTTTACTTCTACTGCATAATGCAGAGCTGTTCTTTCCTTCTCGTCTCTTTCATAAATATTTTCATATGAGTTCTCTAATAATTCTTTTGCTGACCTATTAAATTTGCCAAGCTTTAACATAATCCACCTCACCTTTTCTTTAAATTTAAATCCCTCTTTTAAACCTTCCTTTTCGCTACCTCATCTATCATTTCGTTCACTTGGCTCATTATTTTGCTTGCTAAATTTTTACATTCTTTCTTTATTAGCGATTTGTCTCTCTTCCTTATTTCTCCTATCTCTATTATTTTTAGCTCCGGCATGTAGCTTCCATTCAACATGTCTGCTATTTCTCCCACTAGCCTCTCTATTCCATAGCACGTCAGTTCTCTACTTTTTGTTATTCCTCCTTTTTCTCTCAAAAATTTACTCGCCTTTTCACTCTCTTTGCTATCACATAGACGATACTTTTCACTTTCCCAGATGTAATACATTGGTGTTGCACCATACTTATTCAGTTGATTAACTTCAGCTCCTGCCTTTACTAGCTCTTTTATTATTTCAACTCCTGCTCCTCCTATTTTGCACGCAGAGTGCAGTGGCGTACATCCAGTAACATATTGAGTGGCATTTACTTCTGCTCCTTCTCTTAGCAGTACTTTTACATTTTCTAAACTTTTTGCGAATACTGCACAGTGCAGAGGTGTATAACCATTTTTATCTCTTGCATTAACCTCTGCCCCTTTTTTTATTAATAATCTCACTGTTTTGTAATCGGAGATTTCTACTGCTTGATGCAAGATCGTTTCTCCTTCTTCATTTCTTTTATTAATATCGTTACTTGATACTTCTTTAAAAAACTTACTCTTGCTAAAACTCATTTCATACCTCACAAAATTAGCTTTTCTAGCGCCAGATAAATTTCTTATGTTTACCTGCTGCTATTCAAGTCATGTCCTTTTTAGCATGAGAAAGCAAGTCCGTTTTTTTATTTCATACACTTTTACCTATTATTAATATAATATATGAGTATCTAAATATAAGTACTTAACTTATTATAGATATTATTCGACTATCTTTCCAACTTCTGTGCAAATGTCGATGTTCATGCCACTTCAGTACTCCCGGGTAAAATACTAAAATGTGCTTTTCTAATTCGTGTATTGAGTCTTTTTGCTCTGAATCCAAATCATTTTTATAGTAAACGTTGTGTTCTGCTAAAACATATTTTCTGACCTTCTGATCTGTATAATTTTCTACTTTATAGTTGTGAGTAACGCTAAATCTTTCTAAAATTGGCTTATGTTTTAAATTCCAATATTGCCCTGAAAGTTTATCGCTTCCCAATACAAATTTATTTCCTCTTTCTTCTACGCTACTTACTGGAAAGCACGTATTTATGTCTCCTAAATCCCAACTGTCTGATAATACTATCTGCGCTTTTGCAAATTTAATCGATGGTAATAAACTCTGTGGTAATGGATATAGTGCTTTTAAGTTGTACCACAAATGATCTCTTTCATAGATGCCTTTATAATCCCTTGTGTGAGGCTCGGTTTCTCCAAGGATTGCTACATCTAGGCGATATATATCATTGCTTAAAGCTCGTTCATAATGATCGCGTAGATAGTTTTCTATAATCCTAATAACTGGACCACTAGACCTGAAAAAATTTACTCTTCCAAATGATAACACTGGTCCATCTTTTTCTATTTTTACCCCTGAATAATCAGAAAGAAGATCTCCAAATAAACTCTCATCCAATATAAATCTCTGCACATTATAATAATCGTTAAAAATCCTCATCAATCTGGATCTTACAGGCAGTGATAGTTTTGCCAGCTCTACTACTGCATCCACGAAGAAGTCATTTGGTACCTCTTTTATCCCTACTTGCAACTCAAAAAAGTGTTTACCGGGTGGCTCTTCAATAATTGTAATATCTTCTATATTTGCCCATTTTAATGCTATTTTTAGTGATGCTGGAGTTCCTCTCAGTCTTTGAAATTTTACTCCTTCTACTACGGCTTTTCTTTTATCCTTTATCCAACGTAGTATTTCCCCCAATTCATATTCCTCAATCAACCACGGCAATGTTTCTTCTTTAAGATTAAACTTAAATCCTTTGATACAGCTTGGATCAACCTTATAATCTATTGCATCAACCAGTGCTTGCTCTTGCTTTGTTGCGTTTGGCGGTAATAAACTTTTCATTTGTCTTTTCTTTCAAGTTGCTTTAATTTCCTTTATTTAGGTAGCTTATGAGTAAGCAAGAGATCATTGCAGAACTGATCAAAAATAAAGATGTTCTTAATATCAAAAACACTTTCCTTAATATTTGACCATATTATCCATACTTTAAAAAACAAATTACAACTTCTGGAAGAAAATCAATACTTTCCTCTCCCTAACATTGGATCCAGTAAACCTTAAACCACTTATTGCACGCAATCCCCTCACTGGTACGATTCCACAAAACAAAAAAATACGTTTTAAATCCTATCTAACTTGACGTAGCCAAGCACTGCACACTCATTCCCCAGAACCACAACATCCTCTCTTGGCTCGATTAATTCTACGTTTTCTACACCCTCTACAAACAAATTTGCTATTATCCAAGATCTTGTAACATTCCATCCCAGCCTTCTATTTGCTTCAAACTTCTTAATGAACTGCTTCTTGATTTCCTCCTTCGATATTACAGGACTTATGCTCATTCTGCTGTGAATATCTATTTCCGTAATATTGCAACCAATTACTGTTACTGTATCTGTTAAAACCCTTATATCATCTCTAGTAACCTGCTTTTTTACAATTTCAAGTAGCTCTTCTGAAGCTATGCCAGTTGTGGATAATTGTGTTGATAAGATTGAAATTTGTACTTTCCCTGGTATAGTTGATTCCACTAGTGCATCTTTTACTCTACTATCTGCTGACAGTGCATGATATTTATAATATTCCTTACTTCCTCCTGTTGACCAACCTGCTATTTTTGCTTTTACCCTCTTTCTAAATCTTTCATCCTCTTCTTCTTTTTGTCTTTCCACTCCATAAAACTCAGCTAAGTTATCAAGATCTTCTCCCGTTGCAAATTTAAGTAAATTACCCTTTACAGCTTCGTTTATCCTTTGTCTGAGTAAAAGTTCTCGCCATGCTGCTACCTCCAGAACTTTCACTGCTGGATCCGATTCTACTAATCCTGAAAAGGTTTCATCTCTACGGACTAACTCTTCTTTCATTCTTGAAAATATTTCCTCGAAATTTGGCTTTTCTACAATATTTAGCTGCTGCATCTTTAAACTACAATTTCATCAAAATGAATGTTTTTCCCGCTTGGTAAGTATAATCCTTCTAGGTCAAGCGTTACTTTTCCTTCTTTCACCTCTGTCATTTTTACTTTTTCTAGCTTAAATCTTTCCTCCCACCTTTGTAGAGCTTCTGCTACTGCTGAATAGATTTCCAAAGTTAAATCTCTATTTATTGGCTTATCTACTAATTCAAATAGTCTTGACCCATAATCTCTCCTCATTATTCTACTGTTAATAGGAGTGGTCAGTATATCAATTATCGACTGCTTTAAGTGCTCTATTCCTTCTAACGTTTTTCCTGTTTTAGCATCCATACCCTTCATTTCTATTTTGCAAAGACGCTTTCACTGCCTTTTATTACTTTAAACCCACATGAAACTATATCTCCTACTCTTCCTACACTAAGACCATTTGCAAACACTGTTTTTGATCCTTGAATCATTACTTTTCCTTCACTAAAACTGTCTCCTTGTCTACATATTGACTTACCGTTTACAAAAACATTATTACTTCCGCTAATGCAGAAATGTGGTATAGCTTCTCCACAGTAGTCTCCTAACCTCACTATTCCTTTGTTCAATTTAAGTCGATCCTTTCTGCTTTCAGTTTTATTCCACTTTTTGTCATTTCTATACTTGATCCCCCAACTTTCAGTGTTATTTTGTCTACTACTTCAATCTCTAAATGATGTTTATCTTTATCGTATGACAACTTTGTTCCATCTTGAAATGTTAAGCTACTCACCTCTTTTTTATTTTCTGGTGCAGAGTACTTGTGTTGATATATTCCAGGAAGTACTACTCCTAAAGATAATTCTCCCAGCGGGGAAAGTATAACTACTTGCTCATCAATATCTGGCGGAGACCAATTTCTATCTTTTCCTGCTTTGCTCGTTATCCATGGCAACCAATCTGTTAAAAATTCTCCTATTTTAACTCTTACTTTTGCTTTTTCATAATCTATTTCTTTTACAACTCCTATACGAATAACGTTTGCTAGCTTCCTATTCAGCTCTGAAATCGCAAAACTATGATCCAACATTTATATTTCCTACGTTTATTGTATGTGGCTTAATTTTTCCCTCTAACCAGACTGATTCTCCCACATGCAGATAGTGGACCCATTCAATCAACCACACTAAATATGCATCAAGTTCTGGCCTAAAATCATCTCCTCCTCCTGATATAAATTCTCCTGGTGAAACATTTTCCACATTCCAAGTATTTTTATTCACTACTCTTGCTACTTCTGCTGCTAATGTTCTGACAATAATAGCTGCATTTTCTATTGTGCTATCAATCACAATTCGTGCTTCAAATCTTGCTTTCAGTGCTAATTCTTCTGTTCCTGGATCTTTTCCCGATTCTAAACTCACAAGCTCTACAAATAACGCTGGCGCTAATAATTCTTTCCTTATCGATGGATAAATTTCACAAGTTTGAATTGCTGGTATTTCTTTCTTCAGCGTAGTGCAGATTGCGTTATGCAAATCTTTAAAATTCATATATTTCTTGTAATATCACGTTCAAAGAACTTTTCAAACACTTCCTCAACCTCATAATTAACAAGATTCCCTATTATCCTTGAAGCCTCAGGTTCGAGTGACAATTTAACTTCCTTTATTGGCAATGCTGCTCTTCCTTCACGTTTAAACATACCGCTATTTCCTTTTGGCATAACTGCTGCAAATCCTCCTATAAACTCATGCTTTCCTACTTTCGATCCTCTTCTTGTTTTTTGTATTTTACCAATTGTCGATGCTCTAATGTCATAGAGATTTGCTCTAATTAACACTTCTAATCTGCTAGTTTTTGCCTTAAAAATTCTTAATCTCTTTCTTATCAAACTTAATTTTATTCTCTTTTCATCACTGATTTCCTTAGCTGCTTGCGCTTTTAACCATAGTGCCGTTTTGTTTAACGCTTTTATAGCTGCCAGTTTTATTTTCTGCTCTTTTCTTTCAATATTGGAGATTATTTCATTAATATTGTTACTAATTTTAATATCAAACACTTTCTATTGCTTCAATTTTCCATATTTCACTCGAAGAATCTTTTAACGGTGGTTCAAAAATCTTGTAGAACCTTTTTTCAATCTTGATATAATCGCCTATGCTAAAGGAAGTAACGTCCTGATCACGTATTTCTACAGAAGCAATTTGCTGAGTTAATGCTCCATCTGCACCTAGAGAGTACGTAGTCTCAGGACGTTTTATTAGCACTTTTATTCTACGAATACCCTCCTTATTTCGATTACAATATATGGCTTCCACTCCTAGATGCTTAAAACAATCCTCCAATAATCGCTTAATATTCTCTTGCATATTTCTTTTTGATATACTAACCTTTACATGCTAAGAAAGCGCATACCGGTAGAGTCGTTCTGTGCCTCACCAACTTGTAATTACTCTACCAGTATGTTATGCTATAGCGACTTTTACTAATACGCCAGGTCTATGGCACATTGGCAGAGGATTTGACTGCGTATGTAAATCAGTTCCTCTATCAAACCTCCTTGGTTCTTGTTTTGCATAGAGTGGCTGTCCAAGAGTATTTACTGTCTCATTAAAGTCTGCTGGTGCAAAATATGTTGTAAATGTGCTCGCTGTTCCTAGTGGAAAACAGTGCCCTGTATCTTTCTCAATAAATCTTCTAACCGTTCCTTCAGGGTCAGTTGCTTGCCCTCTATATTCCTCAAACGTTATGCCACAAAATGTAAACCCTGACCTCATATCATTTCGAAGTGCTGCTCCTTCTTGCCATCTTTCATATGCTTCTTTTACTTTTGCATGAGAAGTTAGTGCATCAAAAAACTCAGGGCTTACCAAGGCATGAATTCCAGTCATATATTCACCACTTAGGTTATCTTCTATATGCCGCAATACTTCCAGACACTTACGTTTTACATCTGTTGTTGCTGTTCCAAGGGCAAAATTTACTACTTTTGGTGTAATTTCAAATTCGTTGTACAGATTTAATAATTCTGACCCGTCAGCATCTAAAATTATTCCTTTCAGCGCTCCCATTCGTAAATGCTCTAATGTTATTGCGTGTTTGTTTCTCATTAGCTGTAAATGGTCAGTTATTACATCTGCCAGCGCTTTCAGTTCACTTTCTGATCCAAATGCCCTTATTCCCTGTACTTCCTCTGGTAACACTACATCATCATGCGGAATATGTGGAATCGTAAATGTTCTTACCTTTCTTTTTCCTCTTTTTCCTACTGTTGCTGGCGCCCCTGGTACTTGCGTTGGTAATAAACTTAATACTCCGTTGTGTTCTTCTATGGTAATATGTCTAAATCTTACTGACCTACTTGGAAACAAATTTAGATTTTCAACTCGTCCATGATTTATCGGCAATATATTCATCGCATTTGTTAGTGCCGTCATGCTAAATGCTGTATTTGTAAATGGATTTTGCATTTTTTCTCTCCTTTTTTTCCTATTAATTTTAGTTAAATTCCCTTGCGGACAATGATCCCTCGTGCTTCAAGTTGCTTTATTGCTGCAGCTTTCTGCTCTTCAGTGATATTTGCTGGCCACACAATTGCATGATCTGCTAGTATTGCACCACGAGTAATAATTACTGCTTTAGCATTTTCTGTCGCATTTACATCACTTACTACTGCACCTATCGCTGTTTGTGTACCATCTGTGGCAGTTGGATTTATTATCTTAACCATGCTATCTTTATCGAGAGCCACTACTGTACCAAGCTTTAGGTTCTGCCCTTTTGCTACTGTTATCTGATCTCTTGAATATAGACTTGATGTCTCATACTTTAATAAGTCACCCAGATTATTTTGTTCGCTTATACAACTCATAAATTTCTCTCCTTAACTGCTTACCGCCGCTTTTATCAATGCTATATACGGCGGCTATAAAAATACTTTAACTCCTACGACTTCTTGCTACCTGTATCATTAAATCTTCTCCTGAATTCTGTGGTATTGTACTCAAAATCTCTGTCTTCTTCGTTCTCTCTGCAAGTAATTCCATTAAAACTTCCCTGGCTTGCTCAACACTTACGCCCTGCTCTATAAATTCTCCTATTTTCTCTGGCACCTTTGACAAATTGCATAAACGTATTAATTCAAGAACTTCAGTACGATACTTAGTTAAATTATCAGTTTTTAGGTCAGTTGTAGTTTGTTCATTCATAGTATTTTCTCCTTTGTTAATAAATTCACAAAATGTTGTTATTCCATCGGCAAGTCCCACTTCTATTGCATTCTTGCCAAAATAAAGCCCTGCTTCTGTATTTTTTATTGCTTGTACAGAAAGTCCTCTGTTACGTGCTATAAGTTCAGTCAGAATTTCATATAAGCGATTTACTTCCTACTCTAAACTTTTTAAGCTTTCTGAACTTATCGGCTCATGTGGATTTAAATCATTCTTTCTCTTGCCTGTAAAAATAGTTGTGTATTTTATTCCACATTTTTCATCAAACCCACTTTGATCTATATGACTTGCTATTACTCCTATACTCCCAACTCCTGAAGTGCGGGTGAGAAAAATCTTTTCAGCGCTAGAAGCTATAGCATATGCAGCAGAGTACGCATCATCGTTTGCTATTGCCACAATTCTCTTTTTTGCTCTTGCACTGTAGATAAAATCAGCTAAGTCGAAAATACCGTTTACTTCTCCTCCGGGACTATCTATGTCCAGTAAAATAGTCTCTATACTACTATCTTCTAATGCTTGCTTTACTTGTACTTCTATTTGCTCATATGATGTCATCCCGAGCATTTCATCAAACGCACCCGGTTTTTTAGTTAAAATTACATGAATTGGTATAATTGCAGTTCTTTCTACGTTACTTTTGATGGAGTGCTTGAGATTTTTGAAAATTGGCTGTTTTTCTTTGTATAACGATAGCAGCTCAAAACTCCTTGGTTCAAGCATTAATGGTTTTCCTAAGAGCATCATAATCCTTTACAATCAGAGTCAAACATTAAGTTGAGACTATTTGCACGCTTTTGATCTTCTGCTATTTCTTGGTCAATTTCTTCTACATCGTAACCCATTTCTGATACTACTTCTGCTCGACTCTTAAATCCATTCCTTACTGCCATTTGCTGTGCTTGCTGGTCTTTCAGTGGATCTACCCAATCAAATCCCTGTGGTATCCATTTTACATCTTTAAATATTTGATTATCTGTTGTAGAAAGCCCTCCAGATAAAGTGGCAAGTTCTAGCCATCTACTCCATACTGGTCTGCAAAATTGAAATACCATAATGTTGTGTTGCAGCATAGCACATCTACGACGAAACTCTATTAATCCTGCTCTGACTGATGAATAATTAACACCGGTTAAATCTCCTGTTAGCTGCTCATATGTTATTCCTGTACCTATTGCTATTGCCCTCAGTTGCTGTCTCATGAATGCTTCATAACTTCCTCCAACATCAGACGGCTCTGAAAATTTTATATCTTCTCCTGGGTCTAAAAGCTGCATTGTTCCTGGCTCTAAACCTGATAATGCTACTCCTTGCTCATTACTTTCACCTTCTCCTAAAATATTTGCTTCTGGATCGAGTCTCGTAATAAATCCAGCAAACATTGCTGCAGTTTTCTTTCTCACCAGCTCTGCATCATCATATTGATCAAGCTCATAAAGCTTCAGCAGTATATTAGAAAGCCAAGGCTCCCCTCTGATTTGCCCAGGTCTTAATGGTCTATAAATATGTAAAACATCATTTGCTGGCACTCTCACTGATTCACCAAACGAGCCTTCACCAGGGTGTTCTTTAAATAGGTAATATGCTTCTCTTTGCCCAAGCTTGTTAAACTCAATCCCGTTTCTTATTACATTACCATTTCCTAAAGTTTGATTTGTTTTATTATCTAAATGTTCAGACTCAAGTACTTGCAGTTGTAATGGCACAGAAAATCTATCTTCCAGCTTTCTCGTTCTTAAACGTACAAAACATTCTCCTCCCTCTATCATACTTCTGCATACTAGAGCTTGTAATCCATAAAAATCACTTATTCCACAGCTATCTGCTTCATCTGTCCATCTTAGCCATAATTCTTGCACTTTCTTTCTAAATTCTGCATTCTTTGCTTTTGATTGCGGTTTTATTCCTGTTCCAATAGAGTTACTTACTATTGTATCAATGATATTTGCTGCATATGGATTTTTTCTTACCATATCCCGAGAGCGGCTACGTAAGTGCCCAAGGCTCTGAGAAAGTAAATTATTTATGCTTCCTAACTCTGGTTGAAAGTGAAAAAATCTTCTTCCTGAGCCTGCTGCATCCCATGCAGAGCTTTTTATCTTTGGTTTGTTAAATAATTGCTTGAAGGTTTTGAGCAGCATTTATAAAATTCCTTTACTCGTTGAAAAAACAATTTTCCTCTTTGGCCTCATGCCTGCAACTTTTAACCCCGCTTTTATTCGTTGCCTGAGCTCCAATAAATCCTTTATTTGAACTTCCCCGTACCGCACAACATGGTCACCATATGCAATTGAGACAACTCTTTCTCCGCTTTGCAGTTTTTGAATTGCTTTCTCAACTTGAGTTAAATATTTTTCACTGTACATTTTGATTACCAAGCCACTTACTCTGTCTTACTTTTTTAGGCTTTTTGCTTTCCATTTTTCCACTCAAACTATTCCATTTACTCTCTGGCCAACGATCAATTCCAAGCGCAATAGATGCTGCTCTCGCATAAATTCGGCAATCCAGTACTTCATTTCTTTCTCTTACCTTTTGCCACTCTTGTTTGGTGTATCCTTTTACCACTTTGCTGACTAATTGCTCTGCCGTTAGCTGCTTAAAATATTCAGGTGCATACTCCGGAAAATGACAATATCCTGGCGGTGTTTCTTCACCATCTTTTAAAATATTAAGTAATTGAAAAAGCTCTGACTTTAATATCGATACTCCTACTGGCCAGAGCTTTATTCCTCTCTTTAGCTTTTGGCCACCAACTGTTATATCTACTCTACTTGGGCTGCTAAGTGGCACTAGAGCTTTATTTACACCTTTGACTGCCATTACTCTTCCAGAGCCCTGATGACCTCTTACCCAGTTGTATACTTCCTGCGTTGCATACCCTGCATCAACCGCCATCATGCTTATCATATATTCAAGCCCATTTTCACCGATAAAATGATGATTTAACAGCTCTGAAAGCTTTTTCCATACTTCTCCACTTCCTGTATCTCCTTCAAATACTCGGTAGTCTATTGACCAACTTTCACGGCTTTTTCCCCATGCTACAACTTCTACTTCTAACCGATCTTTTTGGACATCTACTCCTGCTGTGAGAACCACTTCACCTTTTGGTACTGTGCCTACGGGAAAAAATTCTCTTCTGTTGAATAATTGCTTCCAGTCTGGTACTTCTCCCTTATCTACCCAGGTTTCTCCAAGCGTTGTGTTGATCCAAACTTTCAGTAATTGTTCACTTTCCTTTGCATGCAGAAAATCCTCTACTGCTTGTTGCCAACTATACCACCCAACTGGGCTATAAAGACTTGAAAGGTGAAATCCTATTACTTTGCTATTGTGTACTTGATTTGTAGCTCTCCATTCTCCACGGTCTAGCATCTCTGTCTTTTGATGATTTTCTATTTTGCCGCTACATTCAGTGCAGACATAATGTGCTGTTCTTGAGTCGTTGTTTTCCCATTTAATTTGTGACCATTTTAGAACTTGATAGTAATTACAATACGGACATGGTACAAAAAAGTACTGCTTATCTGTTGCTTCAAATTCTTTCTCAATTCTACTTATTCCATGAATCGTTGGTGTTGATACTAAAAAAATCTTTCGCCGTGCAAATGTATTAGTTCGTGCAATACTGAGCAGTACTGGATCTCCTTCACCTCCTGAATCTCCTGGATATGCATCTATTTCATCAAGAAAGAGATACTTTACTGGCATAGAGCGAAGTCCCACACTGCTGTTTGCTCCGGTTATTACTACAATTCCACCTGGAAACTCCTTACTTTGTACAGTATTGCCTGAATCTCTTGATCTTGGGTCTTTTACTTTACTTTTTAAACATGGTGTACTTTCAATCAGTGGCGCAAATCTTCCTTTTGACCAACGCTTTCCCATTTCAACTGTTGGCTGTACTACTAGCATTGGTCCTGGTGTTTGATCGATGATATAGCCAATCCAATTGTTGCCTGCTTCTGTTCCTCCAATCTGCGCTCCCTTCATAAATACTACTTTTTCAGCCTGTGAAGAAGGAGATAGTGAATCCATTATTTCTTTTAAATAAGGAGTTCTTTCCGTTCTCCACTTTCCTGGCTCTGATGCTGCAGTTGGCGCTAAAACTCGATACTCATTCGCCCACTCTGATACTTTAAGCTCTGGATCTGGTCTTAAACCTTCAGAAAAAGCTCTAGCGTATATCATTGTCTGCATCTACTCATAATTGGTTCTATCTCAATATTGTTAACAGTAGAGTTTATTCCTCCACACTCCTCCAATTCCATAAACATCTTTTTCTGAAATTCGTTTTCTATATATCTTTTGCTCATCTCACTTATCATTATTGCTATAATAAGCGCAAATATCCCTGTTATTGTTGCAAAAATGATTGCACTGCTTATTGTTGTTGCTGTTAACCCTATACATACCGCTATTGCTACTGCACTTACTGAGGTAAAAACACAGATCACATTGGTGTATTTTCTTACTTTTGCATCTCTATGTTCTATACACTATAATAAACTGGTACAGACTTGCCTATCTCGTCTGGTAATTTGATGCTCTTTTCTTTAAATAAAGTTTTTAGCAATTCTAAATTATTTGACTTGATTGCTAAGTGCAAAACAGGTGTATAGTTTGCTCCTTTTTTCAGCAATAACTTTACTACATGTAAATGCCTTTTTTCTGCAGCAAGATAAATTGGTGATAGACCTTTATTATTTACAATATCAATATTGATTTCTTCTTTTAAAATTGCATCTACAATCTCAATTTCTCCTCTTTGTGCAGCTAAATGGAGTAGACTATTCTTTTCAGAACCGTATTTATTACTCACCAAAGCCTTCTTTATCTCAGGTTTAGCGTAATCAAATGGTGTCTTGCCGCTATCGTCTTTTACCAGAGGGTCTATATCTTCTCGCGTTAGTAAAACTTCTATTGTTTTAAGTCTTTCAGCGTAATGTAGTGGTGTTTTATTTTCGTAGTCTTGCAAATTGACTTGAGCATTAGGCTCCTTTATTAAGCATTTGAGGATATCAAGACATAAGTCTCTTTCATCGTAATTAGTATTACTTACAGCTATATGCACAGGCGACAATTTCATTGAGTTTTGTCCCATGCGTGCACTATTTACATCTGCTCCTAGCTTCAGCAGTAACTTTACTATCTCCAACTTTTTATTATTAACTGCATAGTGCATTGGTGTCTGATTTCGTGCATCAAAGACATCTATTTCAGCTTTTCCTTCTCTTATCAAAATCTTTACAACTTCTGCATGTCCTATTCCTGCTGCTAGATGTAATGGAGTATGATGCAGAGCATTTCGTACATTAACGTCAACACCTTTTCTTATCAAATATCTAACTGCATTAACTTCACCTATCATTGCAGCTAAATGAAGTAAACTATCTTGCTCTGATCCATATTTATTGTTGATTAGCGCTTGTAATATTTCTGCTTTTTTCCCTTCTTTGGCGTAATCAAGAGATGTTTTACCATCATTATCTTCTATAAAAGGATTAATGTTCTTTTTCGTGAGTAACAGATCTACCATACTTAATTCATCAAACTCTATAGCGCAATGTAGTGGGGTTTTTCCGTTTAATCCTCTAACATTTACATCTAATCCAGGTTAGACACTTTATTAACTCTAAACTTAGCCATTTTATATTCAAAATCTTTCTTATATTTGAAATTTAGTGTTAGATAATTCTTGTAATGAGTTTGTAATCTCTTCAGTTAACGCCATATGAATCTTTTCAGTGTCACTCAGTGATGCAAGCAATGCTGAAACTCTATTTGGAATATTAAGTAAATTATTACGGACAACTCTTGCTACATTAAATGCATCGCGCTTTACTTCTTCTACTGCTACAAGTTCTCCTATCTCAGCCCTAGCTTTTGCCTCAAGAAGTTTACCTCGTTCCATTTCATTTTTTATTCGAGTTTTTAGCAACATCGTGGAAAGGTTACTTGTATTTTCGTTTTCTGGATTTTTCCTCCTCAGTGGCTGACTTGGATCTCTTATTGCCGCTACTGCTTCATTTGCTTGTTCTCTATTGATCAAACCATCCTCCAACTCAACTATTCCTTTCTTTACTAAATAACAGACATATTGCTTTGATACTCCTATCTCTCTTGCCCATTCTGTTTGTGTAATTTTCACTTTTTTCCTACTGTTTTTCTCCTTGAATTTCTGCAAAAGTTTTACCAGTACCGGCTAAAATGGCATCTCTTCCGGTATATATTTGCCAACGTTTTATGGTTACATCTACAAATTTTGAATCTAGCTCTATTGTTCTGCAAATTCTTCCTGTTCTCTCACATGCAATCAGTGTACTTCCAGAACCGCTAAATGGATCAAGTACTATGTCTCCTGGTCTGCTGCTGTTTACTATTGCTCTCTCCATTAGCTCTACTGGCTTCATCGTTGGATGTAGTGTATTGTGCGTTGGCTTATCATAAAACCACAGATCACTTTGATTTCTACCTCCATGCCACTCACGTTTATTGCCGCTTTTCCATCCATAGAGCATTGCTTCGTATTGTCTTTGATAATCTGATCTTCCTAGCGTAAAGTGATTCTTCGCCCAAATGATAAAAGTTGACCATTTTCCTCCCGCTTCCTCAAATGCTTTTTGCAACGTTGAAAACTCTGATGATGATGCACAGATGTAAATTGCACCTTTCGTATATGCTAAAATATGGGAACAGATGTCGTAGAGAAAAAGTTCGTACTTTTCACCTTGATTATCGTTTAATATTTTTTTCTCTTCTCTTTCCTGACTGCTACCGTAATCAACGTTATATGGAGGATCACATACGGTAATATCTGCCATTTTATTATCTAATACCGCTTTATATGATTCAACTAAAGAGCTATCACCACAATAGATTCGATGATCACCTAAAATCCATAGATCAGCTGGTTTTGTTATTTCTACTTTTTTGTCATCAACAACTAAGTCAGAAAGATCTTCTTCTTCACCATCTAAATCATCAAGAAACCGTTGAACTTTTTCCAATTCAAATCCTGTCATTTTTAAGTCAAACTGCAAATCTTCTAGCTCTTGAATTTCCACCTTCAAAAGATCATCGTCCCACTTTGCCCAATTAGCTGATTGATTGGCAAGCAGTCGAAAAGCTTTAGTTTGTGGTTCATTTAAATTATCACTGAGGACTACTGGAATACTTTCCATACCAAGTTTTCTTGCTGCTTTAAGTCTTAAATGACCATCAACCACAGTTCCATCGCTTTTTGCAACTATTGGAATACGAAAGCCGAATTCCCTGATTGAAGCACACATTCTATTTACTACGTCATCATTTTTACGTGGATTACGCTCATATTCGACCAGATTTTGAGTAGGATAATAGTGGATTGCTAAATTCATATAATTACTGTACTAATTAAAAAGTTAATATTCAAAATATCTCTGACGCTAAAGAAGGCCTGGGGTCTGACCCACCAAACCCGCCATTATGGCCGAAAGGACCCACTTTTTATGGATTTTTCATCTTATTAATATCTTTACTAATATAGAACATTAATGCCAAAGCATCGGCCTCATTATCATCTCTAGGTAAAAAACTTTTTTCACGTATCGCTTCAATAACTTCACTCTTACTTGCATTGCCTTTGCCTGTTATAAAGCGTTTTATAGTTTTAACATTAACACCTTTGTATGGCACATGATGTTCTTCACACCAAGCAGACAGAACTGCGAGAAAACCGCCATAGCAATGCGCTGCATCAGTTCCTAGATGTCTTCTCACTTCTTCAAAATACACTGCAGAAATGTCTCTCAAAGAGTTAAGCCAATTACGAAAATTCAAGAAACACATTCCACCACCACTGAAACGACTACCATGAAAACTTTTGCTTCCACTTTCAATTACTCCATCTGTCAGAATTGCCCAGCCAGTTTGCTTGCCGAGGTCTAGTGTTAGGATTGACATTTATTTGAAACTTTTGTGTTTGAAGCGCGTAGAGGTAAACTAACCTCATTGAAACAATGCCCCTTTATTATATATATACCGGATTTCTTACTACTTTTTCCGAGATTTTCTAAAAAAAAGTTAAAATAATTTTTAATCACAAAAAATGAAGAGACTGTAGAAAAAAAGGTTTTCATATTGCCTTTTCTGTTGTTTTCTTGGCATTTTGTAGTGATTTATGTTAGATTACTTGAGTTTATTTAGGCTAAAATATATATAATGTCTATTTACGGGAGAACATGGTGGGGTAAGAAATGGCTTCAATCTTTCAGTGAAGTTGATTACGATAACCGCCTTTCACGTGGTAGAACTTATGCTAATACTGGTCGAGCTTTTGGTATTCAAATCAACGGCAATACAATTACAGCCAAAGTTAGTGGTTCAAGACCTCATCCATATAAAGTTAAAATAACACTCAATGAATTAAATTCATCAGCTATCCGTTGTATTATTGAAAATTCGCCCTCTATATTGCCTAAATTAATAAATAGACAATTACCAACACTTTTGTTTGATAAGCTTAACGACTCAGGTATTAAATTATTTCCTTCGAATTGGGAAGAAATGAACGCAAGTTGCAATTGTCCTGATTGGGCTATGCCTTGTAAACATATTGCTGCTGTAATTTATCTTATTGCTGCAGAAATTGATAAAAACCCTTTCGTAATTTTCAATATTCATAATTGTGACTTGTTGTCGCTGATTGATGATTTTGGAAATGGAAAATTAGAAAACATTCAAAGTATTCTAAAAATTAATGATCTATTTAAATCGTCTTCTAAAGTTAAAGTATATGACCAAGTAAACTTAAATGATATTGATCTATCGACTATTCCTAACCTTGCTAGCTGTATCGAAAATATCTTGACGAATAATCCACTCTTTTTTGAAAAAAATTTTCACAGTATTCTGCAAATAGCTTACAAGCATTGGCAAAAATATCCTACGGGAAATTCTTTCTACTCTTCCAAGAAAAAGCTATCGGAAGAAGAATTGTTTACTAGCAAATGGGGAAGTATTGAACACTGGCAAACATTTCAATTATTTATCAATGACCAATACCAAGTTATTCAAGTAAGCAATGGTATAGCTAATTCATTTATGCTCAGCGAAAGTGTTTCGAGGAATATAGCACAATTTTTAAACGATATTCCTATTTCATTGCTTCATAAGCTTAATCCTGAGCTTCGCTTCATGCATATGATTTCACAGTTTGCACGTATGCTCATGGAAAAATCAGCACTAGTACCACAAATACTACAAAATAAAAGAGAAGAATTCATAATTAGGTGGATCCCTGCGTTGTTTAATGAATCAGTCAAAGAAATTCATAGAAAAATATCATCTATGTGTCCACCTCTGCTAATTCAATATCAGAAAACTTCTATAGAGCCTGAAGAACAGGTTAATATTGCAATTTCTTTAATCCTTTTGGAATACATGGCAAATAATTTTCCTGCAGCACTTGATAAGTATAGAGAAAAGAATACCTTTCCTTCATCAATGGACAAGTATAGAGACAAGCACATCTTTGCATTATTTTTTACTGGATCAGCATACAAGTTTAGTGAGTTTAGCAACAGAGAAATACCTCAAGCAATTAATCTCTGGTTATCACGGCTTTATTTAACAGATAAACCATACAAACTTTACTTAATGGTAAAAGATTATTATGAAAGATTTGAGCTTGATATACAGGTATCTTTAGATGATGGAAAATCGATAATAAAGCTGAAAAAAGCATTGTCTAACTGCAGCACAAAACTGAGCATTTTATCTGATATGGGAATGCTGTCCGAATACATACCTGAGCTAGAAAGATCGATTGACGACAGCAGTAGATTACTGTTTAGCTTAGATGATTTTGCACCATTGTTTTTAAATATCTTGCCGGTGTTAAAAGCAATTGGCGTTATAGTTATCTTACCAAAATCACTGGAAAAAATCCTAAAGCCAAAGTTGAGTCTTAATTTATCTGCTAAAGGCAAAATTGAAGAAGATCGGAAAAGTTTCTTAACGCTTGAAAAATTATTGAAGTTTGATTGGAAAATAGCGATAGGTGATAAAGAGATAAGCATTACAGAATTTAAAAAGCTACTGAAAGATTCTCGTGGACTTATAAAGATTATAGACCAATATGTGCTTTTGGATGATAAGGAGGTAGAAGCTCTACTGAAAAAATTTGATAAGTTACCTGAACACTTGAGTCAAGCAGAGCTGATGCAAGCTGCTTTAGGAGGTGAACTAGATGGAGCAAAGGTAGGACTTGATCAGCAGATTAAAAGCCTATTTGAAAAGCTTAACACTTATGTACCTGTTGATGTACCAAGTAACCTAACAGCACAGTTACGTCCATATCAAAAACGTGGATTTAGTTGGCTTGTGCAGAACATAGAGACGGGATTTGGTAGTATAATTGCTGATGACATGGGTCTTGGTAAAACACTACAAGTTATTGCAGCCATTTTATACTGTAAGAATGCAGGATTTTTAGATGAAGATAAAGTCTTGATAGTAGCACCAACAAGCATATTAAGCAATTGGCAACGAGAGATGGAACGTTTTGCACCAGAATTAAAGCTTTTTATCTATCATGGACAAAATCGAGAATTGGCAAATGATTATGATGTAGCTCTCACATCCTATGGTCTTGCACGTCGTGATAAAAAAGAGCTTAACAGAGTAGGATGGTTTTTGCTCGTGATTGATGAAGCCCAAAATATAAAGAATCCCCACAGTGAACAGAGCAAAGCTATAAAAGCTATTGCAGCAAAAAATAGAATAGCAATGAGTGGTACACCTGTTGAAAATAGGCTACTAGAATATTGGAGTATTTTTGATTTTACTAATAAATATTACCTTGGTACTCCTAAGGAATTTAAAACTCATTTTGCAACACCAATTGAAAAAGCGAGAGACAAAGTTTGTCTAGAGAAGTTCATGAAAGTTACTCATCCCTTTATGCTACGTAGGGTAAAAAGTGATAAAAGCATTATAGAGGATCTACCAGATAAAATTGAAAATAATCGTTATTGTTCTCTAACTCCAGAGCAAACAGCACTTTATCAAGAAGTAGTTAACACAACTATGAAAAAGATAGAAAAGAGTGAAGGAATTGAGCGTAAGGGTCTAATTCTTAAGCTTATCAATGCTTTAAAGCAAGTTTGTAACCATCCATCGCATTTTGGCAAGAAAAAGCGTGCAAGTATTGAACAGTCAGGAAAGATGCAGATGCTAGAAGAGATATTGATAGGAATTAGTGAGCTTGCAGAAAAATCATTGATATTTACTCAATACACTGAAATGGGTGAGATTATAGCTAGGCTACTTGAAGAAAAGTTTGAATCAAAAGTGCCATTTTTGCATGGAAGTTTATCCCGTAAAGCACGAGACAAAATGGTTAATGATTTTGAAAACTCATTTCGATCAAATATTCTCATAGTATCTTTAAAAGCTGGTGGAACAGGGCTTAATTTAACAGCAGCAAACCATGTAATACATTACGATTTATGGTGGAATCCAGCAGTGGAAGCACAAGCAACAGATAGAGCGTACCGTATTGGGCAAGAACGTAATGTTATGGTGTACAGGCTACTTTCAACAGGTACTTTTGAAGAGCGTATTGATGAGATGATTCAAAGTAAGAAAGAGTTAGCAAACTTAACTATAAGTAGCGGCGAGAGTTGGATTACAGAATTTAGCAATAATCAATTGAAAGATTTGATCAATATAAGAAATGCTGTATAAAAAACAAGTTCAGCTATCCACTTCTTATCTTAAAAATGTAAAAAAACAACATTTGGCCTGCTAACACATATCTTATCGCATTCGGACTATTATAAGAAAGGCTGTACAGAGTATGAATCTGATTTTGACGAATTAATTAAA
Organism: Wolbachia endosymbiont (group A) of Longitarsus flavicornis; assembly: GCF_963931955.1. Lineage (NCBI taxonomy): Bacteria > Pseudomonadati > Pseudomonadota > Alphaproteobacteria > Rickettsiales > Anaplasmataceae > Wolbachia > Wolbachia endosymbiont (group A) of Longitarsus flavicornis. The sequence goes on along the minus strand of NZ_OZ008337.1, from coordinate 1,227,621 downwards.
GCAGGTGAGAAAATAACTACAACAAAGACCAGCTTATAGTTGAGTTATCTGTGTTTGACATCTTGCTTTTGTTTTAATTTCAAGGGGGGTGACCCACCCTTTAGAAAGCTCTATATCTCTATCTACCAATAATATAGTGGAAATTTTGTCTCTATTATATGCGATAAAATTGGAGACGTAAATAAATAAATTTTGATCTTTGTCTCTGTTTTAAGCGGTTTTGTAGCTTATGTTTGCAGCAATTTCAAACTTTTTTCTTTATCTTCACCTACAATTTGTTTATAGAGATTATCTGAAATATTTTCTTAAGAGTTTTAGATAAAAGTCGTTATATTTCAATAAGACCTCCAAAATAACCAGCTTTTATTGCACCGATTTAAAAGACCATTCACTTTTTTGAAAAAATATTTTACAACAAATAAAAAACGTGATAGACTAAGGTAAGGCTTTTTTATAGCAAGTAAAAGTTTAAGGTAAAAGATAATTTAGAAGTGCCTCATAATCGAGTTTTAAGCTACCTTACATAAGTAACTTAGGTCTTAGTAGTATAATTGTACCCTGGAGTCGTATAATCGCTTTAAATCCGCACTAAATGCAATTGTCTCAAAGTTGTATTTTTTTCATTAAATTTAAGTAATGTTTTGTGGTAATCTCTCTAGGTCTTCTTTATTTCTATTTATCCAATATATTTTATATTTATTATTACTGTTATTATTTATTACTATTATATATATATAATATATAAGGGTTTTAGGAAGCTAGAATCCGCCTCACTGGCTGACTTTAGACATGTGGTTTCTAGGAACGCTTTTAGGAACGTAGGCAAAAAAGCTAGCTCTCACGCAGAATTTAGGTTCCTGATTTCTAATTACTGATTTAGGAACCTAGGAATTAGGAATGTAATACAATCATTGATGGTGCTATTTCTTAAGTGCTAAGTTTTAGTTGAGTGGATGTAAATTGATAGTAGCTATAGATTGAAAGGGCAATAGAGAAAACTTGGTAAACTCTAAAATATTTTTACCCATAAAAAAAGACTTATCCTAACATTAAATTTTGCCTATAGCTAAAATCTTCAGCTCCAGGGGTGAATTTTCCTATACCACGAGCAAATGGTCCTGTTATAACTTCAAGCCACTTATCCTCTCTGAACCTTTAGACATTCCTTTTACTAACTGTTTCACCTGTAAAAGTTACTGTACCATACGTTCTAGTTTGTCTCTTTCCATATCGTGAAAAATTTCAGTAAGCCGTAAGTCTGAATGGATACTCTTAATCGAGTTTTAAGCTACCTTACATAAGCAACTTAGGTTTTGGTGTTGTACCCTGAAGTCGTAGAATCACTTTAAATCCGCATTAAAGGCTATTTCTTGTACTTATGAATATTTTAAAACTTTTCCAATTCCCTTGACTTCTTTTTTTTCATTCCCTAGGTATTACTTTTTAACCTTATTAATTCATTATACTTTCATATTGTTTATTATTATTTCCTATTATTATTAGTATATATATGTATAGTATTATTTACATATTATAATAATATATAAGATTCTCGGAAAGTGGAAAGCTAGCTACTGTGGCGGGTTTTAGGGCGATCTGATTCATTAAGTCTTTTGGAAATAGAAAAGTAATACACTAAGTGGCTAAAAGCATAGAAATTCAGTGAGTTAAGTATAGTATGTTTTTGTTCCTAATTTTTCAATTTTACTGGAAATCACAAAACTCAGAACGGCTTCTTATTCCTTAAAACCTTACTTTGAAGAATAGGCCACACATTTATCTTCCTTTGAGTGATGCCTTTGACTATCTTACAATAACTAGGTTTATGTCTACTAATATAATGCAGCTGGTAATCTATTCCCTGGTCCACCTATATGCATAAGTAGTTAGAACTTTTACCAGCTAAAAAACAAATTTGCAAATTTCACAAACCAACCTTAGTCATCTCTGCTTACTGTAGTAAAAAAGTTCTTGGCACAAAGATACAAACATGAAAAAGGCGTTTCTCTTTAAAGCTAGCTACAATTTTTAAGTAAAAACAGTAGCCACCTGATTAAAGATCGCTTATAAAACAACTCTAAACTCAACTAAAAGGTATTTTCAGTAGTCTTACTATCACGAAGCAAACTTACTTGTAAGTTTAATAAAATCTTCATGCCTTGTAAAGAAAATTTTTTAAAAAGAATTTAACGTTTCCTGTCTCAAATCCTTTTTTTAGAGAGTCATCTACAAAGGTTAAAAAATTAAAGAATAAATAAGAATGAAAAATATAAATAGGGTATTATTATATACCTTATTTTTATTATTTATAATAATAGGGTTTTTCTCTAAACTAAGAAACACTCAAAATCAGCCAAGGAGCAGCCTTTTATGATATTATAGTAGTTTGCTTGACTTGTAACCTTAAATTATGTTAAACTCCCCTACAGTAGCCCACTTCTCAGCTTAATGAGATTTCATTTTCCAATCTAAAATGGCTTAAACTGCCAAAAATCTATGTAATCTCGAATCTAAAGTACTTAATTCACAAATAATTATTATGAATAACTTTACTAATACAGCATTTTTGTGGATACTTCTTATAGACGGAAAATCTCTCCCCTGGGTATATTGTAAACACGTTAAGCTCTATTAAAGTTTAATAGAAAAATCGTAATAAAAAAAATTTTAGAGCAATTCATATTTCGGACTGCATTTCTAGTATATATTGTTTAGAAAAGAGGTCATTTAGTGGGGTATGAAAGCTAATAGAAAGCGGAATTGTGCAAAATTTTTTAAAAAAGTGAACAGTTTTTATAATTTTGGTGAACATATATAGTAAGGGAACAGTGTAAGTTTAAAGTTAGATGTTTTTATAATAAGGAGTAAAAGTGTTTTGGAAAAATTTCCCTCACTTCCGGAAAGATCGATAAGGTATCCGGTATACTATAGTAAATGGTACAGAAATATAAGCATCTCTTGAGTTATGTTAATAAGTGAACTTAGTTTATGCAGTAAGCAACTGTTATAAATTTTCTACCATATAAGTATATTTACTTATTAAAGTAAGCTTCAAAATGCAAATCATTTGGCAAACCTACCAAATAACCAGATGAACTTACAAAGAGAAATACAAGAAAATCAATATCTTAAGAGAATTTCAAATGGCAAATAAAATTTCATTTGGCAAAATTGCCAATCGGCTCCAAAGCTGCGTATATGTGGAGGTTTAACCAAAATGTTAAATGGCAAATTTCCTTATATATAATATATATTACATACTATAAATATGTAATATATCAATGTGACAAAATAGAAGCATTATGATTATTTAATAGGAAGTTGACATAGTGAGGAAAATATTGTAGAATTATATTAGAGTATTTTGTCTTAAAAGAAAGAAAACCCTAAGAGCCTTCAATCTTACCTTTACTATAAACCTGAACTAACTTCCTTCACTTATTAATATATTTTTCAAGCTTTGCCAAGAGAACCACCTACTGCATTTTTTACTTCATGATAAGAGAACAAGACCGCAACCAATACAGCCTTGCTCAAAAACCTTTCAAACACTTAACTTTAAAAGGAGCTTCAACCTATGGTACAAGATTTTTTAACTGATGTCAAAGAAAAAAATACTTTAAATTATGATTTTAACAACGCTGTCTCACATTTAGAACCATTAGAGCAATTTGATGTAGAAGAAATAAAAAGACAACTATTATTAAACATCAGATCATGCCTTTCTTATTTATTTCCAAGAGGAACTTTTCATGGTGACAAATTTCAGATAGGTGATGTACAAGGTAATAAAGGCAAAAGCCTCAAAGTTGAATTAGCGTATGGCAAGGTCGGATTATGGATTGATTTTGCAACTTGGGACGGTGGTGACATTATTGATCTTTGGGCAGCTGCACATGGGAAAAATGCTAAAATAGAATTTGTTGAAGTAATTTCTTCGATAAGTGAATGGATAGGATGTAACAAGCGACCTACTAAAGAGCAAAAGAAAATAACTCAATGGGACTATCTCGATCAGGATAATCAGTTGATTGCCAGCAAATATCGTTATGATACTGCTTCAGGAAAAAGTTATCAACCATTTGATGCTAAAAAATCTACCTTTACTGCACCTGAGATCAGGCCTCTGTATAACATTCCAGGCATCACTGAATCTGATAGAGTGATATTGGTAGAAGGGGAAAAATGTGCTGAGCTACTCATAGAACAAGGGATCACTGCAACAACAGCAATGTTTGGAGCAAAAGCACCTATTGAGAAAACTGATTGGACTCCACTTAAAGGTAAACACATTATTATATGGCCAGATAACGATGATCCTGGAAAAGATTATGCTCAAGAAGCCGCAAAAAAGCTTTCTGGTTTTGGAGTTGCATCACTTTCTATTCTCAAGATTCCTCAAGATAAGCCAAAATCTTGGGATGCTGCAGATAGTGTGCTAGAAGGAATGAACGTTGAAGAATTTATCCTTAACAACAAAAGCCCTTATTCTTCAAGAAAGTCAAAAAGAATTGATACTACAATTTGGACCAATATCCCTCCAGAAAGAAAGTGGGTTATTAAGGATTGGCTCCCTGTAGGAAGTGTTACAGCTCTCTATGGTGATGGTGGTGTTGGAAAATCTCTCCTTGCTCAACAATTAATGACAGCCGCTGCTTTTGGTAAACCTTGGCTTGGAATAGATCTGGAAAAAATAAAGACATACGGTGTGTTCTGTGAAGATGATGAAGAAGAACTTTGGCGTCGGCAATGCGCAATAAATGAATTTTATCAATCAGGTATGGAATCTTCTGATTTTCAGGATAATGTTGGCTTATGGTCACGAGCAGGGCACAATAATCAACTTATGGTTTTTAATAATAAAGATACTGGTCAATTAACTACTTACTTTCAAGAGTTACTTGAGGATATTAAATCGTTTCAGCCGAAGCTTGTGGTATTAGATACAGCAGCAGACCTATTTGGAGGAAATGAAAACGACCGTTCTCATGTGAGACAATTTATTCAAGGTTGTTGTGGTCGAATAGCTCAAGCAATAAAAGGAGCTGTTTTATTACTTGCCCATCCTTCTGATGCGGGAATAATACGTAAAACTGGTACAGGTGGTTCAACAGCATGGAATAATACAGTAAGGTCTCGTTGGTATTTGACTAGACCAGATAAAGCTAATGCTTCTCCTGATGAGAGAATTTTATCGCGCAAAAAATCTAACTATTCGCAGTGCAATAACGGGCAAATGACACTTTACTGGAAAAATGGGGCATTTGTACATGACAATTCAGTTTTAAATTCAGAACCAATAATCAGAGATCAATATAGTAAAAAGTTGGATTTAGAACGGATGAGAAAACATGAGGTTATCTTGAGTTTAATTCGCAGTAGCGCATATCAAGGTAATATTTATACTGCTGGACAATTTGCAAAGCGTTTTGAAGGAGAAGAGGGTCTTGGCAGTGAGCGCAATATTAGAGAAAGAATAAATAATCTTGCAACTCTTGGACAGATTAAATTCTTTCGTAATGCTGCAGGATATGGGACCAATTCTAAATATGGATTTCTTTGTGTGCAGGATATGGAATTTAAAGTTTCAGTAGGAGATAAAGTAGAGCACAAGTTAATAAAGCCAACACATTACTATCTACAAGCAAATGGTGCGGTCTTGCCTATTAAAGATTTAGATATTTTGTGGTAATTTTTCAAAAAGTTTCTGAAAATAGCAATTACTTTTTTGTTTACAAACAGCCTATGTTTTCACTTATTCAAATTTTCAGGATGTTGAGAGCATTTAAGAGGGGCAAGTGATTTTTCTAAAAAAACCTTCATACAAAATTTTCTTTACAATGAATAAAAATGACGACAAAATCATGCGCAAGTTTATTTTATACTAATAGAATTAGTATAAGTACATCTTATTCAAATTTTAAAGGGCATTACAGACGCTAAAGAGGTACAATCGATGGGGTTGGGGGCGCACTCGCTTTAAAACTTAATTACAGGCTTTTTGGTGAATTAAGCAGTAGTTACCTTATTTCAAACAGAGTGGTCTAAGAGGTTTCATCAATAAAAACCATACTTGAAAGTAGCACACACTCAATTATAACTATGGGGCGTCTCTTTCTAAAATTTTACTTAATAATTGCTAAGAATTACTACAGATGCTAATTTAACGAATTTTGTCTGTTCGATGGTAGTTATTTTCCTCTAGAAAATCAAAGTGGACTTTACATCTTACTAATTATAAATTAACTTACTACCTAATCAATTCCTGAGTTATGTATGAGTAACATTTTGATAATATTAGCAGCAGGAAAGAGCAGTAGAATGAATTCTGAATATTCAAAAGCGTTGCACCAAGTGGGAAATTTTACTCTTTTAGAGCATATAATTCACAATGCAAAACCGCTGAGTTTAAAAAGTCTATCAATTGTCATTAACAAGCCTTTTCTAAAGGAGTTAGAAAGATTTAGTACCTTAAAAGATATAATTGATAAATATAATATAAAATTGATAATTCAAGAAAATATTACAGGTACTGGCACTGCAGTTAAAATTGCCCTAGAAAGCCTGGAGCGGTTATCTGACCAAGACATAGTTTTAATACAGTACGGAGACACCCCGTTTATATCTAGTGATACAGTTATGAGAATGACTGATTGTTTAAAGTGTAATAATAAAAATTTAGTTCTTCTTGGATTTAATAGTCAAGATAAGCAATATGGAAGATTAGTAATTGATGATAATGACAATGTTCAAAAAGTCTTGAAAAGTGAAGATGAAATTCTTCTTGCAAACTCTGGAATAATGGTTTCATACGCTAAAGATCTTTATACCCTAATAAAAGAAGTAAAATTTAATGATTCGACCAACGAATGTTGTCTTAATGATATAATACCCATTGCAGCAAGCAATAACTTACGTGCAGGTTATGTAGTCGCTGACGAAAAGGAAGCAATGGGGGTAAATAACAAAGAGGATTTGGTCAAAGCAGAACGTTATTTTCAGGCAAATAGAAGAAGACAACCAACCCTTCTTTCATAACTATATTTTTTTATTCATTGATCCTTAATTTAAGTTGACATTTGTTTTATACTAGTTTTATAATGCTTTTTAAGTCTTACTTGTAAGATGATAGGTGTGAAAGATTTTCCTGGTTGTAGTGAGAGGGACACATGGGAATATTAATAACAGGTGCTGCAGGTTTGATAGGATCGGCTTTAGTAGAAAAGTTAGAAAAGCAGGGTTATGAAGTAATAAGCTGCGATATTAGGTTTCGCGACAACCCACTCAGTTTTTTTTCAGAAGATATAATGCCGCTACTCGCTAAGTGTACGGGGGTTATTCATCTGGCTGCAATTTCTCGAGTTATACATGGTGAGCTTTATCCTAAATTGTGCCAAAAAGTTAATGTCGATGGTACAATCCAATTCTTAGAATTCTGCAAGTCGCTTCCGAATAAACCATGGTTTATATATGCAAGCAGTAGAGAAGTATATGGAGAACAAAAGGAACTACCAGTTGCAGAGTCTGCTAGTATTAACCCAATAAATAATTACGCCAAAGGTAAAGCGTTTATTGAAGAACAAGTAATAAATTTAAAAGGTTCTAACTTTAATGTAGCAATATTACGCTTCTCAAATGTATATGGTGGTTTACTAGATCATAGTAGTAGAGTAATTCCTGCACTCTGTATCAATGCATTGAAAGGCGATCCAATTAGGATAGAAGGTAAAGAATGTGTTTTTGATTTTACCTATTTGGATGATGTTATAGAGGGTATATACTTAACTGTTAAATATTTACAAAACGAGAAATCTTCTCTTCCTGCTATTCATCTTACTACTAATAGCCCATGTACTTTAGAAAACTTAGCAAAAACAATATTAAAAGTCACGGAAAGTGATTCTAGAATTGATTTTTATCCTCCAAGAAATTTTGACGTAACTAAGTTCCATGGTGATTTTACTAGAGCTAAAGAGCTACTTGGTTGGTCTCCAAAGCATTCATTAAAAGTAGGATTAGGTAAATTTATAAAAAGTCTACAAAACAATACACAAGAATATCCTAACAATATAGATATGGTAATATATGAAAATATTAAAAGTTATTCATGGTTACCCTCCTTATTATAGCGCTGGTTCGGAGGTTTACAGCCAAACTCTTGCCCATGAACTAGCCAATAATAATGAGGTACAAATATTTACTAGGCATGAAAACAGCTTCTTACCTGATTTCCATTATACTACAGCTCTGGACTGTAGTGATTCCCGGATCTTACTGAATTTAATTAATATACCTACAACTAAATATCGTTACAAATTTATCAATGAAGAAGTAAATATAAAATTCAAAAGAATAATAGATAACTTTCAACCAGATCTTATACATTTTGGTCATCTTAATCATCTATCAATTACTTTACCAGAAGTTGCTTTTAAAGAAAATATATCTACAATTTTTACGCTACATGATTTTTGGTTAATGTGTCCAAGAGGAAGATTTATTCAACGTAATTCTGAAGATTTGTTACGGCTTTGTGATGGACAGAAGGATCAAAAATGTGCAACCCAATGTTACAAGGGGTATTTTACAGGAGATGAAGAATTCTTGAATTCAGACTTAAATTATTGGGAACAATGGGTTGCAACTAGAATGAAGCAAACAAAGAAAGTAGTGGACTATATAGATTACTTCATTGCTCCGTCAAAATTCTTAATGGATAAATTTACTCAAGACTTTAATGTTCCGATAAACAAAATTTCTTATCTTGATTATGGTTTTGATCTAAATCGTCTTAAGAATAGAAATAGGGTGCAAGAAAAAGAGTTTATTTTCGGTTATATAGGTACTCATACTCCCGAGAAAGGTGTTGACCTATTATTGAAGGCTTTTTCTCACTTATCATCTAAAGCAAAACTTAGAATTTGGGGAGCGGCAAGGGAAGAAACTAAAGCTTTAAAAGCAATTGCCGATCAGTTTCCACATGCTGTTAAAGAAAGGATAGAATGGATGGGAAGTTATAACAATAAAAATATAGTTACTGATGTATTTAATAAAGTTGATGCGATAGTTGTTCCTTCAATTTGGGGTGAAAATTCACCATTAGTCACACATGAAGCACAGCAACTGAGTGTACCAGTAATAACGGCTGATTATGGTGGCATGGCAGAATATGTAAGAGATGGAATAAACGGACTATTATTTAAGCATAGAGATACAAATAGTTTGTCAGAAAAAATGCAAGTCCTATCTACAGACCAGGAATTATACAGTGAACTGACCCAAAGAGGCTATCTTTATACTAAAAATGGTAATGTGCTTTCTATAAGTGAGCATACTGAGAAACTTAACAAAATTTACCGTAATGTTATTGAAAATAAAGGCAAATCAGTGGCTACAAAACCTGGTCCTTGGAGAATTACTTTTGATACTAATCCAGATTACTGCAACTTTGCTTGTGTAATGTGTGAATGCTTTTCACCATATAGTAAAGTTAAAGAGGAGAAGAAAGCTAAAGGGATAAAACCCAAGATAATGTCAATAGAAACTATCAGGAAGGTAATTAAGGAAGCAGATGGAACACCTTTAAGGGAAATCATTCCTTCTACTATGGGTGAGCCTTTAATGTATAAAAGCTTTGATGAAATAATCAATTTGTGCCATGAGTTCGGCCTTAAGCTTAACCTCACAACCAATGGTTCTTTTCCCATTAAAGGAGCTAGAAAATGGGCTGAACTATTGGTACCAATTTTATCTGATGTTAAGATTTCCTGGAATGGGGCAACTAAAGAAACTCATGAAAGAATCATGAAAGGTTCAAAATGGGAAGTAGTGACAGAAAATTTAAAAACTTTCCTTGAAGTTAGAGATAAATACTTTAGCGATACAGGTGAAAGGTGTACCGTTACTTTACAATTAACATTTTTGGAAAGTAATTTACATGAACTCTATGACATAGTTAAGATGGCCATAAAAAACGGCATAGATAGAGTTAAAGGACATCATCTTTGGGCACATTTTGAGGAAATTAAGGATCTATCTATGAGAAGAGATGAGTTAGCAATTAGTAGATGGAATACAGAGGTGAGAAGGTTATATGAGCTTAGAGATAATATGCTATTACCAAATGGTAAAAAGATAAAATTAGAAAATTTTACAATTCTTTCTCAAGAAGGTATTAAGGATTTGGCTCCAGGTGGTCAATGCCCATTTTTAGGTAAAGAAGCATGGATAAACAATGAAGGAAAGTTTAGTCCTTGCTGTGCTCCAGATGAACTCCGTAAGACATTAGGAAATTTTGGTAATGTTAATGAGGTTAAACTCGAGGAAATATGGCAGAGTAGTGAGTACCTAAGCTTACAAAAGAATTATTTAAATTACAAATTATGCAAAACATGCAACATGAGAAAACCTTTGATCAATTAATCAAAGATAATCTTAAATCTATTAAAATTTCACCGTGTGAGAGTTTTCACGAATTACTAGGAAATCCTTTGTATGAAGATAGGTTTATAAAGGTTGGTAAATTTCATGAGCCCGGTCTTGCACCGGTTTATGATCAGACAGGTGCTTATCATATCAATGTAAGAGGAGAAGCAGTTTATCATCATAGATTTCTAAAAACTTTTGGATTCTACTTTAATAGAGCGGCCGTAGAAGATGATACAGGGTGTTACCATATTGATTCATCTGGATGTAGAGTATACAAACAGTTGTATCAATGGATTGGAAATTATCAGGAAGATATTTGTGTAGTTAGAAGACATGATAAATGTTTTCATATTAATTTAAATGGCAACAGGATTTATCAGGAGGAATATGATTATGTTGGAGATTTTAAGGATGGTATCGCTGTAGTCTATAAGGATGGTAAAGCTACACATATTAATCATCATGGAAAGTTAGTACATAATAAATGGTATAAAAAACTTAATGTTTTTCATAAAGGGTATTCTATTGCAGAAGATCAACATGGTTGGTTTCATATAGATATTAATGGTGATCCTGTTTACCAGCAGAGATTTAAAATGGTAGAAGCATTTTATAATGGGATGGCAAAAGTTGAAACTTTTGAAGGTGTGTTAGGACAAATCGATATTACCGGAAATGTAAAGTTTAGTATTTTTGATTTAGGTAAAGAATCTCAAGTGCATAGGATTTCTGCAGAACTTTCAGCCTTTTGGAAAACTTACCTAACAAGCGTTGCTATTGAACTTGATTTGTTAAATATTTTACCTGCAACTGTGCCGTTTTTATCTAAAAAGTTAAACATTATCGTACCAAATCTAGAAAGGCTGTTAAGGGCGTTGTGGGAAATAGGGTTTATTGATTACGATAAGGACAAGGACTTATGGCAACTATCATCAAAAGGTAAGTGTTTTAAGGAAATACCATTTTTGCCAAAAGCAGCAACGATGTGGGCAAGAGTTGCCGCTGAAAAGAATTGGTTAAAGATTGCCGATATACTAAAACAGAAGTCAATCTCTTCATTTGAATCTTTTAAGGAAAGAGAAGCATCAGAAGATAAGAAAATAGCGTTTTACCAAGCATTGCTAGGATATTCTAGGTTTGATACTAAAGAGTTTAATTCTAGGATTAATATAGATGGTGCTAAGAATATATTGCTATTTGGTGTACACTCTTTATTTCTTGCTTATTCTGATATACACAATAAAGGTTCCATAGGCCTATATAACGAACATAAAGTGCCAAGACAGTTAGTAGAAAATTTAAAAGTCAAACTTATAACTCAGGAAGAACTATCAGCTACAAATTATGAATTAGGTGTCTTTTGCCGCTTTCTACAGCATTATGATGATGATAAAGTATTATCTTATTTAAAATTGGTCAAAGGAATATCTCGTATTTTATTGATAGAAACTATTTTAGATTACCGCTCTCCAGCTGGAGGCTCTGTAGATATTAATGTCATGGTTGAAACAGGAGGTAAACTAAGAACATTAAGCGATTGGGAAAAAATACTCAAACAAGTAAAAGGATTCAAAATTTTTGCTGTTATACCTTTAACAGATTACTTATCAGTTATTGATGTCAGGTGTTAATCATATGGAAACATTACAAAAAAATGGTTTTTTTATTATCAAAAATCTGGTTCCTTTAGAGCTAATAACTCAGTCTTTAAGTGATATAACAAATAAGATATCAAAGCTATCCCAAGAACTAAGTGTTTCAACTTCTGACTACTTAAACTGTACCGGCAGATGGGGCACGTCATCTCAGGTAACTAGAATTGTATCTCAAGTATTAGATAAAATTATTAAAAATTATCTTGAAAAGTCACTTCAATGCCAGATACTGCAGAAAAAATCAAATGTTATATGTAAAACTGCTGATTTAATAGATGCAGTTCCCTTCCATCAGGACATCTCTTATAGCTTTAATGACCCTTATCATTTTTCTGTTTGGCTAGCTTTGAATAATGTCAATAAAACTTCAGGTGCACTACAAGTTATAGAAGATAGTCACAACTGGAAAATACAGCCTCTAGTTGATTTTTGGCATCCATACTTTTTGGATCAATACTCGGATAACCGGGAAAATTATAAAATTAAGTCACTACCTATTTCAGCAGGAGATGCGATAGTTTTTGATTCACGGTTATGGCATGGTAGTGATAAGAATATAGATGCTAAAGATAGGTTTGCTTATGTTACGAGATGGGTTGTAAAAGATAAAAGTCTTCCTTGTGTGCCAAAACCTCAGCCTTCAGTTTTTGGTATATTAAACTGTGGTGCATTAACAGAATTTATACTGAGAGAATACTTATCATTATTTCGTCGCCAGGAAAGTATAAAAATAAAAAATATGGAAGAACTTATTAAGAGCTGGTTAGCCTTTATTACAGACACAACTACAAATATTTCTGAGGTCAACACTGCTGAAGCTAAGCGAGATTTATATAAACTACTTATTCTGAATCAAGCGTCAGCACTACATGATGCTGGAGACATTTCAGGAAAAATATACAAAAATTTATGGTTTTCACTGCTTGTATTTCTCAATAAAAAAGTCAATGTGGTGGAGCTAGCATTATAAATGAACAAAAGTAGAGTTGGTAGTTTCAAGTATATATTGGTGTTCATTTTGAATATCTTATCCAAGTTTAAGCTTAATGTGCTTGTAATGTTCCTGGTTGCCCTAGTAGTGGCTGTTGATTTATCTTTTAGAAAGTATTTAGTAAAAAATATCTTAGATACAGCTGTAAAATATCAAGAAGGTAATGTAATTGAAAATCTTTTATTACCTGTAAGCGCTTATGTTTGTATGGCATTACTTATTACTACTGCTTTTAGATTCTATGGCTATTTTGTTGACATTCGAATGTTTACCTCAATGCGTCAAAAAATAGCTGATATGTCTTTTTACAGGCTGCTTCAGCAAGACCATTCCTATTATCAAAACAACCTATCCGGAAGTTTAGTATATAAGGTCAGTAACTTAATGGATAGTGTGATAGAGCTAATAAGACTGCTTATAGACTGTTTCTTTAGTTATAGTATAGCATTAATCTTGGCTATTTATACTTTATCACTAGTAAATATAAAGTTTGCAATAGCTACATTCATTTGGGTGAACATTTTTATTTTGATTTCGGTTTTCAGTTTTCGGGTGCTTACCAGATTAGCCGATGATCATTCTAAACAAAGTTCACAAGTAATAGCGGGTATAGCCGACAGTATTTTAAATGTTATATCAGTAAGGTTATTTTCTCGGCAAGCGCATGAGAGGCATAAATTTTTTCAAGTATGCAAGAAAAAAACTATTGCAGAAAGAAAATTACAATGGGCATACTTTTGGCTTTGGTTTATATATGGCTATTCATTTGACCTACTACAAGCAGTAAATTTGTATTTTTTAATCCATGATTATCAATTGAACAAAATTGCAATAGGAGATATTGCTCTTGTACTTGGAATTAATATATCCATTGTAGAGTTTCTTAACCATTTAACTAAAAATCTTACCCAATTTTCTGCTCACTTTGGCAAAGTTTTATATGCATTGCCAATCTTAACTACTGTACCGGAAATTCAAGATAAGAAAAACGCTAAGGAATTAAATATATTAAGCAGAAAGATAACATTTAATAATGTTTCTTTTTCTTATGAAGGTCAGAAGCCATTATTTCAAGATTTTTCAGTTACTATTAATCCTTGCGAAAAAGTAGGTCTAATTGGTTATTCTGGAGGTGGTAAATCTACTTTTATAAACCTAATCCTAAGACTATTTGATGTTAAAAAAGGTAATATACAGATTGATAATCAAGTAGTATCGGAAGTTACACAGAGTTCTTTGAGGCAGCACATATCTGTAATACCTCAAGACCCATTGTTATTTCATGATACTATTTTAGCAAATATTATGTATGGTAAACTTCGATCTACTGTCAAAGAAATAATGAGAGCTGCCAAGCTAGCTGGTATTCACGATTTTATTATGACTCTACCCGATCAATATGAAACTATAGTTGGAGAAAAAGGTATAAAGCTATCTGGAGGGGAAAGACAAAGAATAATCATAGCGAGAGCATTTCTAAAAAACGCTCCGATATTATTTCTCGATGAGCCAACTAGTCAGTTAGATTCTATAACAGAGAAAACAATTCAAATGAGTTTATTTAAGTTGATGGAAAATAAAACCACCATTACTATAGCACACCGTATTTCTACACTTTTACATATGGACCGAATTCTAGTATTTGACAAAGGAAAAATTGTCCAAGATGGTAAACATTCTGAACTAGTTTGCAAGAAAGGTCTTTATAAAGAACTTTGGGATGCTCAAATTGGCTGTCTAAATATCAAAAAAGAAAATGGAAAAAACTATCGACCTGAGAAGTGACACTACAACTTTACAAAGCTCCAACGTTATACACGCAATAAGTAGTGCAATCGTTGGAGATTTTGCTTACGGTGAAGACAAAAGCTGTAACAACTTATCGGAATATTGTAAACAATTATTCAAAGTAGAAGAAGCATTGTTCGTAACCAGTGGTATGCTTGCAAATAGGTTAGCTATTGCCAGTCAAACAAGTCCTGGTGATGAACTAATTACTCATTATAATTATCATGTTAATTTTTTCGATAGTGCAGGCAATGCAAAAGTAAATAGTATAGTGTTTAACTGTATTAGGAATAATACCGGAATCTTAGATATTGATGAAGTAGAATATGCTATTAACTCTAAACCGAGATATAAAATTTTTGCTCAGGTGAGTCTAGTTTCTATAGAAAATAGTATAAACGGGTTTAACGGTAAAATTTATCCTTTTAAGAAACAAGTAGAGTTATATAATTTCTTAAAAGCTCACAATATAAGTCTTCATTTAGATGGTGCGAGAATATTTAATGCTCATGCTGAAACAAATGTTGCTTTAGCTGACTATGCTAAATATGTAGATACAATGAGCTTTTCTTTTACTAAAGGACTTGGAGCTCCTTTTGGTTCAATGCTTATGGGTAAAAGAGAGATAATTGAAAAGGCTAAGAAGTTACAGGTTTGGTTGGGGAGTGGTTATCATCAAATTGGGTACTGCGCTAATGCAGCAAAATATGTACTACAGAATAATATCTCTAGGCTTAAAGAAGATAATAAGCTCGCTAAATTGTTTGCAGACAAGATTAAAGAAATTCCACATGTAAAGCTGATACTACCTTATCCAGAAACTAACATAGTAAGCTTTAGTATAAAAGAACTAAATGTGACTAATGAGTTTTTTTTGAGTAAATGCCAAGCTTATGGTTTATTGCTCTTTCCTTGGCTCGAATCTCATATAAGAGCAGTTGTTCATCTTGGTATAGAGGAAGCAGACATAATAAATGCTGCTGAAATTATAAAGGAGGTTGTATTAAATTTAGTATGAGAGTAAAAATAGATTTCTTTAGCGATTCAAACACTAATCCTTCATCTGAAATGAGGGAAGTAATGGCTAAAGCAAAAGTTGGAAATGAAGCTGCATGTGAAGATCCAACTGTAAACGAATTAATAGAAACCACATG
Source organism: Wolbachia endosymbiont (group A) of Longitarsus flavicornis (assembly GCF_963931955.1). NCBI lineage: Bacteria > Pseudomonadati > Pseudomonadota > Alphaproteobacteria > Rickettsiales > Anaplasmataceae > Wolbachia > Wolbachia endosymbiont (group A) of Longitarsus flavicornis. Next base: position 1,211,605 of record NZ_OZ008337.1, on the reverse strand, counting down.
TAAAATATTAGGTAAGCCAGCAGGAATATTTTTGATTTCGGGAACGATGTGTAATGTAATTGCTTATAAAGTGCACATTCAAAGACCTGGTGATTATTTGTTACTCGATGAAACTTCGCATCCATTAATAGTGCAATCTGGATTAATTGCAGCCCAGGCACATGCCACTCCTTTACCTATTAAAGGAACAAGAGGAATATTTACTGGAGAGCAAATCGTTGAGTTTATTACTCGTCCTAGCTTAAGGAATGTTCCAAAAGTTGGGCTTGTTTCTGTCGAACAAACAACGAATTTTGGTGGTGGAGCTGTGTGGCCTTTAGAGTATATTCAAGAGATCTCAAGTCTCTGCAAAAAGAACGACGTATCCTCTCATTTAGATGGAGCAAGGCTGTTCAATGCTTGTGCTTATGCTAAAATATCTCCAAAAGAATATGCAAATTATTTTGATTCGGTGTTTATTGATTTTAGTAAGGGATTAGGCGCTCCAATGGGTGCAGTATTGGCTGGAAGTGAAGAGTTTATTGAAAAAGCTTGGTACTATAAGTTTCAAATTGGCGGAGGTATGCACCAAGCTGGCATTATTTCAGCTGCATGTTTATATGCTCTCAACAACAACATGAATTCTTTAATAGAAGATCATAAAAAAATGCAGCACCTTATAAAAGGTCTTAGCTCTATAGATCAAGTTATAATCAATATTGACCTATACAAAACTAATATAGCGTATTTCTCATTACGTACTGATTGTATATCTGCTCAAGAATTAATAAATATACTAATGACAAATTATGGAATTAGGATGGCTAACATAAGAGGTAAAATCAGAGTTATAACACATAGAGATATAAGCTGTGAAGATATTAATACTACTATATCTACTATAAGAAAGATACTGAATAGGTAATTTCGATTGTTATCAATTTTCTACATTAATGGTTTGCAAACTTCTTGTAAAACAATATTATACCAACATAGTATTATGCTAGTATTTGCATGGAACTGTTTGGGGAATAGGTGTGAACTTTGTTTTCTTTCAATATTTACTATTCTTTTTTGGATATGTGCTACTTTACTTCTCAAGGCAGAGTATACCAATTGCTCTACCACTGTTAATAGATACTGACCATGTAAAATTAAGCTATTTTTTTGCCTGCTTTTCTTTTTTTTACGGAGTATCGAAATTCTTTAACGGGATAATCATGGACTTCAAAGATAATCCATTATTTATGTTTGGGCTATGCAATATTGTAACTGGAATATCAACCATTGGTATAATTTTATCATACAATAACCTAACCTTATTACTGTTAACATTGATATTATTAGCTTGGGCACAAGGAGTAGGTTGGCCAGCTATTACCAAGTTTATGATTACAAACTCTAGTATCTCTTCAATTGCATCATTGTGGGGGGTTATGAGTGCATCTCAGCAACTTGGTTCTTGCCTTACTTTAATTGTGTTACCAAGTATAATCAAAATATATGGTGTAAAAAGTGCATTTTTGTATTCTGGCCTCTTATGCTTACTTTTTGGAATTTACATAACATTAAAAGCATATTACAGAGAAAGTACTACTCCTACTATCTATAAGGTGCAGAAACCTAAAATTGGCATTAAGGTGACAAGTTCCATATGGTTTCTATGTTATGCTACTTTTTGTACTTATATTATAAAAATGGGAATCTTCTTTTGGTTTCCTATAATTTTAAAAGATAGATTACAAATCTCTCTTGTACAATCCTCACTAATCACAGGTGTCTATGATTTGGGTGGAATCCTTGGAACTTTAATCACAGGAAGAATTAGTGATATGTATTTCTTTCAAAATAGAAGTTTGCTAGCATTACTTTACATGCTGGGTATAGCACTCACTTTTATTGGAATGAACTTTTGTCAAAACATAGTTCTTATGAGTCTTGGTGCAGCTTTATCAGGATTTTTTATATTTGGAGTACAAGTACTAACAGGTGTTATAGCTGTAGACATTGCTCCACAAAATAATGTATGTACAATTGTAAGCTTGACAGGATTATTTGGGTATATTGCAAGTTCAATATTTTCATGTGTAGTTTTAGGGTTACTTGTGGAATGTTTTGGTAATAACATGATGTTCTCATTCTTCTTTATTTGTTCTGTTATTATATCCATTTGCTTTTGCGTATTATCAAGCAGGAACCTAAAACAACTGCATAAAGTTGACATAGGGAATATTTCTTAACATTAAACTTCCCAGGTAAACTTAGATTTTTTGCCCAGAGAGTAAACATTGTAACCATATCTTAGCAACAGTTCACTATCTAATAAATTACGAAAGTCAAAAATATTAGGTGTAGCCATAACATCCTTTAAAATTACAAAGTCTTGACTTTTAAATTCCCTCCACTCCGTTAACAATAACAAGGCTTCTGCGCCCCTTGCAGCTTCTATAGCGTTATCCGCGTACTCTATATCCTTTAGAACTTGCCTAGCATTATTCATTCCCACTGGGTCATATGCAGTAATTTTAGCGTTGTTATTCACTAACAATTTTGCGACATCTATAGCTGGACTATTTCTTACATCATCAGTACCAGGTTTAAAAGTTAGCCCCCATATCGCTATTTTTTTATTTTGAGCTCCATTTAGAGCATATTCTACCTTTTTAGCGATGTTTGTTATATGATTATAGTTAGATTCCTTAACTGAATTTAAAATTTGTAGCTTGACATTATGATCTTCAGCAATCCTTATCAAAGCTGACAAATCTTTAGGAAAACAGGATCCTCCAAATCCTGGGCCAGCTTTTAGAAATTCCCTACCTATTCTATGGTCCATCCCCATGCCATTAGCTAAAAGGTCGATGTCTGCTTCTAACATCTCACATAAACCTGCCATTTCATTGATAAAAGCAATTTTTGTTGCTAGAAAGGCATTAGAAGCATATTTAATCATTTCAGCTGTAACTGTATCAGTGACTATTAACGGAATATTCCTATCTGTAAATGATCTATATATAGCTTCTAGTTTTACTCTAGCTCGCTTAGTTTTTACTCCTATTATTATTCTATCTGGATATAAAAAATCTGATACTGCAGAGCCTTGCTTGAGAAACTCTGGATTAACTCCCAAATCAAAGTTGTAGCCCTTATTAGATAAATAATTATATATATTTTTTGTAGTACCAGGAGGAATAGTTGATTTTATAACTATTAAGCAATCTTGATTAACTCTCTCAGAAACTTTACTTATTGAATTATATACATTTTTTAAATCCGCATTTCCTAAGGAGTCTGATGGAGTATCTACAGTTACAAACACTACTTCTGTGTTGGGATTTATTTGAGAATACGAATCGAAGAATCTTATCCTTTGTAACTTTATATTATTCTCTAAATAGTCTGCTAATCCAGGCTCATATATAGGAATTTTTCCTAATTTCAATAATTCAATCTTCTTAGTATTTATGTCAATGCAATCAACGTTATGACCCTGCTCTGATAACATTGCACAAGATACTAAACCTACATACCCTATTCCTATAATGGTTATATACATCTTGTCATTACCTTAAAAATATCCTAATGTAGCTCAACTGCTTAAACATTTAAAAAGAACATCATTAACAATTAGAGTCATAAATTTTTACTCTAGCGTTGCATACATTATTTTTCTTAATTACTTTACTTTCTGAATAAACTATAAACAAAGTCGATGGTATTAATATTAAAATACCATACAAAGCACTTTTATCAGGCAACTCATTAAACATAACATATGTTACTATTGCAGAAATTATTAGCTCTATGTATCTATATGGTGCAAGTGCAGTAGCATCTGCAAGAGTAAAAGCTTTTAATATGAAGAACAGAATTAGATTTGAATTAATTCCCAAAATCAGTAGTAATACTAATTCTAACAAGGAAGGCAAATGCCAATAAAACAGCAAAGGCACAGTGGAAAAAATAGTTGTTGTTAGAGCTGAATAAAATAACATACTTATTACTGACTCTTTTATTGCGAGTTTCTTATTAAGTATGTCTAATATAGCAAAGATTAATGTAGATACAATAAAAATAAAAATTTTAGGATTAAAGTCTTCACTATAAGCTTTGGTAGTAATAGCAATACCAACAAAGCCAATAACAGTTACTGACCATCTTTGCCAAATTATATTTTCATTTAGTAAAGGGATTGCAAGAAGTATAACAAATAATGGTATAGAAAAACTTATAATTGTTGCAGTTACTATGGGAAAAATAGCTAACCCATAGGTCCACAAGGTTATTCCAACAAATAACAATACTCCTCTAGTTATCTGAATAGATATTTGACTTGTTTTAAAAGCTTCTCTTCCATAGTAAAGCATAAAAGGTACAAGGGTAATAGTGCTAAATAAAAAGCGGAAAAAGATTACTTCAAAACTTTGGAGATGTAAACTTAGATATTTTGATATAGTATCATTAGCTACACTACTAAATAAACTAAGTATAAACCAGATAACTCCAAGTAAATAAGCTCTTAGTCTGTAATCCACAAAACTCCTAATTTAATATACAAACTTCCATGATGTGCTCATATAACTTCGCTGCAAAAAAGGTTGATAGCATACAGGCTCTCTTCTACTTACTGTTCTAACCATATTCACAAATTTTTGCTAAAAGTAGCATTAGAAGTATTATACAAGATATGTCTTTAATTGCGTAATTTTAATAGATTTAGAATAGAGATTATCTGAGCAGGGAGTTACTGACTGATTTTTTTGTAATATAAGATAAGAATGATAGACATTAGACTTCTTTCAAAATTCATGTATGGAGCTCAAAATTGTGAATTGCAGCAATCAAATTAAACCTTAAACCAAAACGTTTTCGTCGGTTTCTATACCTGTCCGAGATGATTTTAAACCTTTTCAATAAGCCAATTACGTTTTCAACAATTGCCCTTTGGCTCATAAGTGCCCTGTTCTCTTTTTTTTGTTCTTTGCTTAACGGATTCTTTTTCATTTTCCTGTGCGGTAATACAACATTTTTGTGTATCTTCTGCATTCCCCTGTAGCCGGCATCAGCTAAGATTTTGGTGTCCGGTAATATTGCTACCTTTGATTCTCTAAACATCCGAAAATCGTGTTTTCTACCATTCGAGAAAGATGTGCATATGACTTTTTTACTCTTCTTCTCTGTTACTATTTGTGTTTTTATAGTATGCCTTTTTTTCTTTCCAGAGTAGAAGGGCTTTTGCTTTTTTTTGGTCTCTCTACTGGCGTTTCAGTTCCGTCTATTACTAAAACTTCATATTCTACATCACTCTTTAATAGCTCTTTTTTTCCTGGTAATGCAAAATCTGGATGTTTTATTAATATGTCTTCTACCTATCTTATTATTTTAAAACTGTTACTTTCACTCATGCCATAGCTTTGCCCAATATGAAAATATGTACGATATTCTCTTATATATTCCAGTGCCATAAGTAGCCTGTCTTCTATGCAAAGTTTACTTTTTCTTCCACTTCTAGCTTTTTTTCTTTTATCCTCCACTTCTAGAATTTCTACCATTCGCTCAAATGTTGCTTTTTTTACCCCTGTTAAACGTCGAAACTTTTCTCCTTCTAACTTTTCTATTTCCTTATATTTCATGCTTTCAAATACTTCATCTTACACTCCCTCTAACAATTTTGAAAGAAGTCTATTCAATCACAACTAAAAGTAGCGTCGGCTGAGATGGATAATATTACATCAAAAAATATTAAATGTCTGCAGCAGGAGGCAAATGCAATGATAGAGGACAACCAGGAAGTAATAGATAAATTTTTGAAATGCCAAGCAAGATAAAGAACTTATACAAAAAAGCAAAGAAGGGCTTGAAGAATATAATTTCGCCCAAAAAACATAAAGCCGTAACTAAGGATCAAGAAGCTAAAATTTCAAACGATAAGCCAAAACCGCTACATGAGCAACCTCTAAAGTTGATGGCACTAGAGCAGAAGACCTCTAAAGTAAAAAAAGATAAAAAAGGAATAAAAGAAAAAATAAAAAGCTTCAAAACGAAACCCGTAGAGAAAGAGCTGAAAAAGGGCAACGTGTTCAAAAAAGGCTTCAAAAAGCTAAAAGGGAAAATAAAAAAATTAAACCCAATAAAGGTTAAGAAAAATAAGATAATCGGGAGCAAGAAGTTAGCATTTTTACTGACCGCTGGGACGATTGTGGCAATTTTACCAACATTAGACTTCTTTCAAAATTGTTAGAGGGAGTGTAAGATGAAGTATTTGAAAGCATGAAATATAAGGAAATAGAAAAGTTAGAAGGAGAAAAGTTTCGACGTTTAACAGGGGTAAAAAAAGCAACATTTGAGCGAATGGTAGAAATTCTAGAAGTGGAGGATAAAAGAAAAAAAGCTAGAAGTGGAAGAAAAAGTAAACTTTGCATAGAAGACAGGCTACTTATGGCACTGGAATATATAAGAGAATATCGTACATATTTTCATATTGGGCAAAGCTATGGCATGAGTGAAAGTAACAGTTTTAAAATAATAAGATAGGTAGAAGACATATTAATAAAACATCCAGATTTTGCATTACCAGGAAAAAAAGAGCTATTAAAGAGTGATGTAGAATATGAAGTTTTAGTAATAGACGGAACTGAAACGCCAGTAGAGAGACCAAAAAAAAGCAAAAGCCCTTCTACTCTGGAAAGAAAAAAAGGCATACTATAAAAACACAAATAGTAACAGAGAAGAAGAGTAAAAAAGTCATATGCACATCTTTCTCGAATGGTAGAAAACACGATTTTCGGATGTTTAGAGAATCAAAGGTAGCAATATTACCGGACACCAAAATCTTAGCTGATGCCGGCTACAGGGGAATGCAGAAGATACACAAAAATGTTGTATTACCGCACAGGAAAATGAAAAAGAATCCGTTAAGCAAAGAACAAAAAAAAGAGAACAGGGCACTTATGAGCCAAAGGGCAATTGTTGAAAACGTAATTGGCTTATTGAAAAGGTTTAAAATCATCTCGGACAGGTATAGAAACCGACGAAAACGTTTTGGTTTAAGGTTTAATTTGATTGCTGCAATTCACAATTTTGAGCTCCATACATGAATTTTGAAAGAAGTCTAATGTCTATCATTCTTATCTTATATTACAAAAAAATCAGTCAGTAACTCCCTGCTCAGATAATCTCTATTCTAAATCTATTAAAATTACGCAATTAAAGACATATCTTGTATAATACTTCTAATGCTACTTTTAGCAAAAATTTGTGAATATGGTTAGAACAGTAAGTAGAAGAGAGCCTGTATGCTATCAACCTTTTTTGCAGCGAAGTTATATGAGCACATCATGGAAGTTTGTATATTAAATTAGGAGTTTTGTGGATTACAGACTAAGAGCTTATTTACTTGGAGTTATCTGGTTTATACTTAGTTTATTTAGTAGTGTAGCTAATGATACTATATCAAAATATCTAAGTTTACATCTCCAAAGTTTTGAAGTAATCTTTTTCCGCTTTTTATTTAGCACTATTACCCTTGTACCTTTTATGCTTTACTATGGAAGAGAAGCTTTTAAAACAAGTCAAATATCTATTCAGATAACTAGAGGAGTATTGTTATTTGTTGGAATAACCTTGTGGACCTATGGGTTAGCTATTTTTCCCATAGTAACTGCAACAATTATAAGTTTTTCTATACCATTATTTGTTATACTTCTTGCAATCCCTTTACTAAATGAAAATATAATTTGGCAAAGATGGTCAGTAACTGTTATTGGCTTTGTTGGTATTGCTATTACTACCAAAGCTTATAGTGAAGACTTTAATCCTAAAATTTTTATTTTTATTGTATCTACATTAATCTTTGCTATATTAGACATACTTAATAAGAAACTCGCAATAAAAGAGTCAGTAATAAGTATGTTATTTTATTCAGCTCTAACAACAACTATTTTTTCCACTGTGCCTTTGCTGTTTTATTGGCATTTGCCTTCCTTGTTAGAATTAGTATTACTACTGATTTTGGGAATTAATTCAAATCTAATTCTGTTCTTCATATTAAAAGCTTTTACTCTTGCAGATGCTACTGCACTTGCACCATATAGATACATAGAGCTAATAATTTCTGCAATAGTAACATATGTTATGTTTAATGAGTTGCCTGATAAAAGTGCTTTGTATGGTATTTTAATATTAATACCATCGACTTTGTTTATAGTTTATTCAGAAAGTAAAGTAATTAAGAAAAATAATGTATGCAACGCTAGAGTAAAAATTTATGACTCTAATTGTTAATGATGTTCTTTTTAAATGTTTAAGCAGTTGAGCTACATTAGGATATTTTTAAGGTAATGACAAGATGTATATAACCATTATAGGAATAGGGTATGTAGGTTTAGTATCTTGTGCAATGTTATCAGAGCAGGGTCATAACGTTGATTGCATTGACATAAATACTAAGAAGATTGAATTATTGAAATTAGGAAAAATTCCTATATATGAGCCTGGATTAGCAGACTATTTAGAGAATAATATAAAGTTACAAAGGATAAGATTCTTCGATTCGTATTCTCAAATAAATCCCAACACAGAAGTAGTGTTTGTAACTGTAGATACTCCATCAGACTCCTTAGGAAATGCGGATTTAAAAAATGTATATAATTCAATAAGTAAAGTTTCTGAGAGAGTTAATCAAGATTGCTTAATAGTTATAAAATCAACTATTCCTCCTGGTACTACAAAAAATATATATAATTATTTATCTAATAAGGGCTACAACTTTGATTTGGGAGTTAATCCAGAGTTTCTCAAGCAAGGCTCTGCAGTATCAGATTTTTTATATCCAGATAGAATAATAATAGGAGTAAAAACTAAGCGAGCTAGAGTAAAACTAGAAGCTATATATAGATCATTTACAGATAGGAATATTCCGTTAATAGTCACTGATACAGTTACAGCTGAAATGATTAAATATGCTTCTAATGCCTTTCTAGCAACAAAAATTGCTTTTATCAATGAAATGGCAGGTTTATGTGAGATGTTAGAAGCAGACATCGACCTTTTAGCTAATGGCATGGGGATGGACCATAGAATAGGTAGGGAATTTCTAAAAGCTGGCCCAGGATTTGGAGGATCCTGTTTTCCTAAAGATTTGTCAGCTTTGATAAGGATTGCTGAAGATCATAATGTCAAGCTACAAATTTTAAATTCAGTTAAGGAATCTAACTATAATCATATAACAAACATCGCTAAAAAGGTAGAATATGCTCTAAATGGAGCTCAAAATAAAAAAATAGCGATATGGGGGCTAACTTTTAAACCTGGTACTGATGATGTAAGAAATAGTCCAGCTATAGATGTCGCAAAATTGTTAGTGAATAACAACGCTAAAATTACTGCATATGACCCAGTGGGAATGAATAATGCTAGGCAAGTTCTAAAGGATATAGAGTACGCGGATAACGCTATAGAAGCTGCAAGGGGCGCAGAAGCCTTGTTATTGTTAACGGAGTGGAGGGAATTTAAAAGTCAAGACTTTGTAATTTTAAAGGATGTTATGGCTACACCTAATATTTTTGACTTTCGTAATTTATTAGATAGTGAACTGTTGCTAAGATATGGTTACAATGTTTACTCTCTGGGCAAAAAATCTAAGTTTACCTGGGAAGTTTAATGTTAAGAAATATTCCCTATGTCAACTTTATGCAGTTGTTTTAGGTTCCTGCTTGATAATACGCAAAAGCAAATGGATATAATAACAGAACAAATAAAGAAGAATGAGAACATCATGTTATTACCAAAACATTCCACAAGTAACCCTAAAACTACACATGAAAATATTGAACTTGCAATATACCCAAATAATCCTGTCAAGCTTACAATTGTACATACATTATTTTGTGGAGCAATGTCTACAGCTATAACACCTGTTAGTACTTGTACTCCAAATATAAAAAATCCTGATAAAGCTGCACCAAGACTCATAAGAACTATGTTTTGACAAAAGTTCATTCCAATAAAAGTGAGTGCTATACCCAGCATGTAAAGTAATGCTAGCAAACTTCTATTTTGAAAGAAATACATATCACTAATTCTTCCTGTGATTAAAGTTCCAAGGATTCCACCCAAATCATAGACACCTGTGATTAGTGAGGATTGTACAAGAGAGATTTGTAATCTATCTTTTAAAATTATAGGAAACCAAAAGAAGATTCCCATTTTTATAATATAAGTACAAAAAGTAGCATAACATAGAAACCATATGGAACTTGTCACCTTAATGCCAATTTTAGGTTTCTGCACCTTATAGATAGTAGGAGTAGTACTTTCTCTGTAATATGCTTTTAATGTTATGTAAATTCCAAAAAGTAAGCATAAGAGGCCAGAATACAAAAATGCACTTTTTACACCATATATTTTGATTATACTTGGTAACACAATTAAAGTAAGGCAAGAACCAAGTTGCTGAGATGCACTCATAACCCCCCACAATGATGCAATTGAAGAGATACTAGAGTTTGTAATCATAAACTTGGTAATAGCTGGCCAACCTACTCCTTGTGCCCAAGCTAATAATATCAATGTTAACAGTAATAAGGTTAGGTTATTGTATGATAAAATTATACCAATGGTTGATATTCCAGTTACAATATTGCATAGCCCAAACATAAATAATGGATTATCTTTGAAGTCCATGATTATCCCGTTAAAGAATTTCGATACTCCGTAAAAAAAAGAAAAGCAGGCAAAAAAATAGCTTAATTTTACATGGTCAGTATCTATTAACAGTGGTAGAGCAATTGGTATACTCTGCCTTGAGAAGTAAAGTAGCACATATCCAAAAAAGAATAGTAAATATTGAAAGAAAACAAAGTTCACACCTATTCCCCAAACAGTTCCATGCAAATACTAGCATAATACTATGTTGGTATAATATTGTTTTACAAGAAGTTTGCAAACCATTAATGTAGAAAATTGATAACAATCGAAATTACCTATTCAGTATCTTTCTTATAGTAGATATAGTAGTATTAATATCTTCACAGCTTATATCTCTATGTGTTATAACTCTGATTTTACCTCTTATGTTAGCCATCCTAATTCCATAATTTGTCATTAGTATATTTATTAATTCTTGAGCAGATATACAATCAGTACGTAATGAGAAATACGCTATATTAGTTTTGTATAGGTCAATATTGATTATAACTTGATCTATAGAGCTAAGACCTTTTATAAGGTGCTGCATTTTTTTATGATCTTCTATTAAAGAATTCATGTTGTTGTTGAGAGCATATAAACATGCAGCTGAAATAATGCCAGCTTGGTGCATACCTCCGCCAATTTGAAACTTATAGTACCAAGCTTTTTCAATAAACTCTTCACTTCCAGCCAATACTGCACCCATTGGAGCGCCTAATCCCTTACTAAAATCAATAAACACCGAATCAAAATAATTTGCATATTCTTTTGGAGATATTTTAGCATAAGCACAAGCATTGAACAGCCTTGCTCCATCTAAATGAGAGGATACGTCGTTCTTTTTGCAGAGACTTGAGATCTCTTGAATATACTCTAAAGGCCACACAGCTCCACCACCAAAATTCGTTGTTTGTTCGACAGAAACAAGCCCAACTTTTGGAACATTCCTTAAGCTAGGACGAGTAATAAACTCAACGATTTGCTCTCCAGTAAATATTCCTCTTGTTCCTTTAATAGGTAAAGGAGTGGCATGTGCCTGGGCTGCAATTAATCCAGATTGCACTATTAATGGATGCGAAGTTTCATCGAGTAACAAATAATCACCAGGTCTTTGAATGTGCACTTTATAAGCAATTACATTACACATCGTTCCCGAAATCAAAAATATTCCTGCTGGCTTACCTAATATTTTACATGTGGTTTCTATTAATTCGTTTACAGTTGGATCTTCACATGCAGCTTCATTTCCAACTTTTGCTTTAGCCATTACTTCCCTCATTTCAGATGAAGGATTAGTGTTTGAATCGCTAAAGAAATCTATTTTTACTCTCATACTAAATTTAATACAACCTCCTTTATAATTTCAGCAGCATTTATTATGTCTGCTTCCTCTATACCAAGATGAACAACTGCTCTTATATGAGATTCGAGCCAAGGAAAGAGCAATAAACCATAAGCTTGGCATTTACTCAAAAAAAACTCATTAGTCACATTTAGTTCTTTTATACTAAAGCTTACTATGTTAGTTTCTGGATAAGGTAGTATCAGCTTTACATGTGGAATTTCTTTAATCTTGTCTGCAAACAATTTAGCGAGCTTATTATCTTCTTTAAGCCTAGAGATATTATTCTGTAGTACATATTTTGCTGCATTAGCGCAGTACCCAATTTGATGATAACCACTCCCCAACCAAACCTGTAACTTCTTAGCCTTTTCAATTATCTCTCTTTTACCCATAAGCATTGAACCAAAAGGAGCTCCAAGTCCTTTAGTAAAAGAAAAGCTCATTGTATCTACATATTTAGCATAGTCAGCTAAAGCAACATTTGTTTCAGCATGAGCATTAAATATTCTCGCACCATCTAAATGAAGACTTATATTGTGAGCTTTTAAGAAATTATATAACTCTACTTGTTTCTTAAAAGGATAAATTTTACCGTTAAACCCGTTTATACTATTTTCTATAGAAACTAGACTCACCTGAGCAAAAATTTTATATCTCGGTTTAGAGTTAATAGCATATTCTACTTCATCAATATCTAAGATTCCGGTATTATTCCTAATACAGTTAAACACTATACTATTTACTTTTGCATTGCCTGCACTATCGAAAAAATTAACATGATAATTATAATGAGTAATTAGTTCATCACCAGGACTTGTTTGACTGGCAATAGCTAACCTATTTGCAAGCATACCACTGGTTACGAACAATGCTTCTTCTACTTTGAATAATTGTTTACAATATTCCGATAAGTTGTTACAGCTTTTGTCTTCACCGTAAGCAAAATCTCCAACGATTGCACTACTTATTGCGTGTATAACGTTGGAGCTTTGTAAAGTTGTAGTGTCACTTCTCAGGTCGATAGTTTTTTCCATTTTCTTTTTTGATATTTAGACAGCCAATTTGAGCATCCCAAAGTTCTTTATAAAGACCTTTCTTGCAAACTAGTTCAGAATGTTTACCATCTTGGACAATTTTTCCTTTGTCAAATACTAGAATTCGGTCCATATGTAAAAGTGTAGAAATACGGTGTGCTATAGTAATGGTGGTTTTATTTTCCATCAACTTAAATAAACTCATTTGAATTGTTTTCTCTGTTATAGAATCTAACTGACTAGTTGGCTCATCGAGAAATAATATCGGAGCGTTTTTTAGAAATGCTCTCGCTATGATTATTCTTTGTCTTTCCCCTCCAGATAGCTTTATACCTTTTTCTCCAACTATAGTTTCATATTGATCGGGTAGAGTCATAATAAAATCGTGAATACCAGCTAGCTTGGCAGCTCTCATTATTTCTTTGACAGTAGATCGAAGTTTACCATACATAATATTTGCTAAAATAGTATCATGAAATAACAATGGGTCTTGAGGTATTACAGATATGTGCTGCCTCAAAGAACTCTGTGTAACTTCCGATACTACTTGATTATCAATCTGTATATTACCTTTTTTAACATCAAATAGTCTTAGGATTAGGTTTATAAAAGTAGATTTACCACCTCCAGAATAACCAATTAGACCTACTTTTTCGCAAGGATTAATAGTAACTGAAAAATCTTGAAATAATGGCTTCTGACCTTCATAAGAAAAAGAAACATTATTAAATGTTATCTTTCTGCTTAATATATTTAATTCCTTAGCGTTTTTCTTATCTTGAATTTCCGGTACAGTAGTTAAGATTGGCAATGCATATAAAACTTTGCCAAAGTGAGCAGAAAATTGGGTAAGATTTTTAGTTAAATGGTTAAGAAACTCTACAATGGATATATTAATTCCAAGTACAAGAGCAATATCTCCTATTGCAATTTTGTTCAATTGATAATCATGGATTAAAAAATACAAATTTACTGCTTGTAGTAGGTCAAATGAATAGCCATATATAAACCAAAGCCAAAAGTATGCCCATTGTAATTTTCTTTCTGCAATAGTTTTTTTCTTGCATACTTGAAAAAATTTATGCCTCTCATGCGCTTGCCGAGAAAATAACCTTACTGATATAACATTTAAAATACTGTCGGCTATACCCGCTATTACTTGTGAACTTTGTTTAGAATGATCATCGGCTAATCTGGTAAGCACCCGAAAACTGAAAACCGAAATCAAAATAAAAATGTTCACCCAAATGAATGTAGCTATTGCAAACTTTATATTTACTAGTGATAAAGTATAAATAGCCAAGATTAATGCTATACTATAACTAAAGAAACAGTCTATAAGCAGTCTTATTAGCTCTATCACACTATCCATTAAGTTACTGACCTTATATACTAAACTTCCGGATAGGTTGTTTTGATAATAGGAATGGTCTTGCTGAAGCAGCCTGTAAAAAGACATATCAGCTATTTTTTGACGCATTGAGGTAAACATTCGAATGTCAACAAAATAGCCATAGAATCTAAAAGCAGTAGTAATAAGTAATGCCATACAAACATAAGCGCTTACAGGTAATAAAAGATTTTCAATTACATTACCTTCTTGATATTTTACAGCTGTATCTAAGATATTTTTTACTAAATACTTTCTAAAAGATAAATCAACAGCCACTACTAGGGCAACCAGGAACATTACAAGCACATTAAGCTTAAACTTGGATAAGATATTCAAAATGAACACCAATATATACTTGAAACTACCAACTCTACTTTTGTTCATTTATAATGCTAGCTCCACCACATTGACTTTTTTATTGAGAAATACAAGCAGTGAAAACCATAAATTTTTGTATATTTTTCCTGAAATGTCTCCAGCATCATGTAGTGCTGACGCTTGATTCAGAATAAGTAGTTTATATAAATCTCGCTTAGCTTCAGCAGTGTTGACCTCAGAAATATTTGTAGTTGTGTCTGTAATAAAGGCTAACCAGCTCTTAATAAGTTCTTCCATATTTTTTATTTTTATACTTTCCTGGCGACGAAATAATGATAAGTATTCTCTCAGTATAAATTCTGTTAATGCACCACAGTTTAATATACCAAAAACTGAAGGCTGAGGTTTTGGCACACAAGGAAGACTTTTATCTTTTACAACCCATCTCGTAACATAAGCAAACCTATCTTTAGCATCTATATTCTTATCACTACCATGCCATAACCGTGAATCAAAAACTATCGCATCTCCTGCTGAAATAGGTAGTGACTTAATTTTATAATTTTCCCGGTTATCCGAGTATTGATCCAAAAAGTATGGATGCCAAAAATCAACTAGAGGCTGTATTTTCCAGTTGTGACTATCTTCTATAACTTGTAGTGCACCTGAAGTTTTATTGACATTATTCAAAGCTAGCCAAACAGAAAAATGATAAGGGTCATTAAAGCTATAAGAGATGTCCTGATGGAAGGGAACTGCATCTATTAAATCAGCAGTTTTACATATAACATTTGATTTTTTCTGCAGTATCTGGCATTGAAGTGACTTTTCAAGATAATTTTTAATAATTTTATCTAATACTTGAGATACAATTCTAGTTACCTGAGATGACGTGCCCCATCTGCCGGTACAGTTTAAGTAGTCAGAAGTTGAAACACTTAGTTCTTGGGATAGCTTTGATATCTTATTTGTTATATCACTTAAAGACTGAGTTATTAGCTCTAAAGGAACCAGATTTTTGATAATAAAAAAACCATTTTTTTGTAATGTTTCCATATGATTAACACCTGACATCAATAACTGATAAGTAATCTGTTAAAGGTATAACAGCAAAAATTTTGAATCCTTTTACTTGTTTGAGTATTTTTTCCCAATCGCTTAATGTTCTTAGTTTACCTCCTGTTTCAACCATGACATTAATATCTACAGAGCCTCCAGCTGGAGAGCGGTAATCTAAAATAGTTTCTATCAATAAAATACGAGATATTCCTTTGACCAATTTTAAATAAGATAATACTTTATCATCATCATAATGCTGTAGAAAGCGGCAAAAGACACCTAATTCATAATTTGTAGCTGATAGTTCTTCCTGAGTTATAAGTTTGACTTTTAAATTTTCTACTAACTGTCTTGGCACTTTATGTTCGTTATATAGGCCTATGGAACCTTTATTGTGTATATCAGAATAAGCAAGAAATAAAGAGTGTACACCAAATAGCAATATATTCTTAGCACCATCTATATTAATCCTAGAATTAAACTCTTTAGTATCAAACCTAGAATATCCTAGCAATGCTTGGTAAAACGCTATTTTCTTATCTTCTGATGCTTCTCTTTCCTTAAAAGATTCAAATGAAGAGATTGACTTCTGTTTTAGTATATCGGCAATCTTTAACCAATTCTTTTCAGCGGCAACTCTTGCCCACATCGTTGCTGCTTTTGGCAAAAATGGTATTTCCTTAAAACACTTACCTTTTGATGATAGTTGCCATAAGTCCTTGTCCTTATCGTAATCAATAAACCCTATTTCCCACAACGCCCTTAACAGCCTTTCTAGATTTGGTACGATAATGTTTAACTTTTTAGATAAAAACGGCACAGTTGCAGGTAAAATATTTAACAAATCAAGTTCAATAGCAACGCTTGTTAGGTAAGTTTTCCAAAAGGCTGAAAGTTCTGCAGAAATCCTATGCACTTGAGATTCTTTACCTAAATCAAAAATACTAAACTTTACATTTCCGGTAATATCGATTTGTCCTAACACACCTTCAAAAGTTTCAACTTTTGCCATCCCATTATAAAATGCTTCTACCATTTTAAATCTCTGCTGGTAAACAGGATCACCATTAATATCTATATGAAACCAACCATGTTGATCTTCTGCAATAGAATACCCTTTATGAAAAACATTAAGTTTTTTATACCATTTATTATGTACTAACTTTCCATGATGATTAATATGTGTAGCTTTACCATCCTTATAGACTACAGCGATACCATCCTTAAAATCTCCAACATAATCATATTCCTCCTGATAAATCCTGTTGCCATTTAAATTAATATGAAAACATTTATCATGTCTTCTAACTACACAAATATCTTCCTGATAATTTCCAATCCATTGATACAACTGTTTGTATACTCTACATCCAGATGAATCAATATGGTAACACCCTGTATCATCTTCTACGGCCGCTCTATTAAAGTAGAATCCAAAAGTTTTTAGAAATCTATGATGATAAACTGCTTCTCCTCTTACATTGATATGATAAGCACCTGTCTGATCATAAACCGGTGCAAGACCGGGCTCATGAAATTTACCAACCTTTATAAACCTATCTTCATACAAAGGATTTCCTAGTAATTCGTGAAAACTCTCACACGGTGAAATTTTAATAGATTTAAGATTATCTTTGATTAATTGATCAAAGGTTTTCTCATGTTGCATGTTTTGCATAATTTGTAATTTAAATAATTCTTTTGTAAGCTTAGGTACTCACTACTCTGCCATATTTCCTCGAGTTTAACCTCATTAACATTACCAAAATTTCCTAATGTCTTACGGAGTTCATCTGGAGCACAGCAAGGACTAAACTTTCCTTCATTGTTTATCCATGCTTCTTTACCTAAAAATGGGCATTGACCACCTGGAGCCAAATCCTTAATACCTTCTTGAGAAAGAATTGTAAAATTTTCTAATTTTATCTTTTTACCATTTGGTAATAGCATATTATCTCTAAGCTCATATAACCTTCTCACCTCTGTATTCCATCTACTAATTGCTAACTCATCTCTTCTCATAGATAGATCCTTAATTTCCTCAAAATGTGCCCAAAGATGATGTCCTTTAACTCTATCTATGCCGTTTTTTATGGCCATCTTAACTATGTCATAGAGTTCATGTAAATTACTTTCCAAAAATGTTAATTGTAAAGTAACGGTACACCTTTCACCTGTATCGCTAAAGTATTTATCTCTAACTTCAAGGAAAGTTTTTAAATTTTCTGTCACTACTTCCCATTTTGAACCTTTCATGATTCTTTCATGAGTTTCTTTAGTTGCCCCATTCCAGGAAATCTTAACATCAGATAAAATTGGTACCAATAGTTCAGCCCATTTTCTAGCTCCTTTAATGGGAAAAGAACCATTGGTTGTGAGGTTAAGCTTAAGGCCGAACTCATGGCACAAATTGATTATTTCATCAAAGCTTTTATACATTAAAGGCTCACCCATAGTAGAAGGAATGATTTCCCTTAAAGGTGTTCCATCTGCTTCCTTAATTACCTTCCTGATAGTTTCTATTGACATTATCTTGGGTTTTATCCCTTTAGCTTTCTTCTCCTCTTTAACTTTACTATATGGTGAAAAGCATTCACACATTACACAAGCAAAGTTGCAGTAATCTGGATTAGTATCAAAAGTAATTCTCCAAGGACCAGGTTTTGTAGCCACTGATTTGCCTTTATTTTCAATAACATTACGGTAAATTTTGTTAAGTTTCTCAGTATGCTCACTTATAGAAAGCACATTACCATTTTTAGTATAAAGATAGCCTCTTTGGGTCAGTTCACTGTATAATTCCTGGTCTGTAGATAGGACTTGCATTTTTTCTGACAAACTATTTGTATCTCTATGCTTAAATAATAGTCCGTTTATTCCATCTCTTACATATTCTGCCATGCCACCATAATCAGCCGTTATTACTGGTACACTCAGTTGCTGTGCTTCATGTGTGACTAATGGTGAATTTTCACCCCAAATTGAAGGAACAACTATCGCATCAACTTTATTAAATACATCAGTAACTATATTTTTATTGTTATAACTTCCCATCCATTCTATCCTTTCTTTAACAGCATGTGGAAACTGATCGGCAATTGCTTTTAAAGCTTTAGTTTCTTCCCTTGCCGCTCCCCAAATTCTAAGTTTTGCTTTAGATGATAAGTGAGAAAAAGCCTTCAATAATAGGTCAACACCTTTCTCGGGAGTATGAGTACCTATATAACCGAAAATAAACTCTTTTTCTTGCACCCTATTTCTATTCTTAAGACGATTTAGATCAAAACCATAATCAAGATAAGAAATTTTGTTTATCGGAACATTAAAGTCTTGAGTAAATTTATCCATTAAGAATTTTGACGGAGCAATGAAGTAATCTATATAGTCCACTACTTTCTTTGTTTGCTTCATTCTAGTTGCAACCCATTGTTCCCAATAATTTAAGTCTGAATTCAAGAATTCTTCATCTCCTGTAAAATACCCCTTGTAACATTGGGTTGCACATTTTTGATCCTTCTGTCCATCACAAAGCCGTAACAAATCTTCAGAATTACGTTGAATAAATCTTCCTCTTGGACACATTAACCAAAAATCATGTAGCGTAAAAATTGTAGATATATTTTCTTTAAAAGCAACTTCTGGTAAAGTAATTGATAGATGATTAAGATGACCAAAATGTATAAGATCTGGTTGAAAGTTATCTATTATTCTTTTGAATTTTATATTTACTTCTTCATTGATAAATTTGTAACGATATTTAGTTGTAGGTATATTAATTAAATTCAGTAAGATCCGGGAATCACTACAGTCCAGAGCTGTAGTATAATGGAAATCAGGTAAGAAGCTGTTTTCATGCCTAGTAAATATTTGTACCTCATTATTATTGGCTAGTTCATGGGCAAGAGTTTGGCTGTAAACCTCCGAACCAGCGCTATAATAAGGAGGGTAACCATGAATAACTTTTAATATTTTCATATATTACCATATCTATATTGTTAGGATATTCTTGTGTATTGTTTTGTAGACTTTTTATAAATTTACCTAATCCTACTTTTAATGAATGCTTTGGAGACCAACCAAGTAGCTCTTTAGCTCTAGTAAAATCACCATGGAACTTAGTTACGTCAAAATTTCTTGGAGGATAAAAATCAATTCTAGAATCACTTTCCGTGACTTTTAATATTGTTTTTGCTAAGTTTTCTAAAGTACATGGGCTATTAGTAGTAAGATGAATAGCAGGAAGAGAAGATTTCTCGTTTTGTAAATATTTAACAGTTAAGTATATACCCTCTATAACATCATCCAAATAGGTAAAATCAAAAACACATTCTTTACCTTCTATCCTAATTGGATCGCCTTTCAATGCATTGATACAGAGTGCAGGAATTACTCTACTACTATGATCTAGTAAACCACCATATACATTTGAGAAGCGTAATATTGCTACATTAAAGTTAGAACCTTTTAAATTTATTACTTGTTCTTCAATAAACGCTTTACCTTTGGCGTAATTATTTATTGGGTTAATACTAGCAGACTCTGCAACTGGTAGTTCCTTTTGTTCTCCATATACTTCTCTACTGCTTGCATATATAAACCATGGTTTATTCGGAAGCGACTTGCAGAATTCTAAGAATTGGATTGTACCATCGACATTAACTTTTTGGCACAATTTAGGATAAAGCTCACCATGTATAACTCGAGAAATTGCAGCCAGATGAATAACCCCCGTACACTTAGCGAGTAGCGGCATTATATCTTCTGAAAAAAAACTGAGTGGGTTGTCGCGAAACCTAATATCGCAGCTTATTACTTCATAACCCTGCTTTTCTAACTTTTCTACTAAAGCCGATCCTATCAAACCTGCAGCACCTGTTATTAATATTCCCATGTGTCCCTCTCACTACAACCAGGAAAATCTTTCACACCTATCATCTTACAAGTAAGACTTAAAAAGCATTATAAAACTAGTATAAAACAAATGTCAACTTAAATTAAGGATCAATGAATAAAAAAATATAGTTATGAAAGAAGGGTTGGTTGTCTTCTTCTATTTGCCTGAAAATAACGTTCTGCTTTGACCAAATCCTCTTTGTTATTTACCCCCATTGCTTCCTTTTCGTCAGCGACTACATAACCTGCACGTAAGTTATTGCTTGCTGCAATGGGTATTATATCATTAAGACAACATTCGTTGGTCGAATCATTAAATTTTACTTCTTTTATTAGGGTATAAAGATCTTTAGCGTATGAAACCATTATTCCAGAGTTTGCAAGAAGAATTTCATCTTCACTTTTCAAGACTTTTTGAACATTGTCATTATCATCAATTACTAATCTTCCATATTGCTTATCTTGACTATTAAATCCAAGAAGAACTAAATTTTTATTATTACACTTTAAACAATCAGTCATTCTCATAACTGTATCACTAGATATAAACGGGGTGTCTCCGTACTGTATTAAAACTATGTCTTGGTCAGATAACCGCTCCAGGCTTTCTAGGGCAATTTTAACTGCAGTGCCAGTACCTGTAATATTTTCTTGAATTATCAATTTTATATTATATTTATCAATTATATCTTTTAAGGTACTAAATCTTTCTAACTCCTTTAGAAAAGGCTTGTTAATGACAATTGATAGACTTTTTAAACTCAGCGGTTTTGCATTGTGAATTATATGCTCTAAAAGAGTAAAATTTCCCACTTGGTGCAACGCTTTTGAATATTCAGAATTCATTCTACTGCTCTTTCCTGCTGCTAATATTATCAACGTGTTATCCATACATAACTCAAGAACTTACTAGGAGGTAAGTTAAGTGATAATTAATGAGTTGTAAAGTCTACTATAGTTTCCTAAATGATCCAGAAAAAATAATTAACATGCTTGAAATATATAAATCCTCTATGACGCTAATATAGATTAGCCGATAAAGTAAGCTTCCCAGAACTACTCATTTATATTGACCCATCAGTACTTATACAAAAGCTAGTTGATCGAGAAAATAGGCAAATCCTTATCAACGGCCTACTACTTTCCCTAACTTATGCTTCCTTGTTATATTGTTGAGTATACTTTTTAAATAGTTTTTTTCTGTTTTCTATCAACCAATAGAAGTTTCTTTTAGCCCATAAGGATATTTATATAGGAACTGATATTTTCTATGCTGGCAAGAGTCTTGACGCCGTAAAAAAAACTACTCAATAATTGGGTAACTTCTGATGACATTTTCACTGTACATTTATCGCACAACATTAGTGCTACAATCACAGGTGTAAAGGTATTAAACAACCTTTAAAAAGTTTCACTTTTCCCTTAATCAATTTTTCCTTTGATATAAGTGTTTATTGCTTTTGCCCTCTCTGTTGTTATAATTAACATTTTGTAGTAGTTCAAGATGAGTTTTGCATATTCAGAGAAAATCATCCATAGAATCAGCATCTAGCTTATCTAGGTTAAAATATATAGTTTTACAAGATGACTATTTATGGAAGAACATGGTGGGGAGAAAAATGGCTTCAGTGCTTCAATAGAATTGATTATGATAACCGTCTTCCACGTGGCAGAACTTGTGCTAATACTGGTCGAGCTTTTGGTATTAAAATTAATGGTCACATAGTTACAGCTAAAGTTCATAGCTCAGGATCTTACCCATATCGTGGTTCAAAACCTCAACCATATAAAGTCAAAATTATACTCAATGAATTAAGCTCATCAGAACAACAGACCATTCGTCAAATTATTGAAACTTCACCTTCTATAC
Organism: Wolbachia endosymbiont (group A) of Longitarsus flavicornis; assembly: GCF_963931955.1. NCBI lineage: Bacteria > Pseudomonadati > Pseudomonadota > Alphaproteobacteria > Rickettsiales > Anaplasmataceae > Wolbachia > Wolbachia endosymbiont (group A) of Longitarsus flavicornis. The sequence goes on along the minus strand of NZ_OZ008337.1, from coordinate 1,189,025 downwards.
TATCTAAATTAATAAATAGGCAATTACCAACCAGCTTGTTTGATAAGCTTAATGATCTTGGGATTAAATTGTTTCCTTCAAATTGGGAAGAGATGAATGCAAATTGCAACTGTCCTGATTGGGCTATGCCTTGTAAACATATTGCTGCTGTAATTTATCTTATTGCTGCAGAAATTGATAAAAACCCCTTCATGATTTTTAATATTCATAATTGTAATTTGTCAGCACTTATCGATGATTTTGGGAATGGAAAATTAGAAAATGCTCAAAATATTTTAAAGATAGATGATATATTTAAGGCATGTTCTAAAATTAGAATACATAACCAAGCAATTTTAAATGATATTGATTTATCAACTATTCCTAACCTTTTTGATTGTATCAGTAGTATTTTAACAGATAATCCACTTTTTTTTGAAAAAAACTTCCATAATATTTTACAGATAGCTTATAAGCACTGGCAAAAGTATCCTGCAGGAAAGTTAGTGTACTATCCAGCTTCTAAGAAGGAACTATCAGAAGAGGAGCTATTTATTAAAAGATGGGGAAATATTGAGAATTGGCAAACATTTCAACTATTCATTAGACTTCTTTCAAAATTCATGTATGGAGCTCAAAATTGTGAATTGCAGCAATCAAATTAAACCTTAAACCAAAACGTTTTCGTCGGTTTCTATACCTGTCCGAGATGATTTTAAACCTTTTCAATAAGCCAATTACGTTTTCAACAATTGCCCTTTGGCTCATAAGTGCCCTGTTCTCTTTTTTTTGTTCTTTGCTTAACGGATTCTTTTTCATTTTCCTGTGCGGTAATACAACATTTTTGTGTATCTTCTGCATTCCCCTGTAGCCGGCATCAGCTAAGATTTTGGTGTCCGGTAATATTGCTACCTTTGATTCTCTAAACATCCGAAAATCGTGTTTTCTACCATTCGAGAAAGATGTGCATATGACTTTTTTACTCTTCTTCTCTGTTACTATTTGTGTTTTTATAGTATGCCTTTTTTTCTTTCCAGAGTAGAAGGGCTTTTGCTTTTTTTTGGTCTCTCTACTGGCGTTTCAGTTCCGTCTATTACTAAAACTTCATATTCTACATCACTCTTTAATAGCTCTTTTTTTCCTGGTAATGCAAAATCTGGATGTTTTATTAATATGTCTTCTACCTATCTTATTATTTTAAAACTGTTACTTTCACTCATGCCATAGCTTTGCCCAATATGAAAATATGTACGATATTCTCTTATATATTCCAGTGCCATAAGTAGCCTGTCTTCTATGCAAAGTTTACTTTTTCTTCCACTTCTAGCTTTTTTTCTTTTATCCTCCACTTCTAGAATTTCTACCATTCGCTCAAATGTTGCTTTTTTTACCCCTGTTAAACGTCGAAACTTTTCTCCTTCTAACTTTTCTATTTCCTTAGAACCTGTTCATAATCTTTTGAGGAACAAAGCAGTGAAAGCAAGAACTACCATTTGCAAGCTGGTGTTGAGTTTACGCTCGCAATTTTTCCATAACCGTCTACATTTTTCCAACCAAGCAAAAGAACGCTCTACAACCCATCTTTTTGGCAATACAGCAAAGGTATGTAATTCACTGCGTTTTATTACCTCAACAGTTGCACCAATAGTTGCTTTTATTTGTGTTGCAAAATTCTCTCCCGTATAGCCTGCATCAACCAGTACATTTTTAACTCCCGAGAGGTTTTCTTTTGCATTTTCTACCATTCTCACAGCACTGCTACGGTCAGTTATCTCTGCTGTTGTTACATAAATTGCATGTGGCAAACCTTGCGTATCTACTGCAATATGGCGTTTTATTCCTGAAATCTTTTTGCCTGCATCGTAGCCTTTTTCTTCAGCAGTATCTGCATTTTTTACACTCTGTGCATCAATTATGCAGAAGCTGGTTTTTTCTTTCCGACCATTGTTTTGTCGGACTACGCCAACTATTTTTTTTTAACACCAGCTCCAGAACACTTTCTTTATTTGCATCTGGTTTTTCACTCCACTTCTTAAAATAGTCGTAACAATTGCGCCATTTTGGAAACTCTTTTGGTAGCATTCTCCACTGACAAACGCTTTTCAGAACGTATAACACTCCACAAAATACATCATACAAATCAAGTTTTCTTGGTTTTGTTTTTTTTCTACAGGACTCTAGATCTGGTAATATAATCTCAAATCTTTCCCGACTTATATTACTTGGGTATAAACTCCTCATATATCCTAACTTATATACATTATCTCTTAGTTTATTCCTTTCTTGAGATCATGTACAGGTTCTTAGATGAAAGTTTATTTGGAGATCTTCTTTCTGATTATTCAGGGGTAAAAATAGAAAAAGATGGACCAGTGTTATCATTTGGAAGAGTAAATTTTTTCAGGTCTAGTGGTCCAGTTATTAGGATTATAGAAAACTATCTACGCGATCATTATGAACGAGCTTTAAGCAATGATATATATCGCCTAGATGTAGCAATCCTTGGAGAAACCGAGCCTCACACAAAGAATTATAACGGTATTTATGAAAGAAATCATTTGTGGTACAACTTAAAAGCACTATATCCATTACCACAGAGTTTATTACCATCGATTAAATTTGCAAAAGCGCAGATAGTATTATCGGACAGTTGGAACTTAGGAGAAACAAATGCGTGCTTTCCGGTTGGTAGCATAGAAGAAGAAGGAAATAAATTTGTATTGGGAAACGATAAACTTTCATGGCAACGTTGGAATTTAAAACACAAACCAATTTTAGAAAGGTTTAGCGTTACTCACCACTACAAAGTAGAAAATTATACTGATCAGAAGATTACAAACTATGTTTTAGCAGAACACAATGTTTACTATAAAAACGATTTAGAGCAAGAAGACTCAATACATGAATTAGAAAAGCATATTTTGGTATTTTACCCAGGAGTACTGAAATGGCACGAACATCGACATTTGCACAGAAGTTGGAAAAATAGTCAAGCAATATGTGTAATAAGTTAAATGCTTGTATTTAGATCCTCATATATTATATTAATAATAGGTAAAAGTGTATGAAATAAAAAGAAAAGGACTTGCTTTCTCATGCTAAAACGGACATAACTTGAATAGCAGCAGGTAAATATAAGAAATTTATCTAACGCTAGAAAAGCTAGTTTTGTGAGGTAAGTATGAAGTTTAGCAAAGAATCTTTTAGTAAGTTTTTTAAAGAAGTATCAAGTAACGATATTAATAAAAGAAATGAAGAAGGAGAGACGATATTGCACCAAGCAGTGGAAATCTCTGATTACAAAACAGTGAGATTATTAATAAAAAAAGGGGCAGATGGTGTGCCGTAGAGACACAAAGAATGTTCAAGTAAGAGCAAACTAAGTGCAAAAGCTGCACAGTAGATGAGGGTAGGTCCCTCGGAGCCGGTTTACAAGAGCAGGCTTCAAACAACCATAAGCTGCTTTGGTAAAGAGCCAAGGTAGTGAGCGTTATGGAAAAGGCATAATTATATGTCATGTAAGGAATAGAGAGATGAACGAAAGTGAACCACTGATGAAGTGTCGAAACCTTTTAAATGACGTCAAAACCAGGGGGTCGTTTGTAACCTGGGATAAATCTATCGGGAGCTTGTTTACTGGATAGATGGCGTCCGGCATAAAGGTGGCATGAATCTATTTCAGGCTATTGTGTGGAACTACGGGAACCTGTCGTTTCGATGATAAGGGAGAAATCCAAGGAGCTAAACTCTAAGGATGAGAGTACCGATGCGAAAAACAGGGGCGGATCAGCTCGTAGTAGTGAAGAAGTTTCTGTAATGGAAATGGAGCGAAGGAGCTGAGTTATTCAGTTTTAATTATGTATCAACCGAAAGGGAGGAGTTAATGAATAAAACAAAGTCTTTTGATATACCAAAGCAACTTATTTGTAGGGCTTATAAACAAGTATCGAAAAATAAAGGTGCGGCTGGTGTGGATGAGGTTTCGATAACAAAGTTTGAAGAAAATCTAAAAGATAATCTGTACAAACTATGGAATAGGATGTCATCCGGAAGTTATTTTCCAGAGCCGGTAAAAGCTGTTGCGATACCAAAAGATACAGGAGGGCAAAGAATTTTATGTGTTCCTTCAGTATTCGACAGGATAGGGCAAACGGCTGCTGCTATGTATCTAGAGCCGCTGGTAGAACCAAAATTTCATGAGGATTCATATGGTTATAGACCAAATAAGTCTGCACTGGATGCGGTAGATACAGCTCGTAAAAGATGCTGGAGGTACGATTGGACGATAGATCTTGATATATCTGGATTTTTCGACAATTTGGACCACGGCTTGGCATTGCAAGCTATCAAAAAGCACACAGACTGCAAATGGGTCATACTGTATGTTGAGAGGTGGATGAAAGCCCCCATTCAGCAAGCAGATGGCAGTAAGGTAGTTAGGGATAAAGGAGTTCCGCAAGGAGGTTCAGTTAGCCCAATCATCTCTAATATATTCATGCATCATGTGTTTGATATATGGATGAAAAAGAACTACCCGACAGTACCATTTGAGAGGTATGTGGATGATGCGATAGTGCACTGCAGAACAGAGAAACAGGCAGAGTTTGTGAAAGTAATGATCGAAGAAAGATTGGCTGAGTATAAGTTGAAATTGCATCCTGAAAAGACACAGATAGTGTACTGTAAGGATGACAATAGGAGTGGTGAATTTCCTAAACAAAGTTTTAATTTTCTGGGTTACACATTCAGACCCAGGTTAGCAAGAAATAAAATAGGGAAGTATTTTGTTTCATTTCTTCCAGCAATTAGCAACAAGGCCAAGAAAAAGATTACTACAACCATAAGGTCATGGAAAATGCTACGAAATACGCATATAACATTAGAGGAGATATCAGGAAAAGTAAATCCAATAGTCAGAGGCTGGTATCAGTACTATGGCAAATTTTACAGAACTGAAGTATACAAATCTCTAAAGAATATAGAGCGGCATCTAGAAAAGTGGGTGAAAAGGAAATATAAGAGACTCAGGAGTCACGGAAGACTAGCAAGACAATTTCTAGGAAAGGTGAGAAAGAGGTCTCCGGATATTTTCTATCACTGGACACTAGGGTTAGGCCAAAAGGCTGAATAATGGAAGCTGTATAAATCGAGAGGTTTACGTACAGTTTTGCGAGAGACTGGTGGGGAAGTTCCACTGGTCTACTCTCCTACTCAAAAAAGGAGAATAAAAGGTACCGATATTACGTGTGCAATAACCATTTAAGGGGAAAAGGTTGTGAATCAATAAACAGAACTATAGTAGCGGGAGAGGTGGAAAAAGAAGTAATGAGAAAGACAGAGCAGCTATATGAAAAATGGGGAGAAGAATGGAAAAATTTAAGTTTCAGAGAACAGAAAGAAGTAGTGAAAAAGTTAATAAAGGGAGTAATGGTAAAAGAAGATGGAATAGAAGTATGTTCTGAATCAGAGGAAAAATTTATACCAATGAAGAAGAAAGGAAACAAATGCACAGTAGTAGAGCCAGAAGGAAAAACAAATAATGCGCTACTGAAAGCAGTGGTGAGAGCCCATTCCTGGAAACGTCAACTAGAGGAAGGAAAATATGGGAGTGTGAAGGAGCTGAGCATTAAAATTAATATAGGTACAAGACGTATACAGCAAATTTTAAGGTTGAATTATTTAGCACCAAAGATTAAGGAAGACATAGTAAATGGGAGACAGCCAAGAGGTTTGAAGCTATCTGATTTGAAAGAAATACCGATGTTGTGGAGCGAGCAATTAGAGAAATTTTATGGATTAGCATCTTAATTTACAAAAGCAACGGGAGATTGAAAAGAGTATGTGCAAGAAGGAGCTGCTACAAAGGGCCATGCCAAAAGATATTGAGATTGATGTAAGTCGATATTACAAAATCAATTATGCGAAAATATTAATATAGATGATGAAGATTTTAGCATACTAGATGCAACAGTGGTAGACAATGTATACAATTTAGCTGCATATTTTAATAGTATAGCTTTTCTTATAGTAGTCCGAACAGGGTAAGATATGTGTTTATGGCTATAGTAGGCCAGTAGCATATTATGATTTATTTGGATTATTGTGAAAAGAGCTATAGATCTGGAAAAAAAATTCTGTAAAAGGTCGGCTCAGCCAATCGTGTTTTAATACAGTCTCATATCCTGAAAATACACCTTGTGGCCAGCTCCTGTACAATGACATCTCATTTTCCTGAAAAACAACATAAAAGAGTATTCTTAAAAGATTATTGATATCGATTCGACTCCTTTGCAATAATTTATTAACTGTAGTAATTTATATTTAAATAATAATTTTCAATTTTTATGGTAAATTAGCAATTTTTTCCCTAGAATCAGAAACTCTTCTTAATTCTTCACGTTTTACCCATGAACCCTTCTGCTTATTGGATTCGCTTATTAATTCAGGACGCATTAACCCACCAGATCTAGCAAAAACACCTCGGTCTATGGCTTCAATGACTGATAAACCTCCCAGTAAGCAATTTTGTCCTATTTCTTCATAATTTTCTATTCCCTCATTACAATCTTCTATTGCTTCATTATAACTTTCTATTTTATCAAGTAGAAGTAGGCCTTCTTCACTCACCTCTACTTTTATCCAATTTTTATTTTTCTCATCAGGATATAACCTAACTTCTAATTCTCCCAAACTAGTATAGAAAGTTAATACTACATCGCTGCCTTCTGTAAGATCTGTGTAATTCCTTATGCCGTTTTCGGTTTTAATTTCTACTTCATTATTACCGATCTTTACTATATTTCTTCCATATTTTATATCTCCATCGGTTAGGCCTAAGTCCCTTGCCCCATCTGTTATCTTTGTAATGTCTATTTTACTATCTTTAGAATATTCTAAGTAAAAAACGGAGTTGTCTATTCTTATATCTTTCAGCTCGCTACTAGTTGCACTTTTTGCGATTTCAATAAACTTATGAGTATTGCTAATATAATCTTCATATGCTCTTTTCGTGTTAGTTCTATGCTCTTTAAATTCTGATGTCAGCGTGTTAATCATATTAGCATCAACTGTATTACCAAACACTGCTCCTTTTGATACTAATTTACATATTATACTACTAGTAACTTTAGGATTTTTTTCCAACTCACTGATTTTCCTTATCACATAGTCAGTAAAACTGTACTCAGTACCTAAAAAGTAATCTTGTAAAGAAGAATAATTTAAACGTACACCAGACTTTATAGCATCATTTACAATCTCTTCAAGTTCAGCCATGTTTTGAGCTTGAAATACCTTACCAGAAAACTTACTTAGCTTTTCCTTTTGATTTGAAGTTAACTTAACAAGTAAGGTACTGGTTTGTCCTTTCTTTTGCTTAGGGTGATTGATATTTATATCATAATTTAATGCTCCTGCTTCTAGAAATATCTTTCTCAATTCTTGAGCAAAATCCTCATTATCCCAATAAAGACGTTCAATATATGAAAACACTTTTGACTCACCCATTCCGTGCCGAATATTTAGCACCACTTTTAGATCTGAATCTCTTTTATGCTTACTTAAAAACTCCTTTAAATTTTTAGTGCAGTCTGAATCGAGTACAAGTAAGTCATACAATTCCTTGTTCAACTTTTTCTGTTTATCAGTTAAGAATAATTCTTCTATATTATAGCAGAGTTTATTAGTTGCTATTTGTTGTGGAGTTTTGCCCTTTCTGCTTGTTATATTAGGTTTAGCTCCTTTCAAAAGAAGAGAGTTTGCATTATCGTGGTGACCTTTGGCAGCAGCAAGGTATAATGGTGTTTTTCCTTTATTATCTTGTATGTTAGGATCTGCGCCTGCTTCTAAGAGTAAATCTATAGCCTGATTTCCTGTGCGACGAAATCCACCAATATTTGCTCCTGCAATCGCATGCAATACTGTTGATTGAGATTCTCCTCTTCTGAGATTAAGAATTACTTTTAAATCTTTATTGTTTTTATTATCATCTAAAAATTCTTCAAGAGGTTCAGTATTATCAAATGAACCACAGTTAGAAGCTAAACATTTTAGAGCACTAAGTAACTTCTTGTTTAAATTTTTTTGACTTGGCGTAAGATCGTGGTCCAGAGCAAACCAAACACAAATTTGTTCGTTTAGTCCAAGTTTGCTATCTATTAAAGAAGGTAGTTCATTATGATTTCTAACTGATGGTAAATCTCCTGAGTACCACATATCATTCATCAGCTCATTTAATAAATGTTCTTTAGATGATAGATGTTCTATAATGGATTCATATTCAATATCAGATAGTTCTGGTTTGGATTTTGGTTGATTGATGATAGATTTCATCGTCTCAGTAAAATCACCCATACTTACCCCTCTAAACATACATACATAATATATTATATGCAATATATAACATTAAATCAATAACCATAATCTTTTTACTACTTATGTCGTTTGTTAAGTTTTTATGGTGAGTAACAATGGAGTATGTGTTGCTTATGACTCCAAATTTGAGCTAATTTTACTATAAATTAACATGGTTAAGACCTATATTTGATATCACTACTATAAGAGCATGATGGATTATGCTTTAAAGGAGTACGGAAACTGCTGAAGTTTTTACAGCAAATCTGCATGGAGCAACTTCAGCAGAATAAACAAACACATGCCAGTATTAGTAGAGAATTATTTATAAGTCAACTAACTTTTTAAAAAAATATTTTAGTGAAGATACCATGCTAGCTAGTGTTATAAAGAATTGAATTATTGACTCTTTCTAAAATTGCAAAAAAGATCGTATATTTGTGAGAATAAACCACGTAAAAATAAGGTTCTAAAAATAGAAGGTTTAAATTATTGTAACAAAGTTAGGCAAACCAGTTCGTATGTAGATATGGATAAAATGGGCTAATATGGCTAGTTTTAGCGTATAGCAAAATCACTATATTAAAAAGTTCGTATGGTACACTTGGTAGACCATGCCATCCCAAAACAAACTCTTCTCTCACTAGCTGGTTTTTAGTGATGGAGATGGTTATATTATTTAATTCATTAGCGATATATAATATTAAATTAATAGTAATTCATTTAACAATAAGTATTAAGATAAACTTATAAAAAACAGAATTAAAAAGTGAACAAAAGACTGTATATTAAGCCTATTAAGAGCCTTTTACTGAAAATCACTTTAGGTTAGAAAATTTTTCTAAAATAGTAGTTGACAGATTACAAAGGTGGAATATGATGTTGAAATTGGTATGGGGTTTATAAATTATTATAGCTCTGTATGCTTTTTTTATGGAGGTAAGAATTATGGACTTAGATGACCTAACCAAGTTAGCCTTTTCTATTATTAAGGATGACGATCCTTATAAATCATCTAAACAACTTCAAATAAAAAATTGGGGGCGGGGATATTTGGAGACTATCAATACCGGGAATCTTCCCTTTTTTCTTAATATATTATCAAATGAAGAATGTTGGGAAAAAACCGATACAATACATGGTATCAAACTCAATAGAAGAGTAGTGGCTAAAAAGATGATAGAACCAAAAAGTTGTAATGGTATAAGTAATCCACTAGAGGACTTTTATCTTTACCAAATCGCGTGTTGGTGTTGCTTAGAAGAGGATATAATTTCTCTATTTGAACATTTTAAACAGAAGCATAAAGTAAAAGATGGTGACCCAGACGCATTAAAAAAGCTAGCAAAAAGAATAAGTGGAAGTTGGTGTACAGATGCAATGATGCAATTTTGGTCACATTTCATTAGTGGATACATTTCAGAGCTAGATCTGAAAGGCCAGCATCCTTATGTCTTTGGTTTACACCGTGCAGCAATAAGTTCGAGGAGAAGACGTGTAGAAGCGGTAGAGTTCTTTTGGGATAAGGTTAATTCATTACCTGAAAGTGAGTTAAGTGCTCAGGAAAAAGATGAAGTTTTTATGAAAATTGCAGTGCATGCAGCAGGTGATAGTGGCTATCCCGATGTGTTTGAATTTTGTTTAAGTCAGATAAGTCCTAATAAATATTCGGAGCTCTTGAAAAGAGACTTAGGAAAGAATGGTTATTATGGATCTTTAAATAGAATGAAGGATGTATTTAGTTTTGATAAATTTCAGGAATTATTTGATTGTTTAAAATCAAGTGAAATTTCAGAAGATGATTACTCTCTTTGGTTGAAATTCATGATAAAGGACTGTCCAGAGCATTATTTAGGTGCTGGTGTGGAAGTTTTTATGCATATGTGGAAAAAAGAAGGATTTGATAATCATCGTACTTTCACATTGGACGAGGAAATGATGGAAGATTCTTCTTTTCAAGGAAAATTTTCAGTGCATTTGGTTGAAAAAAGTTATATGGCGCCAGTATGGGAAATGCTAGATAAGGCTAATCTTAGACAAATCAGGGAGTTTATGTCTTCTAAAAAAGCAAATTATATACGTTCTATATTAGAGCAAGGAGATCATGTTTCATTAAATAAGTTTTTAGCGTATGGTAAGTTTGCTAATGAAGAACTTGATCAAAAAAACATACCTGGCCCAAGTGGTGATTTAGCTGAGGTAGAGCTCAGTAAAGTGCATGGTCAATCTTATGTGGGGTTAGGTGATCATTAAAGAGTATTATATATCTAAAAGGAGGGTTATATGCCTAAACGAAAACAAGGAGAAGTTGATAATGAAGGAGTGCAAGATTTTGAATTAATAGAGTTATTAATTAGAGAAACAGGAGCTGCTTCAAGCACTTCGACTCAACAAGGAAATGATTTTGAATCTTTCAAAGCAAGGTTTCAATCGTATGTTGACCAAGTTCCATCGTATTTACATTCAGTAGGTAAAGAAGGATTTTTTCCGCATTTCTTTTTAGGAAGCTTTTCTACTTTGATAGACACAGAAATTGCAACAAAGCTGAATATTGAGAAAATATATTTTAGTTTTGACAGTTCAAAGACTCTAAAAGTAGCTGTTATAAAAAATGAAGAAATCAAAAGCCCAGAGGATGTTGCTGATAAAGTAAAGCTCTTTGTTATTGCAGAATCTGGTAGCACAAAGAAAAAGTTTAGTTATGGTGAGTTAGATAAGATATTAGGCAATACTAAAGTCGCCAGGAATAACATTGTGAGGCTAGCTAGAGATCAAGGTAAGCTAGGTGTGAGATTGGTAGAAATCACTAAAGAAAAAGATGCCAAAGGGAAAATGGCAGGAATATCTGTTAATGTGGAAAATAATAAATTGGACAATGATGCTTCTACAATACATGAGTTTAAGGAAATAAAAAAGGGGGTATGGAATAAACCAGAGAATGACATAACTAAGCTGACTAATCCTGATGTGGAAAAAGTGAAAAAACCTGTTGAAAATATTCTTAAAAAAGTTAGTGGAATCCACTCTGAATATAAGGATTCACTTACCTATGCTCAAGGAACAAGAGAAGCGGCACATCATGGGTTTGTAGCAGGAGCTTTAGTAAATTTCCGCTATAGGCATAATCTCAGGGTTTACTTGGAGCAATTTGCAGGAAGGGGTTATGCTGATATTGTTCTAGTGCCTCGTGGTAAGGATAGGTCATTAAATGCTGTTCCCATTATTATTGAATTAAAAGCAGGAACAGCTGCTGGTACAACGCCAGGTAGTGCATTAGAGCAAGCAAAAGATTATGCAAAAGGTTTTCAGCCAAATACAATGCGTGTTTTAACTATTTCAGATAATGTGCTTTGTGTAGGGTTAAATTTGGATTCAACTGAAGGTGAAAAGTTTTCAATGCATATATCGCCTCGTGAAGACAGAGAAATTGCTCTACCTACAATGCAGGCACTTTTGAAAGAAGCTTCCGATTGGAATGGAAGAGAAGAGGCAATTACTGATATAACAGAAAAGATAAAACAGCCACTAGAACGTATTTATCACACATTTCCTGGTACGCCAGAGAAAGGGGGTAATTACTTTAGTAGATTTCTATTAGGGCAACTTCTTCTTGCTGATAAGTTTGTAGATATTAGACTTCTTTCAAAATTGTTAGAGGGAGTGTAAGATGAAGTATTTGAAAGCATGAAATATAAGGAAATAGAAAAGTTAGAAGGAGAAAAGTTTCGACGTTTAACAGGGGTAAAAAAAGCAACATTTGAGCGAATGGTAGAAATTCTAGAAGTGGAGGATAAAAGAAAAAAAGCTAGAAGTGGAAGAAAAAGTAAACTTTGCATAGAAGACAGGCTACTTATGGCACTGGAATATATAAGAGAATATCGTACATATTTTCATATTGGGCAAAGCTATGGCATGAGTGAAAGTAACAGTTTTAAAATAATAAGATAGGTAGAAGACATATTAATAAAACATCCAGATTTTGCATTACCAGGAAAAAAAGAGCTATTAAAGAGTGATGTAGAATATGAAGTTTTAGTAATAGACGGAACTGAAACGCCAGTAGAGAGACCAAAAAAAAGCAAAAGCCCTTCTACTCTGGAAAGAAAAAAAGGCATACTATAAAAACACAAATAGTAACAGAGAAGAAGAGTAAAAAAGTCATATGCACATCTTTCTCGAATGGTAGAAAACACGATTTTCGGATGTTTAGAGAATCAAAGGTAGCAATATTACCGGACACCAAAATCTTAGCTGATGCCGGCTACAGGGGAATGCAGAAGATACACAAAAATGTTGTATTACCGCACAGGAAAATGAAAAAGAATCCGTTAAGCAAAGAACAAAAAAAAGAGAACAGGGCACTTATGAGCCAAAGGGCAATTGTTGAAAACGTAATTGGCTTATTGAAAAGGTTTAAAATCATCTCGGACAGGTATAGAAACCGACGAAAACGTTTTGGTTTAAGGTTTAATTTGATTGCTGCAATTCACAATTTTGAGCTCCATACATGAATTTTGAAAGAAGTCTATTGTAAGCTTATTGATAGTGGTAAAAGAAAGATGGTAGCACTCACTGCACTTATGCGTAAAATTATAGTCATCGCCAATGCCAGACTTAAAGAAGCAATTAATTTGCATGTTTAGAAATTTACATGGCAATAATTAAAATTAGTTAATGAATATGTGCGTCCACACACACTAAAAGCACATATTCATTGGCTTAAGGTAGTAGCTGTTTGATATAAATTCTATTCTTATACAACAAAACGGGGTTTTATTGCCCATATGAAGTTGCAAAATTACACAAATAAAAAATTTTAAACATAGTTGATATCTCCACTCTCCATCATTACATGCATTTAGCCTTGCTCCAGCAGCTAGTGCTTCGTCTACAACCTTGTGCAGTTCATTTGGACTTTTTGCTCTTACCACAGCACTCTTAAACCAGCTCAACTTTTCTGCACTTGGCTTTATTTTTTTCAAAGCTGAAGCAAATGGATTTTTATCTTCTTGATCACTTACAGGTTTTGTGCCATAAACATAGTCAAATCCTTTCCCATAGTTGATTTTGTTTTCGCGAACTTCTCTACCAGGGAAAGGTGCTATTTCTTCAGGCTTTTTAGCCTTATTAATTTTGCTTATAAAGGTGGATTGCTCCTTAGTACGACCAATTCCTACAATAGCATTTAACACCTCACCTTTTGATAATCTATCAAGATCAATGTTTAACTCGTAAGTACCTCCTTCTTGATCATCAAAAGGTACAATTATTTTATTACTCATATTAGCCTCCGCTATTAAATATACTTTACTAAGTCTACAACCGACTTTATTACTTTATTATTAATTCAATATATACTTTCTCATTAATTATAAGCAATGGTTAATGTACTTGCAAATACTTTCTTCATTCAAGTAGTTAAACAACTCATGAAAATCTTCAAATATCTGCTTTATAACAGTCCTTGCTCTTTAAAACTAAAATATCCAACACTTGTAATGATAATGTGATCCAGTAACCTAATCCCTATAGTCTGACAAGCTTCAGCCAAGTCTTTAGTTACAGCTTGATCCTCATCAGATGGCTTTAACCTTCCTTCTGGGTGGTTATGCGATATTATTATTGACGTCGCTTTTCTTATTAATGCCTTTCTTGTTACTTCTCTTATGTAAAAAGGTACCTTATCCACTGTACCAGTAAACACTTCTTCCCCCTTTAAACGGCACTTTTGATCAAAATATATTATTTTCATCTTTTCCTACTCTGAATAACCAATACTCACCCTCAAATATTTTACGATGGTTTCCAAGTTATCCATTACAGGTCCTTTCTTTAACTCTTCTCTTGGTACCCTCTTTGCAGCTTCCTTTAGGCATAAAATTACTGCTACTGTAGAGTCAGTTATCCCTTCTATAGTTTTCAAGTCATCTATTTCCTGGCCTAGAACTCCTCCTATTCCAAAATTATCTATTAGCTTTCTAGCAATAACTCGAGCTTCTTCCCTGTCATGCACTGCACGTTTCTATTACTTCACGATCAAGTAGTGCTTTACCGTTGCTTTCTAATGCTCTGAATTCTATTTCTTCTCTACGATCTTTCTTATTATTCATAAAAATTACCCTTCACTAATAACAAAATGTTTTTATATATTTACTGCTGTTTTTTTGTCAGCATTGGCATAAAGCCATAGCTTTTGAGTGAAGTCAAATCAATTTTTCAATCTTTTTTACTTATTTTTTCATCAAAAAGTAAAAATATTAATAGATACTGATTTTTTTATTTTAAATTTGTTGAATTTCGTCTAAAGAGATGCCTACTGTTTTTAAAATAATATTGATAGAAATTCCTTCCTTAACTAAATTCTTTGCAATTTTCATCTTTTCTACTTTCTTCACTTTCTTTTTGCAAATTTGTATGCTTTCAAACAGAGATTTTATTAGTACATTACGTAGTTCTTGGCTTTTAATCTTTTTGTATTCTTCTATTAACCTTGATAGTTCCACTTCACTATTCTCATTTTCTCTTGTTTCTGGAAGCAGATCTGTAATATTAATTAATAGTACCTTTGCTATTTCATCTAACATTTCAAGTGAAACAGCAGCTCGTCCTTGTTCATATTCATATATTCTTTGATTTATTATACCCACTTTACTTGCTAAATCTTCTTGAGTGTATCCTCTTCTCAACCTCCATTCTTTTATTCTTTGACCTACTTTATACGGAATGGAAATTTTTTTCTCATCATTATCATATTCATCAATAGATAAACTGGTCGTTTGATAGATAACATGAGCAGAAACTCCTTCCTTAACTAAACCCTTTGCCACCTCTATTTTTACTGCCTTTCCACTTTCTTCCTCACTAATACGGATGAATTTAGTTAATAAATAAAACGTCTCACGTAATTCTTGATCCTTAATCTCTTTATGTCTTCTTACTAGATTTAATATCTCTTCTTCCTCATACCTTTCCTCATTTGATACTTCTTGTCCGCAAGCTAGATCTCTAGCAGTTGTTGATAATGCTTCTGCTAATTCATATAATTTCTTAATTGAAATTCTGCGTGTTCCTTTTTCATATTGCAGTATTACCTGATATGTTGTTCCGATTTTTTTTGCTAAATCTTTTTGAGTATACCCCTTTGCTATCCTACAACTTCTTACTTTCTGTCCTACTACTTTATAATATAAAAAATTAGAGTAATTATTCTCTTTTTTCACATTTTATACTCCATAACCAGAAGAGCTGTTACGTATGCTTAATTGAGAACCTTTTTGACAAACTGAACTCATCTCCTTTCAAACAATTTTTCTATATCACTTAGTTTCATTTCTATATACGTTGGTCTTCCGTGATCAGCATACGGTGTTTCCTCCATTTGTCTCATCAACTCATTCATCTCCTCCAACTTCATTTCCCTTCCAGCTCTATGGCACACAATGGTAGCTAGTATCTTGCTCACTTTTTCTTCTATAGGTAGAGTATCTCCTATCTCCATTAATCTATCAATTATATTCATCACCATCTCTCTCACATTTATTGTTCCTAAAATTGCAGGTATTTCTTTTACCCTTACTTTATCTTCTGATTCTATTTCAATAGCAAAACCCATTTCAAAAAGCTCATCTTTATAAGTTTCAATCATCTCCATTCCAGCTTGGTTTTTGATTTCAACTGTTTCAGGAAGAAGAAGTTTCTGTCTTTTTATGCTTGATTTTTGCTTTAAGCACTCGTATATCAATCTTTCATGAGCTGCGTGCTGATCTACTATAATTAATTTGCCTTTAGCCTCAGCAATAATGTAAGTACTGTGGACCTGACAGCGTGCATACCCTAGAGGATGATCCTCTATTAAATCAATTTGCTCCCTTTCTAAAACCATAGTCTCCGCTTGTAGTGGTAATCTCTGTATACCAGTATAGTCAAATGATTCTGACCGTTCTGATAAGCCTTTCTCTCCTGCATTTGGCAAGTTGAATTCTTTCATTAGCTGATTCTCAAAAGGACTTGGCCTTCTTTCGTAAAATTCTTTTCGACCCTTTACTTCTCTGCTTTTTCCATTATTAACACGCTCATTATTCCTTTGACTTTCACTAACATCAAAAGACGAACCACCCAGTTCTTCTCCAATACCTTGACACCTAGATCCATCAATATCACTCACTGAAGAGGTACCTATTCTCATTGACAACACTTTTATTAGCCCTCTTCTCACTATTTCATATACTAGCCTCTTGTTCTGAAACCTTACCTCTGATTTATTTGGATGCACATTTACATCTACTTGATCGTATGGTATCTCTAAGTGCAGCACTGCAAAAGGATACCTCCCACTTGGAATAAAGTCCTGATACGCATATCGAATTGCACCAATAAGTAGATTGTCTTTTATCGGCCTGCCATTAACAAACGTATAGATCTGAGTTGAATTACCACGACTAATAGTTGGTTTACAGATGTGTCCCGTAAGTTTGATGCCGTCTTCTTCCTCTTTAACTTCCAGCGAATTGCTCTGAAATTCTTCTTCTGTTTCACATAATCTGTTAAATAATGAAGTTTGCTTAACATATTTTAAGAGCTTTTTATTACCGGAAGTGAGAGTAAACCCAATACTATAATTAATCATCGCTAAGTTATTCACAATATCAACAATACTTTGTGTTTCTGCCCTCTCGGTTTTTAGAAATTTTAATCTATTTGGTGTGGCAAAAAATAAGTCACGAATTTCAATATATGTACCTTGCAACAAAGAACAAGGGATAATCTCTCTTATTTTTTCTCCTCCCTCATATCTTATAGACCATGCTTCCTTTGCTCCACTTGCCTTAGATGATAATTTCATTCTGCTTACTGCTGCAATTGAAGGCAGAGCCTCTCCTCTAAAGCCAAGATGTCTGATCTCTATTAACTCACTATCACTTAATTTTGAAGTGGCATGCCTCATAAGTGCTAGTTCCAGATCGTTCTTTTCTATTCCATTTCCATCATCCGTTACAGTTATAAGGTTACGTCCACCACTTTCTATCTTGATCTCTATCTCTGAACTTCCAGCATCTATTGCATTTTCTACTAATTCCTTTACTACACTCGCTGGCCTTTCTATTACCTCTCCTGCTGCTATACGGTTTATAGTTTTTGTGTCTAAAAGAATTATTGCCATAACACTCCCTCCAATCTATGAAACTTAGAGCTCCCTCTATTTTTTTGTGATTTCTTGATCTCACAATCTCTATATTTTAGCTTTTTAGATTCCTTTCTAGCAAGTCTATCTGCCTCTTCATTATAGGTATTACCACTGTGAGCCTTAACCCACTTCCAGTTAATATCATGCTGCAAGACAATTTCATCCAATTCCTTCCATAACTCAACGTTTTTTACTGATTTTTTATTGGCTGTCTTCCAACCATTTGTTCTCCACTTATTGATCCACTCTGTTATACCTTGTTTAATATACTGACTATCAGTGTGTAAAACAACTTTGCAAGAAACTTTCAACATCTTTAGCCCGTTAATCACAGCCTTTAACTCCATCTTGTTGTTCGTTGTGTTTTCTTCACCTCCAGAGATACGTTTTTTCACTTTTATTTTCATACATCATCACAGCTGCCCATCCACCAGGCCCCGGATTTCCAGAACATGCTCCATCTGTATATATTGTAACCTTCTTTTTTTCGCCCATACTTACAGGATATAGATTCAACGTAAATTTGCTACCGAAATATGTTGATATTATTTTTTGAATATTTTAAAATGTAAGGTGTGAGAGATTGACAAACCTGTCCTCTCGATATTAGGTAAATCGTAATTGAGCTTTTGGGCTCGTATTTTTATTAGGAGGTTAATCTCTCACACTGAAAATAAATATTTTTAAGCTCTTCATAGCTTATCAATTCATTTGCTGGGGTTTTTAAGGTATTTTATAAGGCAATTATAAAAAGATGATCCAAATTCTACATCTAAAGCCTTAAATGCAATTCTCAGATGATCTCTGACAGACGTTTTTTCATCAACACATTTAAAACAATAAAAAGATTGAACATTTCCTCACAATTGTGTATAATAATTAATGCTTTTTATCTTACTTTCTCATGGCTCTTTCGAAGTTTCTTGATGCTCGCAATGATTATGCCTTTAAAAGAATATTTGGCACCGAGAAGAATAAAGATATCCTAATTCATTTCTTAAACGATATTTTAGGCTTTACTGGCTTGGCTGCTATTCACGATGTTGAATTCCTAGCTACCATTTTAGACCCTGAAATTGCCGCTAAAAAGCAGAGTATTGTCGATGTTCTTTGTAAAGACTCTCAAGGTTCAAGATATATTATAGAAATGCAGTTCACTAAGACCAAGGGCTTCGAAAAGCGTGCTCAATATTATGCTGCCAAAGCCTACTCAAGTCAAGCTGATCAAGGTGATGAGTATCATAACCTCAAAGAAATTATCTTTATTGCTGTTGCTGATTGTATTATTTTTCCAGATAAGGCTGAGTACAAATCTAATCATGTCATTTTAGATCAAAATAGCTTTGAACATGACTTAAAGGATTTTTACTTCGTATTCATAGAACTACCTAAATTTACAAAGACAAAAGAAGACCAACTAGAAAATATAGTAGAAAAATGGTGTTACTTTTTTCGATATGCAGCAGAAACAAACGAAGAGGACCTAGATAAAATAGTTGGTAGTGACGTAATAATAAAACGAGCTTATGAAGAGATGAATAAGTTTAATTGGTCAGAAGAAGAGTTACTAGCATATGAACAAATGAAAAAACGTATAATGGATGAGATTGCTGCTTTCGCTCAAAAATTTGATGAGGGCCTTAGGGTTGGAGAAGAAAGAGGCATCCAAATCGGCCATCAAAAAGGTAAAATTGAAGTTGCAAAAAACTCACTCAAGGCCGGTATCTCTATAGATGTTATAGCTCAAATTACCGGTCTCTCTCATTCTGAAATTTCACAACTCAAAGAAAAAACATAATACTCCTACTTATTCACTTTAACATTTATGAAAACCTTTTCTAAGTTAGACATATCCCCTAATTAAGAATCTAGTGAACTGTCTAAAACAGCTATAAAGATTACACATAGAATTATATAAATTACTATCATAACGTTATCCAAATTTCTGTATCAAAGCTACGTGCTGTAAGTTCAATATGGAAAACACATTAACCACTTAGCATTTAATGTCTACTTCATCCATTTTAGTATTAAGACTATCAAACTTGCTACTGGTTGTTTCCCTAATTATTTTGGCTACCCTCACTTTAAATTTTCCACTACTTGGCATATTATACCTTCCATATTCTCATCTACTTACTCAAAGTATTTCCAAGCTTGGTTACTCCTACATCAGAAAGACAAGTTGATACTTTGTCCTTTGAATGGCTGTGAACTGAAGCATTACTTAAATAACTTTGAGGCTCTAAACTCATCTGCTGTTTTTTTGTACCATCAACTTCTAATCTACCATCTCTGTTGTGTAATATCTGCTCTATTGATTGATTTAGCAGACCCTTATTAAATTGAGCTATAAACTTGTCAAACTTTTTCGGACTTAACTTACCAGGGCATCCTGCTTCTCTACCAGGACATGCTTCTTCTAGGTATGAGTTTAAAACTCCCGAAATCTCATCAAATTTACCACTCATGATTTTTCCTGTAACTTCTTTCTGTATTTCCACAAAATCAATATTTAATCGATGCATTGATACACCACTTTTTAATCCAGCTTGCTCTACTACTTTCTCAAATCCCTCTGTAATATTTAATGCATAGCCCTGTGCTTCTAGTGGGGATATAGACTGATCTACTGTAGAAATATACTTCTGACCTGTAACTTTTCTAATTAATAAATCAAGTAACATTATTGTACCATTAAAATCAACCTGTGATAGATAGTGATCTCCCATTTCTAGTATTGTATTTCCGCCACTAGGTTTAAATTTAACAGGTGTTTGCCTTTCACGCATTTGTTTTATATTTGCATTTACATAATCAATGTTGTCTCGAAAGAAACCTCCATTTTCTTGTTTTTTATCTGTACCATCAGATGGTAGTGTGGTACTTATTGAACTACTATTACTTACCGAAGCTTTGGCAAATTGCTCATCAACTTGTGGTATTGAACTTGCAGTATTTGATGCTTCCTCAGATAAAGCAGCTCTAGAATAAAATAAACCACCTACAGAACTTTTTACCCACCCAAACAAACCATTTATCCATGAAGATGGTCTTGTGCCACTACTTGCTGCTATCTCAGGTTGATTACCTAAATCTATAGCAAGAGGTTTACGTGATAAGTGATTCTGATGACGACTATGATCTCCATGGTGATGACGACGTCTGCGTTGTGCAGGTTTTTCTATGTCTCTACTGAGTTTTTCTTCTAAACGTTTCATACTATCACTATATCCTTTAAGATATTCTATAATATCCTTATGATTGCTTATAATAGCAACATCCATGGGCTTTCTGCCAAAGATATCCTCAGCGTTAATATTAGCACCTGCCTCTATTAAAAAACTTACAATTTCTAAAAATCCCCCCAATGCAGCCCAATGCAGTAATGTACAACCGTATTTATCAGTACCATTAACATCAACATCTCGCTCAACAAGAAGCTTTACCATATCCAAGTGACCACTCCAAGCACAATAATACGCACCATGCTTAAATTCGCCTCCGCTAACATCTTTAGCAACAAGGTCTTTAATTTTTTCACGATCACTATCTTCTACAGTGATTAATAATGCTTTATCTAAGTATGCCTGCATTAAAACTCTTTTTGCATCTGAATTAAAACCAGAATCATCTAGAGGTGTTTTACCATTGTTATCTTTAGCATTAATATTAGCATCATTGCTTATAAGGCACTTCATTGCATCTAAGCGATTGAGCCATGAAGTAAGGTGTAGAGGAGTTTTACCATACTGGTCTTTAGCGTTAATATCAACACCTTTATTTATAAGGTATTCTACCATATCTGAGTAATTATGAATAGAAGCAAAATGTAATAACGTCCAGCCATAACTATCTTTAGTTTCTAAGCTAGTACCTTGACTTACAAGATCTTCGACTTTACTAAGATTATTTTCCAGTACAGCAATCAACAACTCATTATATTTTTTATATAGGCCTGATTGCGCTTGCTTTAAAATTTCTACTATATCTGTGTAACCTTTTTGATCAGCAATATCTAGAGGTGTTTTTCCATCTTTGTCTTTTATATTAACAAGATTAGCTCCTTTACCTATAAGATACTTTGCTACATTTAATTGACCATTCCAGGAAGCCCAGTGTAGTGGCGTCCAATCACCATTGTCCTTAATGCTAACGTCAATTTTCTCTTCATCTATAAAATACTTTACTATATCCAGCTTACCATTGTAAGCAGCATAATGCAGAGGAGTTCTACCATTATTATCTTTAATCTCTAAACTATTTTCTTTGCCTACGAGACATTTCATTGTATCGAAGTAACTATTCACAAGATCTGAGGCACTATCTAAAGATGTGTTGCATGAAAAAGTTCTACCATCATTGTATTTTATCTCTAAAATAGCCCATTTATCTACGAGATATATTACTATATTTAGCTTACCCTCATAAGCAGCATAATGCATAAGAGTCCAGCCATTATTGTACTTACCCTTAGCGTTTGTACCCTTCTTAATAAAATCTTTAACTTTATCAAGATTACCTTGTGCCACAGCATTCAATAACTCCCCTAATAAAGTTTCTTTTTCTTTGGTAAATTCCACTACAACATCTTCTGAATTACAAGCAGAAGCTATACATTTTGAGTTAGAAACCATTGTATCATTAAAAGCGAACATCATTTCTCTTGCTGGTTGATAATTACTCCAATTCTCCACTTTTGCAATGGTACTATTTCCATATGATAGCACTAAACTATCATCAGCAATCTCCATATCAAAACCCAATATAGACTTATCTCTAAAATCAACCAACCCAACCTCATTCTTGTCAATAGGTTGATTATGATAAATCTGTAATCCTTGTTCATCTGGCTGATAGTATCTGAAAGAGTTAGGATCCATCTCTACATGCTCAAGCTTTAAATTTGTACTGTCAATTTTATAAAGCTTATTGTTCATTTGTAATACAATTTGCTGATGCTCTGGACTTTGAAAATAATCAACTAAACCAACGGATAAAGACCATCTAGTACCTTCACTACCAAGTACTGTAATATCTTTTATCTCTAAGCTATCCTCTGTAAGGTCAGAGATCGATTGGTTATAACATTCATTTGTATAACTCCTTTTACCTTTCTGTATGCTTATACTATCAACATCTGTTACATTCAACTCAGCAAAGTCAATAATATTGTAAGACATACTTTGATAAGGTGCTGCTTTGTTTTTTATTTTTAGATTGATCCTTATCGGCGACGATGAAACTTCGCTATTTAATGTATCTGGTAGTTTGATAATATACTGATGTTGTCCTTCTCCCCCTTCTACTGTAACATCTTGATAGTAATTACATAGTGTCATATAGTGATCATAATCATAGCTTCCTCCATTATTACGGTATTTCTGATAACTACTTGTAACGTCAGAATTATTATAGCTAAAATCAACAATTACCTGATCTGAGTACATGCCAGCAATTATCACTTTTTCACTAGGTATTCCCATATGATTTTTAGTGACTTCTATTTGAAATATTGGTATGTTAAAATTATTGTTATTGGCAATATCTTTTACAACTTGATAAGTACTAGGCAATTCTTGATCTAGAATACTTGCTTGTATAAATGCTTTTAACTTTTTTTCACTATTTTGTATGATTTCTCTGTCAGTATCACTTCCTGAATTTCTCAACTTTTGATACCTAATATCTTCTATTGTATCAGACAAAGACTTATCTTGTATTGTAACAGACTCTGTTATCCCCTGGCAATTTACTTGAATTACTAGATTTTTAAAATCATCGATTGTAGTACTTGAAGCAATACTTTGTGTATCATTAGCTAAAAGATCTAAGCTATAGCTGTCTTTTTCTGTATCTTTACTTACTCCCCACTGTGTGATATTATTAACTTGAACCCTTATTACATCAATATTTCCTTTTATTTTTTCTGTACTGCCTAAATCACTTATTATCCTAGCATTATCACTGTCTTCATTAACGATAAATATTGTTTGCTTTAATCCCCTGTGATGCACGTTTTCTTTGTTGACTACTCTAACTTCATAATCTTTATCTGTGCAGTTAGATGAATTCTGCCAAACTTCCGCGTTTTTTACATTAATTAATCTCGTTTCACAGTGAGTAGTAATATTTTGCTTGTTGTCAGAGTTAGATACATAGTTATATGTGTTAACCAATCTTATGTTATTACTATTACCATAACGTATAGTTCCACTATGCAAATTTGCAGCGATATTATTAGCTTTAACATTCATTACTAGAGTATTTTCTTTTCCTGCTCCACCTTCAAGAGTACCAGACGTATGGTCATTAATAATAAAAATAGTTTCATTATTTTTTGAGCCAACATAACGTATATAACTACCTTCTGGGATATGCATTACTGCTGGATAATTTGCTGCTGTCAACGTTTTCGGTCCTGAAATATATAATACTGATCCTCTAGGAAATGTTTGCTTTTTTGTATTACCAGGATCTTTCCTTTTTGGATTAGTAAAAATAAAAGGTTCTCCTGAAAGAGTAAAGCTTTCTTGACACCTCTTATGGATTTTCCCAGTATTACACGGGCGGTGAATATCACCATATTTATTCTCTTCATTAATTACTTTACCGCATTGCGATTTTGGTCCTGAGTATTTTAACGGTACCTTTACAATTCTTAAGCCAAGGTTTTCATATTCATACTTGGTCAGATGAGGAATATGCTTTGCATCCGTATTAACAACATAAACTTTCTTTTCTTCGATCCCTTGATAGCATTGAGGACTATTCTTTATATAACAGATAGACCTTTCCCAACCTTCATTCATAACCAAAGTATAAGATCTCATAGGTAGTGTTTTAGAGATATCAAGGGAAGATAAATCTTTCTCCGCATTAGAAGCTGTGTTAACATTACTAAAAGAGATGTTATTGTATTTTTTTTCTAACTTACACATATTATCACAGAACCCCGCGAATGCGACAGCAGTTGGACACACACGATCTGCATCTCTAATTATCTCACTATATTTTTCTTCAATAGAGATTACATATTGTACAATTGCGGCTATATTATAATTATCATCTAACAATTTAATAGCTACTTCTTTTACATGGTTTAAATAACCTTTTACTCTAATTATATCCCCATATTCCTTTTCTACATCTCTCCCTGTAAAAAACTTGATCACCTTTGCAAAAAAGACTTCTGCCTGCTCATTACCAGGTAGTAGAGGTACTTGCTCTGCTATTGCTTTTGTATACTCTATTCTCTCATGAATCTCTACACCAATTGTTATTAATACATCAGCAACCATAGTAACTACTGCTGCTCTGCCTAAAACTTTACCTGCAGCAGATAACCCTCTTAAAATCTTAGTAGTAGCACTTATACTTTTTATCGTAAAACTAACTCCTGCACTTATAGGCCTTATACTCATGCTTGCTAGTTTTATACCACTACTAGCTGTCCAATAATAATTTAATGGATGATTATTACCTTGAGCTATTTCATTTACACTATATCCAAATTGATAAGCGATAGTCGCAAATGTAATACTTTGAACTACAGGATTATCGATAATCTTAACAAAAGCTTGGCGTATAGGTTGTGGTATTTTGTTAATCAATCTTCCTACTTTACTATTAGGAGAAATATTTAAACTGGTTCTAACATCATCCATAGCATCTAGTATACCATTGATACCAAATATTTGCTTTAAAGCATCATTATCATGCCGTCCAAGTGTTGCTGTATCACCTATACTATCAAGCAAGTCATATATAGCCATAAGGGAGAAAAACTTTCCACCTTTTACTCCTTTTATTTTTGCTGAATCAAATTTATTACGATCAAATGCAATTCCTTTTTCTTTAAAACTGCCTTCTACATTACTAATATAATCTGCAAAAACTTTTTCACCAAGATCATCAAAATGACTTTTAAACCTGTCGAAAGTATCTTCCCTAACTCCTTTTGCTAATAAGTTCTGTTTAATTTCCTCTACAATATTATTGTAACCTTGATCAGTTTCAACATCTTGAACATCACCTATATCTTCAATATATTTTTTATTTTCTAATAACTGCTTATCATTTGATAGTTGATGTAATTTATCAAGAATTGCCTCTTCCTCTACATCTGTAGTAAAATCTTTAATTATATTATCGAATTTTACTTCATAGCCATCGATGCTTAAATAATACTCAATATTTTGTCCTTTTATTTTTTCTTTTATAACGTGATTCTTATTTCTACCTACTTTTACTAAGATCTCAATACCATCACTATAATCATTTACAAAATATCTTTCTGCATTCCTCATTTCTGTAATATCGCCTATCACCAATTTTTTATTATTACCATTATCATCTTTTACTTCTACATATACATCAGTCCTATCAGCATTACCTATCTCATCAAACACTTGATCATGACCTATAGTTATAATTTCTTTGGTAATAATTTCCTTGTCGTAAGCCTCAATTTCAATATTGAAATCCATAATATTATCATCACTGAAGTAATTCTTCATTACTGCATCACTAAATTTACTATAATTGATATCAATTTCGTCTCTTAAGCTGTGCAAACCATGAGCTATGCTTAATAATTGGCTGCTGCAAACTCTATCTGCTAGAGAATATAAATTACCTAGATTATTTGTCTGAACATAATTCCTATGATCACTAACAAGTATTCCAAGATCAATTAGTGTATTATAACACACCATCTTTTGTAAGTTTTTATTAATCTCTTGTTGATTCATTGATAGTAGTACTTTACTCAATTTCATAGATTCAAGTACATGATTTAGCAAATTACTCTTATTTACATCTAAAGTAGCGATTTGATTAACTCTTTCACGTTGTTTACTAAAGATCTCTTGATCGATTTCATCCTTAAAATTTTCAAAATCAGCATCTTGTAGTTGCTGTGAATGGCTATATTTCGTAGAAACTTTCTCACTAATTTCTGTAAAGACATCATTTAATAATTCTGCGTCTTTTGTCAATTTTTCCGAGTTGTTCATTAGAAGATTTTTAAAATTTTTATCTTTAATTAGAGGTAAAACAATTTTCAATAGATCAATTTTGCATATCTGTAAAAAATAACCTGAACTTTCACCTGATACCTCCTAAGAAACTCCTTGAACTAACTCATCTTTTTTTACCAAGAGATAGCCAAGTTCCTTTGCTCTTTTGATCAAATTTTTTACAGTTCTATCTTTATAGCGTATTTCATAGTATTCCATTCCTTTTTCTACATATTCCTGTCCGTATTTGAGCATACTATAAAATATGCACGCTATCTTTCTTGCAGTAGCTGTTATTGCTTTTGGCGCTCCTAATCGTTTTTTTAATTTCCTGTAGTATGCACCTAATGCACTTTTACTATTTCCCACAGAATTAGCAGCCATTCGAAATGCATTCGCAGCACGATTAATGACTTTACGCGTTCTTGTGCTAAACACTTTTTCTCCTGTAATTTTATTGGCAGGGCTGAGTCCTAACCACGATGAGAAGTGTTTTTCTGTTGACCATTTACTATGGTTTATACCAGTTTCTGAAATTATGGTCTGTACACTTAGTACATCAAGCCCTGGAACTTTAGTAAAATCCATACCAGTTATCCGGTGCAGTTCCTCGTGCAAAGCAAAGTTTGGCTTACTTTTTCTATGCTTATTCTTTTCCTTACTCAACTGTTTACTTTCGCCAGGTTTTGTTTCGAACGTTTTGTAATAGGCCTCAATATTTCTATCACATTCTGCTATTTTTTCTTGATAGATATTATATAGTTCAAATTCTTGCTTTAGCGTGAATAAGTGTTCCTCTCTATAGTCACCAGCTAACGCTTTTGCAATAGTAGACTGATCATTTTTTATTCGTGCATCCCTGAATTCAACCAATTTCTCAGGATCCCTTTCGCCTTCGATTATAGCCTTGATAATTTTCATACCAGTTACTCCAGTAATATCTCTTATAACTTTATGCAGCTGTATATTCATTTGAATTAATGCCTTCTGCATACGCAGAACATGTGTAGATGCACTTTCAGTAAGACTTTTACGTTGCCGCACATAACTACGCAATACACAAATTTGATCATCGGGTCTGAATGATCCATGAAGTAGTCCATAACTGTGTAGTTGTTGTAACCACTGACAGTCCTGAACATCTGACTTTCTTCCAGGTACATTTTTTACATGTCGCGCATTTACCAGTTTTACTTCAAACCCATATGATTCGAGTACTTGAAATAAAGGAATCCAGTATACTCCTGTTGATTCCATAGCTACAGTTGTAACTTTACATTTTTTCAACCACCGTGCTAAATTATGAAGGTCTTCAGTGAAGCAGCCAAATTTTTGGATACGTTGTTCATCTCTTCCTTCAGGTACACATACATAATGTACAGATGAACCAACATCAATCCCTGCTGCATCAGGATTCACTATTTCTAATTTACTTTTTGCTTTTTTCATGGCAACTCCTTCGTATAATTTGTAATAGGGAAACGCTTCAGCTTGGAACGGTTGATAGTACAATCTCCTAACCGAGGTAGTCTACAAAAACTCCATCAATGATTTGACCGTTCCTCCCAAAACCACGCTTACGAACGGGCACTAAAGGCACCAGTGACTTGGTCGGTTATAACTGCAAAAGCGCTTCTCACAAAGTTATATCAGAAATTACTCAAAACTTAAATTGGGAGTTTCTTCCTGGTTTGACAGATTTCGTCTGTTTGACGCTTACTAACAACATCTAAATTATCGGATAAATGTTCATTAATCTGTGTAAAAGTTTTTAAAGCTTCAATATTTTCCTTGTTCTCTCCTACAATACCCTCAATCTCTGTATCCATTGAATTTAAAAAAACTACGTTTTTAACTTTTGTTACAAGAGCCTTTTTAATACTTGGATCTACAGCTTCACCTTTAGACATCTGTTGAGAAATCTTGAAAAGCTGATTATAAAACTCAATATCCTTTGCTTTCTTCACTACCTTATTAGCATCAAACAACTCTTTAACACGCTGCTTTTTTTCTTCCTCTGTAATCTTTTCTTCATCACGTGAATCTATGCAGGGTATACCTATATCACGTCTTTTCCTTGTTGCACATTGGCTAAAACTAAAAATAGAACTATGAACTACCTTAACAGGAGTAAACTCATTTTTGCTTGGTAGAATAAGAGAATCTGCATTACTCGCTCCTTTGTCAAAGACAACACCCATAAAAGCCACTTTCCTGCCATCTGTAAGCGTTTTATAAGTAACACCTTTTACATACTCCTTATTTATCTGATCATTTGCCTCTTTTACTAATGCATCAGCTGTTTTACCTTCCCTTGGTCCCTTAAGCTCTAATCCTACTGGATCATACTCCTTAGCATTACTAGCTCCTTCTGCAAACTTAATACCATGAACCAGCATATCAATACGTTTTCCCCTGCCAGTTTGAAACTCTGTTAATACTAATGCTCTAGGAGATTCTTCTAATTTCAAATCACTATAATAACTAAATGCCCCATGTAACACTCCTTGAAAATGAGCCTCTTCATTAATAAAATCTCTAAAAGA
Organism: Wolbachia endosymbiont (group A) of Longitarsus flavicornis; assembly: GCF_963931955.1. Classification (NCBI taxonomy): domain Bacteria; kingdom Pseudomonadati; phylum Pseudomonadota; class Alphaproteobacteria; order Rickettsiales; family Anaplasmataceae; genus Wolbachia; species Wolbachia endosymbiont (group A) of Longitarsus flavicornis. Next base: position 1,159,944 of record NZ_OZ008337.1, on the reverse strand, counting down.
AAACATTCCTTCTCCAACTTTCTTTAGTAGTGAATTATATTTATCTACTGGTAGAGACTGACCTGCTGCAGGAGTAACTTGAGACTTAAGTGCCTCATCAAATGCCTCTCTTAGTCCATTAGGGTAAGGAACATCTTTTAATTCTCCTTTGAAAAACTCTTTCCCTTTTTTGTATTCATTTAAGGAATTATATCTATTAACCTCCTCTATGTTAAAAAAATCTGACTTCTTTTCCTCATGTAAACTTATGTATACCTCTGTGATTTTGCTTTGCTCCGGTAGATCACCAGGTATAGGTATCTTTTTACTGCTACGATCCCCTCTTCCCCCTTCTCTAACATGAAAAATAAATACCTCTTTACTACGACCTTCTCTAATCAACGCAAAAGTTGTTACAGGCTTTCCGGATCTTGTGGTAGAAGCAAGAGAATATTCACCGTATGAAAATATAAATTTCTTTAGATCCGCTCTTTTAAATTTATCAGCAAGAAGAAGTTGCCCTAAGAGAAATCTACTAAAGTAATTACCTCCTTTCTCTGGCGTACCAGGAAATGTGTGATAAACACGCTCCAGTGGCTGCTTGATTTTTTCTTTAACATTAGTGACCGTATCTTGTCTTCCATCCCAATCTGAAGCTTCCTTCAAGAGTGCTTGCATTGTAGGTAGAGCAATTTCTCTGTCTTCACGAGGTGATATATGCATTGAAAATTTTTCACCTTCAGTTGAATCCAAATTTAACCCTACACACAGTACATTATCTGAAATAGTCAAAACACGCATTGTATTTGGCTGAAAGCCTTTTGCATAATCTTTTGCTTGCTCTAATGCAATAGCTGGTGTAGTTTGACTCCCATCTTTTACTTTACCTCCTTTCTCTAACTCTTTTAACTCTTCTTTAGTGGCAGCTTTCAGTTCTATAATAATTGGAACAGCATTTAATGATCTATCCTTACCACGAGGCACTAGAACAATATCAGCATAACCTCTTCCTGCAAATTGCTCCAAGTAAACCCTAAGATTATGTCTATAGCGGAAATTTACTAAAGCACCTGCTATAAACCCATGATGTGCTGCTTCTCGTGCTTTATCAGCATAAGTAAACGAACCCTTGTATTTTGAGTGAACTTTACTGATTCTATCAATGACTTTCTTGGAAGATTCTTCAACTTTACTTGCATCAGAATTAGTTAACTCAGCTATATAATCCTCGGGCTTGCTTTTTGTATTATCATTTTGATCTTTCCATATTTCCTCTTCTTTTTTAATTTCGTAAAAATTATGACTAATAGCAGAGTCAAGTATTTCTTTATCTTGTGTTTCAACAAAAATATTTTCTTCATTTTTGTTGATTTGCACTAACTTAGATTTAACCCTACCTTTAATTCTATCTTTAATGCCTCGTGCCGTACCGATCTTTTGTTGAGTGTCAGGATGCAAATTTTCTTTTAATATATATTCCAGTTCACCAGAAGTAAATTGATGACCAGAATTACCATCTTCTGAAATAGAAAATAGTTCTATACCTTCAATAGCATCTACATCACTTTTAATTTGACTATTTTTAACAACAACTACCTTTAATGTTTTTGCAGTGTCAAAACGAAAATAAACTTTTTTAACACCTAATCTTTCCGCAATTTGTGTATCTGGTAAAATAGAAAAGCTTCCTAAAAAGAAATGCGGAAAAAACCCTTCTTTACCTACCGAATGTAAATATGATGGAACCTGGTCAATGTATGATTGAAACCTTGCTTTGAAAGATTCAAAATCACTTTTTTGTTGGGTTGAAGTACTTGGGCCAGGTTGACTAACTCCCGCTGTTTCTCGAATTAACAGCTCTATTAATTCAAAATCTTGTGGTTTTTCTTGACTTAACATATAGCCCCCTAAATTATATAATAACTTTTTATTCACCTAACCTTATATGAGATTTATCATGCATTTTGTTAAGCTTTACATCAGATAAATCACCACTTGGACCAGGTATACTCTTTTGGTCAAGATCTACATCAACAGAACCACTATAAGATAAAAACTTATTTAATGAAGCGCGATCTCCTTGCTCTAAGATGGAACATATGTAACCTGCTCGCTTAGAACTCATAAATTCTTCAATCTGTTTAGAATTAGTTTTGTCCAATATTGCCCACACTTGCTCCATACAACCTTTCTCAACCAAAGGTACTAATAAACTTCCTTGAAAAGTAGAATTGTTCATCACTTCTCCATTTAATGCTAAGGTACGATGACTATCGAATCCATCTTTCATCAACATATGCATCAAAAGCTTCGCACCTACATTTAAGTATTGCCCAGAACAACCTCCAATTTTTATATTTCTTAACCAGGTACAATAATAACTACCCACCACCACATCACTTGGCTTTAAGCAGTCGAATAACTTTTGAAATTGATCAAAGTTAAACATTTCTAACATTCTACCTAGAGAACCATAATAACCATTTTTCTCCAAATCTCTTTTCAAAAGCTCTGGATATCTATCAGGATTTATTTGGCTTAAACAAAATTCAAACACATCAGGATATCCATTATCGTGTGCTGCATGCACTGCAATTTTCATAAAAACCTTATCTTTTTCCTGAGCACTTAACTCACTTTCAGGTAATGATTTTATCTTATTCAAAAAGAACTCTACTGCTTCTACACGTTTTCTACGCATACTTATTGCTGCACGGTGTAAACCAAGCACATAGGGATGCTGATCTTTTAGATCTAACTCTGCAATGTATCCACTAACGAAATGCGACCAAAATTGCATCATCGCATCTGTATACCAACTTCCACTTACTGATTTGACTAACTTTTTTAATGCATCTGAATCTCCATCCTTTATTTCATCTTCCCGTTTAAAATGCTCAAATAGGGTAATGATGTCTTCTTCTAAGCAACACCAACATGCAATTTGGTAACGATCAAAATCATCTAGCGGATTATTTGTACCTTTCCAACTCTTGGGTTCAATCATCTTTTTAGCCACTATTCTTCTATTGAGTTTGATACCATGTATCGTATCGGTTTTTTCCCAACATTCTTCATCTGACAATATATCAAGGAAAAAAGGAAGGTTTCCGGTATTAATAGTCTCCAAGTACCCACGCCCCCAATTCCTTATTTGAAGTTGTTTAGATTCTTTATAAGGATCGTCATCCTTAATAATAGAGAAAGCTGCCTTGGTTAGGTCATCTAAGTCCATAATTCTTACCTCCACAAACAAAAGCGTATTAAGATATAGAACTATGATAATTTATACATTCTATATCATTTTTAACATCGTACTACATCTTTGTAACCTGTCAATCACTATTTTAGAAAAACTTTCTAACCCAAAGTAATTTTCAATGAAAGCCTTTTAATAGGCTGAATATATGATATTTTATTTATTTTTAAATTCTGTTTTTTATAAGTTTATCTTAATTCTTCCACAAACAAATTATTATTAACTTAGCAAGATATATTATTAAGATCTCAAATAAAGCAACCATTTCCAGCACCAAAAAACAAGGGCGGTGAGAACATTTCGTTTTGGGATCGTGTGGTCTACCAAGTGTACCATACGAACTTTTTAATATAGTGATTTTGCTATACGCTAAAACTAGCCATATTAGCCCATTTTATCCATATCTACATACGAACTGGTTTGCCTAACTTTGTTACAATAATTTAAACCTTCTATTTTTAGAACCTTATTTTTACGTGGTTTATTCTCACAAATATACGATCTTTTTTGCAATTTTAGAAAGAGTCAATAATTCAATTCTTTATAACACTAGCTAGCATGGTATCTTCACTAAAATATTTTTTTAAAAAGTTAGTTGACTTATAAATAATTCTCTACTAATACTGGCATGTGTTTGTTTATTCTGCTGAAGTTGCTCCATGCAGATTTGCTGTAAAAACTTCAGCAGTTTCCGTACTCCTTTAAAGCATAATCCATCATGCTCTTATAGTAGTGATATCAAATATAGGTCTTAACCATGTTAATTTATAGTAAAATTAGCTCAAATTTGGAGTCATAAGCAACACATACTCCATTGTTACTCACCATAAAAACTTAACAAACGACATAAGTAGTAAAAAGATTATGGTTATTGATTTAATGTTATATATTGCATATAATATATTATGTATGTATGTTTAGAGGGGTAAGTATGGGTGATTTTACTGAGACGATGAAATCTATCATCAATCAACCAAAATCCAAACCAGAACTATCTGATATTGAATATGAATCCATTATAGAACATCTATCATCTAAAGAACATTTATTAAATGAGCTGATGAATGATATGTGGTACTCAGGAGATTTACCATCAGTTAGAAATCATAATGAACTACCTTCTTTAATAGATAGCAAACTTGGACTAAACGAACAAATTTGTGTTTGGTTTGCTCTGGACCACGATCTTACGCCAAGTCAAAAAAATTTAAACAAGAAGTTACTTAGTGCTCTAAAATGTTTAGCTTCTAACTGTGGTTCATTTGATAATACTGAACCTCTTGAAGAATTTTTAGATGATAATAAAAACAATAAAGATTTAAAAGTAATTCTTAATCTCAGAAGAGGAGAATCTCAATCAACAGTATTGCATGCGATTGCAGGAGCAAATATTGGTGGATTTCGTCGCACAGGAAATCAGGCTATAGATTTACTCTTAGAAGCAGGCGCAGATCCTAACATACAAGATAATAAAGGAAAAACACCATTATACCTTGCTGCTGCCAAAGGTCACCACGATAATGCAAACTCTCTTCTTTTGAAAGGAGCTAAACCTAATATAACAAGCAGAAAGGGCAAAACTCCACAACAAATAGCAACTAATAAACTCTGCTATAATATAGAAGAATTATTCTTAACTGATAAACAGAAAAAGTTGAACAAGGAATTGTATGACTTACTTGTACTCGATTCAGACTGCACTAAAAATTTAAAGGAGTTTTTAAGTAAGCATAAAAGAGATTCAGATCTAAAAGTGGTGCTAAATATTCGGCACGGAATGGGTGAGTCAAAAGTGTTTTCATATATTGAACGTCTTTATTGGGATAATGAGGATTTTGCTCAAGAATTGAGAAAGATATTTCTAGAAGCAGGAGCATTAAATTATGATATAAATATCAATCACCCTAAGCAAAAGAAAGGACAAACCAGTACCTTACTTGTTAAGTTAACTTCAAATCAAAAGGAAAAGCTAAGTAAGTTTTCTGGTAAGGTATTTCAAGCTCAAAACATGGCTGAACTTGAAGAGATTGTAAATGATGCTATAAAGTCTGGTGTACGTTTAAATTATTCTTCTTTACAAGATTACTTTTTAGGTACTGAGTACAGTTTTACTGACTATGTGATAAGGAAAATCAGTGAGTTGGAAAAAAATCCTAAAGTTACTAGTAGTATAATATGTAAATTAGTATCAAAAGGAGCAGTGTTTGGTAATACAGTTGATGCTAATATGATTAACACGCTGACATCAGAATTTAAAGAGCATAGAACTAACACGAAAAGAGCATATGAAGATTATATTAGCAATACTCATAAGTTTATTGAAATCGCAAAAAGTGCAACTAGTAGCGAGCTGAAAGATATAAGAATAGACAACTCCGTTTTTTACTTAGAATATTCTAAAGATAGTAAAATAGACATTACAAAGATAACAGATGGGGCAAGGGACTTAGGCCTAACCGATGGAGATATAAAATATGGAAGAAATATAGTAAAGATCGGTAATAATGAAGTAGAAATTAAAACCGAAAACGGCATAAGGAATTACACAGATCTTACAGAAGGCAGCGATGTAGTATTAACTTTCTATACTAGTTTGGGAGAATTAGAAGTTAGGTTATATCCTGATGAGAAAAATAAAAATTGGATAAAAGTAGAGGTGAGTGAAGAAGGCCTACTTCTACTTGATAAAATAGAAAGTTATAATGAAGCAATAGAAGATTGTAATGAGGGAATAGAAAATTATGAAGAAATAGGACAAAATTGCTTACTGGGAGGTTTATCAGTCATTGAAGCCATAGACCGAGGTGTTTTTGCTAGATCTGGTGGGTTAATGCGTCCTGAATTAATAAGCGAATCCAATAAGCAGAAGGGTTCATGGGTAAAACGTGAAGAATTAAGAAGAGTTTCTGATTCTAGGGAAAAAATTGCTAATTTACCATAAAAATTGAAAATTATTATTTAAATATAAATTACTACAGTTAATAAATTATTGCAAAGGAGTCGAATCGATATCAATAATCTTTTAAGAATACTCTTTTATGTTGTTTTTCAGGAAAATGAGATGTCATTGTACAGGAGCTGGCCACAAGGTGTATTTTCAGGATATGAGACTGTATTAAAACACGATTGGCTGAGCCGACCTTTTACAGAATTTTTTTTCCAGATCTATAGCTCTTTTCACAATAATCCAAATAAATCATAATATGCTACTGGCCTACTATAGCCATAAACACATATCTTACCCTGTTCGGACTACTATAAGAAAAGCTATACTATTAAAATATGCAGCTAAATTGTATACATTGTCTACCACTGTTGCATCTAGTATGCTAAAATCTTCATCATCTATATTAATATTTTCGCATAATTGATTTTGTAATATCGACTTACATCAATCTCAATATCTTTTGGCATGGCCCTTTGTAGCAGCTCCTTCTTGCACATACTCTTTTCAATCTCCCGTTGCTTTTGTAAATTAAGATGCTAATCCATAAAATTTCTCTAATTGCTCGCTCCACAACATCGGTATTTCTTTCAAATCAGATAGCTTCAAACCTCTTGGCTGTCTCCCATTTACTATGTCTTCCTTAATCTTTGGTGCTAAATAATTCAACCTTAAAATTTGCTGTATACGTCTTGTACCTATATTAATTTTAATGCTCAGCTCCTTCACACTCCCATATTTTCCTTCCTCTAGTTGACGTTTCCAGGAATGGGCTCTCACCACTGCTTTCAGTAGCGCATTATTTGTTTTTCCTTCTGGCTCTACTACTGTGCATTTGTTTCCTTTCTTCTTCATTGGTATAAATTTTTCCTCTGATTCAGAACATACTTCTATTCCATCTTCTTTTACCATTACTCCCTTTATTAACTTTTTCACTACTTCTTTCTGTTCTCTGAAACTTAAATTTTTCCATTCTTCTCCCCATTTTTCATATAGCTGCTCTGTCTTTCTCATTACTTCTTTTTCCACCTCTCCCGCTACTATAGTTCTGTTTATTGATTCACAACCTTTTCCCCTTAAATGGTTATTGCACACGTAATATCGGTACCTTTTATTCTCCTTTTTTGAGTACGTCAGCGTCATATTTACACCACAGCTCTTGCACTTAATTATTCCCCTAAGCAATGCTTCCTCATATTTTGCTTTTCTATATGGTTGATTCTTTATCAATTCCTGCGCTTTTTGCCATTTTTCCTCTTCTATTATTGCATCGTGCTTTCCCTCATACTCTTTCTCATAATGCCTGATTTTTCCCATATATATTGGGTTTGTTATTATTCTTCTCACCGTCGCTTTCTTAAAGATATCTGATTTCCCTTTCGTACGGTACCCTTGGCTATTTAACTCTCTTGCCAGTTCTGCCATTGACTTCAGCTCTATATACCTCTCAAATATATGTTTTACCAACTTTGCTTCTTTCTCATTTATTATTAATTCCTTATCTTTTACATCATACCCAAGCGGTAAAGTTCCTCCCATCCATAATCCTTGCTCTTTTGATGTTGCTATTTTATTTTTTACTCTCTCTACTATCATTTCTCTTTCTAGCTGTGCTGCTCCTGATAACACTGTTTGTACAAACTTTCCCATTGGCGTATTATTGTCAAATATCTGCGTTACTGCTACAAAATTTACTCGATGCCTTCTAAAAAATGACGTTACTTCAATGCTGTCTTTTGTTTCCCTTGATAGCCTATCCAGAGTATATACTACTACACAATCTATCTCTCCTCCTTTCACATCTGCAAATAATTCCTTTATCGCTGGTCTTTCTAAATTCTTTCCTGAGAAGCCTCCATCGTCGTACCTTTTGGCCAATACTACCCAGCCCTCTCTGCTTTTTATGTACTTTTCACATGCTACCCGTTGTGCATCAAGACTATTAAACTTTTGTTCTAGACCGTCTTCATTTGATTTTCTCGTATATATCGCACATCTTACTTCTTTTAGCATTTTCAACTTCCATTTTTATCACGCATTCCAAATAATAAAGGTCCGTTATAGCTCATTCCCATTATTCTGCCTGCCACCGCTGACAATGACGTAAAAAATTCTTCTCTGTAGATTAAACCCTTATCTGTTACCATTACTGCATGCGTTTCCTCACCTCTCTCCAATATCAACTCTGTTCCTGCTACTGGAAGTTTGTCACTACTTATTCTTTTTCCTTTCTCTAGCCGATCTGCCAGATACTCTAGTCTTTTTGCTCCTTTTCTTGACATTTCTCCATACGCTTTTTCCTGCATTCTATAAGCTAATCTTGGTATCAGATATTTCTTTGAATACCTAGGCGCTTCTTTCCCATATACCTTCTTCCATATTTTTTTCAGCTCATCCAAAGGTTTTCTCTTTAAATTCATTACTTTCTTTTCTGTTTCTTTCTCCATATTTTTAGCCTTTCATAAATAACTTTTCAATTCTGTCTGTTTCTTTCTTCAATACTTCAGCTACCTCTTTACTATTTTTCGCATAATCCATCGCTGTCATTCCAAATTTATCCGCTTGCTCTATTTCTGCTCCAGCTTTTACCAGCTCCTCCACTATTTCTTTTTCACCTACCATGCACGCAAGGTGTAGAGGTATGCATTTATTTCCATATTCCTCAGCATTTACATTCCCTCCTGATTTTATCAATTCTCTCACGATTTCTAGACGTTTCTCCGTTACCGCTAGGTGCAGTGCTGTATATCCTTCTATATCTTTAGCATTCAGGAGAGTAGACCAGTGGAACTTCCCCACCAGTCTCTCGCAAAACTGTACGTAAACCTCTCGATTTATACAGCTTCCATTATTCAGCCTTTTGGCCTAACCCTAGTGTCCAGTGATAGAAAATATCCGGAGACCTCTTTCTCACCTTTCCTAGAAATTGTCTTGCTAGTCTTCCGTGACTCCTGAGTCTCTTATATTTCCTTTTCACCCACTTTTCTAGATGCCGCTCTATATTCTTTAGAGATTTGTATACTTCAGTTCTGTAAAATTTGCCATAGTACTGATACCAGCCTCTGACTATTGGATTTACTTTTCCTGATATCTCCTCTAATGTTATATGCGTATTTCGTAGCATTTTCCATGACCTTATGGTTGTAGTAATCTTTTTCTTGGCCTTGTTGCTAATTGCTGGAAGAAATGAAACAAAATACTTCCCTATTTTATTTCTTGCTAACCTGGGTCTGAATGTGTAACCCAGAAAATTAAAACTTTGTTTAGGAAATTCACCACTCCTATTGTCATCCTTACAGTACACTATCTGTGTCTTTTCAGGATGCAATTTCAACTTATACTCAGCCAATCTTTCTTCGATCATTACTTTCACAAACTCTGCCTGTTTCTCTGTTCTGCAGTGCACTATCGCATCATCCACATACCTCTCAAATGGTACTGTCGGGTAGTTCTTTTTCATCCATATATCAAACACATGATGCATGAATATATTAGAGATGATTGGGCTAACTGAACCTCCTTGCGGAACTCCTTTATCCCTAACTACCTTACTGCCATCTGCTTGCTGAATGGGGGCTTTCATCCACCTCTCAACATACAGTATGACCCATTTGCAGTCTGTGTGCTTTTTGATAGCTTGCAATGCCAAGCCGTGGTCCAAATTGTCGAAAAATCCAGATATATCAAGATCTATCGTCCAATCGTACCTCCAGCATCTTTTACGAGCTGTATCTACCGCATCCAGTGCAGACTTATTTGGTCTATAACCATATGAATCCTCATGAAATTTTGGTTCTACCAGCGGCTCTAGATACATAGCAGCAGCCGTTTGCCCTATCCTGTCGAATACTGAAGGAACACATAAAATTCTTTGCCCTCCTGTATCTTTTGGTATCGCAACAGCTTTTACCGGCTCTGGAAAATAACTTCCGGATGACATCCTATTCCATAGTTTGTACAGATTATCTTTTAGATTTTCTTCAAACTTTGTTATCGAAACCTCATCCACACCAGCCGCACCTTTATTTTTCGATACTTGTTTATAAGCCCTACAAATAAGTTGCTTTGGTATATCAAAAGACTTTGTTTTATTCATTAACTCCTCCCTTTCGGTTGATACATAATTAAAACTGAATAACTCAGCTCCTTCGCTCCATTTCCATTACAGAAACTTCTTCACTACTACGAGCTGATCCGCCCCTGTTTTTCGCATCGGTACTCTCATCCTTAGAGTTTAGCTCCTTGGATTTCTCCCTTATCATCGAAACGACAGGTTCCCGTAGTTCCACACAATAGCCTGAAATAGATTCATGCCACCTTTATGCCGGACGCCATCTATCCAGTAAACAAGCTCCCGATAGATTTATCCCAGGTTACAAACGACCCCCTGGTTTTGACGTCATTTAAAAGGTTTCGACACTTCATCAGTGGTTCACTTTCGTTCATCTCTCTATTCCTTACATGACATATAATTATGCCTTTTCCATAACGCTCACTACCTTGGCTCTTTACCAAAGCAGCTTATGGTTGTTTGAAGCCTGCTCTTGTAAACCGGCTCCGAGGGACCTACCCTCATCTACTGTGCAGCTTTTGCACTTAGTTTGCTCTTACTTGAACATTCTTTGTGTCTCTACGGCACACCATCTGCCCCTTTTTTTATTAATAATCTCACTGTTTTGTAATCAGAGATTTCCACTGCTTGGTGCAATATCGTCTCTCCTTCTTCATTTCTTTTATTAATATCGTTACTTGATACTTCTTTAAAAAACTTACTAAAAGATTCTTTGCTAAACTTCATACTTACCTCACAAAACTAGCTTTTCTAGCGTTAGATAAATTTCTTATATTTACCTGCTGCTATTCAAGTTATGTCCGTTTTAGCATGAGAAAGCAAGTCCTTTTCTTTTTATTTCATACACTTTTACCTATTATTAATATAATATATGAGGATCTAAATACAAGCATTTAACTTATTACACATATTGCTTGACTATTTTTCCAACTTCTGTGCAAATGTCGATGTTCGTGCCATTTCAGTACTCCTGGGTAAAATACCAAAATATGCTTTTCTAATTCATGTATTGAGTCTTCTTGCTCTAAATCGTTTTTATAGTAAACATTGTGTTCTGCTAAAACATAGTTTGTAATCTTCTGATCAGTATAATTTTCTACTTTGTAGTGGTGAGTAACGCTAAACCTTTCTAAAATTGGTTTGTGTTTTAAATTCCAACGTTGCCATGAAAGTTTATCGTTTCCCAATACAAATTTATTTCCTTCTTCTTCTATGCTACCAACCGGAAAGCACGCATTTGTTTCTCCTAAGTTCCAACTGTCCGATAATACTATCTGCGCTTTTGCAAATTTAATCGATGGTAATAAACTCTGTGGTAATGGATATAGTGCTTTTAAGTTGTACCACAAATGATTTCTTTCATAAATACCGTTATAATTCTTTGTGTGAGGCTCGGTTTCTCCAAGGATTGCTACATCTAGGCGATATATATCATTGCTTAAAGCTCGTTCATAATGATCGCGTAGATAGTTTTCTATAATCCTAATAACTGGACCACTAGACCTGAAAAAATTTACTCTTCCAAATGATAACACTGGTCCATCTTTTTCTATTTTTACCCCTGAATAATCAGAAAGAAGATCTCCAAATAAACTTTCATCTAAGAACCTGTACATGATCTCAAGAAAGGAATAAACTAAGAGATAATGTATATAAGTTAGGATATATGAGGAGTTTATACCCAAGTAATATAAGTCGGGAAAGATTTGAGATTATATTACCAGATCTAGAGTCCTGTAGAAAAAAAACAAAACCAAGAAAACTTGATTTGTATGATGTATTTTGTGGAGTGTTATACGTTCTGAAAAGCGTTTGTCAGTGGAGAATGCTACCAAAAGAGTTTCCAAAATGGCGCAATTGTTACGACTATTTTAAGAAGTGGAGTGAAAAACCAGATGCAAATAAAGAAAGTGTTCTGGAGCTGGTGTTAAAAAAAAATAGTTGGCGTAGTCCGACAAAACAATGGTCGGAAAGAAAAAACCAGCTTCTGCATAATTGATGCACAGAGTGTAAAAAATGCAGATACTGCTGAAGAAAAAGGCTACGATGCAGGCAAAAAGATTTCAGGAATAAAACGCCATATTGCAGTAGATACGCAAGGTTTGCCACATGCAATTTATGTAACAACAGCAGAGATAACTGACCGTAGCAGTGCTGTGAGAATGGTAGAAAATGCAAAAGAAAACCTCTCGGGAGTTAAAAATGTACTGGTTGATGCAGGCTATACGGGAGAGAATTTTGCAACACAAATAAAAGCAACTATTGGTGCAACTGTTGAGGTAATAAAACGCAGTGAATTACATACCTTTGCTGTATTGCCAAAAAGATGGGTTGTAGAGCGTTCTTTTGCTTGGTTGGAAAAATGTAGACGGTTATGGAAAAATTGCGAGCGTAAACTCAACACCAGCTTGCAAATGGTAGTTCTTGCTTTCACTGCTTTGTTCCTCAAAAGATTATGAACAGGTTCTAAGGAAATAGAAAAGTTAGAAGGAGAAAAGTTTCGACGTTTAACAGGGGTAAAAAAAGCAACATTTGAGCGAATGGTAGAAATTCTAGAAGTGGAGGATAAAAGAAAAAAAGCTAGAAGTGGAAGAAAAAGTAAACTTTGCATAGAAGACAGGCTACTTATGGCACTGGAATATATAAGAGAATATCGTACATATTTTCATATTGGGCAAAGCTATGGCATGAGTGAAAGTAACAGTTTTAAAATAATAAGATAGGTAGAAGACATATTAATAAAACATCCAGATTTTGCATTACCAGGAAAAAAAGAGCTATTAAAGAGTGATGTAGAATATGAAGTTTTAGTAATAGACGGAACTGAAACGCCAGTAGAGAGACCAAAAAAAAGCAAAAGCCCTTCTACTCTGGAAAGAAAAAAAGGCATACTATAAAAACACAAATAGTAACAGAGAAGAAGAGTAAAAAAGTCATATGCACATCTTTCTCGAATGGTAGAAAACACGATTTTCGGATGTTTAGAGAATCAAAGGTAGCAATATTACCGGACACCAAAATCTTAGCTGATGCCGGCTACAGGGGAATGCAGAAGATACACAAAAATGTTGTATTACCGCACAGGAAAATGAAAAAGAATCCGTTAAGCAAAGAACAAAAAAAAGAGAACAGGGCACTTATGAGCCAAAGGGCAATTGTTGAAAACGTAATTGGCTTATTGAAAAGGTTTAAAATCATCTCGGACAGGTATAGAAACCGACGAAAACGTTTTGGTTTAAGGTTTAATTTGATTGCTGCAATTCACAATTTTGAGCTCCATACATGAATTTTGAAAGAAGTCTAATGAATAGTTGAAATGTTTGCCAATTCTCAATATTTCCCCATCTTTTAATAAATAGCTCCTCTTCTGATAGTTCCTTCTTAGAAGCTGGATAGTACACTAACTTTCCTGCAGGATACTTTTGCCAGTGCTTATAAGCTATCTGTAAAATATTATGGAAGTTTTTTTCAAAAAAAAGTGGATTATCTGTTAAAATACTACTGATACAATCAAAAAGGTTAGGAATAGTTGATAAATCAATATCATTTAAAATTGCTTGGTTATGTATTCTAATTTTAGAACATGCCTTAAATATATCATCTATCTTTAAAATATTTTGAGCATTTTCTAATTTTCCATTCCCAAAATCATCGATAAGTGCTGACAAATTACAATTATGAATATTAAAAATCATGAAGGGGTTTTTATCAATTTCTGCAGCAATAAGATAAATTACAGCAGCAATATGTTTACAAGGCATAGCCCAATCAGGACAGTTGCAATTTGCATTCATCTCTTCCCAATTTGAAGGAAACAATTTAATCCCAAGATCATTAAGCTTATCAAACAAGCTGGTTGGTAATTGCCTATTTATTAATTTAGATAGTATAGAAGGTGAAGTTTCAATAATTTGACGAATGGTCTGTTGTTCTGATGAGCTTAATTCATTGAGTATAATTTTGACTTTATATGGTTGAGGTTTTGAACCACGATATGGGTAAGATCCTGAGCTATGAACTTTAGCTGTAACTATGTGACCATTAATTTTAATACCAAAAGCTCGACCAGTATTAGCACAAGTTCTGCCACGTGGAAGACGGTTATCATAATCAATTCTATTGAAGCACTGAAGCCATTTTTCTCCCCACCATGTTCTTCCATAAATAGTCATCTTGTAAAACTATATATTTTAACCTAGATAAGCTAGATGCTGATTCTATGGATGATTTTCTCTGAATATGCAAAACTCATCTTGAACTACTACAAAATGTTAATTATAACAACAGAGAGGGCAAAAGCAATAAACACTTATATCAAAGGAAAAATTGATTAAGGGAAAAGTGAAACTTTTTAAAGGTTGTTTAATACCTTTACACCTGTGATTGTAGCACTAATGTTGTGCGATAAATGTACAGTGAAAATGTCATCAGAAGTTACCCAATTATTGAGTAGTTTTTTTTACGGCGTCAAGACTCTTGCCAGCATAGAAAATATCAGTTCCTATATAAATATCCTTATGGGCTAAAAGAAACTTCTATTGGTTGATAGAAAACAGAAAAAAACTATTTAAAAAGTATACTCAACAATATAACAAGGAAGCATAAGTTAGGGAAAGTAGTAGGCCGTTGATAAGGATTTGCCTATTTTCTCGATCAACTAGCTTTTGTATAAGTACTGATGGGTCAATATAAATGAGTAGTTCTGGGAAGCTTACTTTATCGGCTAATCTATATTAGCGTCATAGAGGATTTATATATTTCAAGCATGTTAATTATTTTTTCTGGATCATTTAGGAAACTATAGTAGACTTTACAACTCATTAATTATCACTTAACTTACCTCCTAGTAAGTTCTTGAGTTATGTATGGATAACACGTTGATAATATTAGCAGCAGGAAAGAGCAGTAGAATGAATTCTGAATATTCAAAAGCGTTGCACCAAGTGGGAAATTTTACTCTTTTAGAGCATATAATTCACAATGCAAAACCGCTGAGTTTAAAAAGTCTATCAATTGTCATTAACAAGCCTTTTCTAAAGGAGTTAGAAAGATTTAGTACCTTAAAAGATATAATTGATAAATATAATATAAAATTGATAATTCAAGAAAATATTACAGGTACTGGCACTGCAGTTAAAATTGCCCTAGAAAGCCTGGAGCGGTTATCTGACCAAGACATAGTTTTAATACAGTACGGAGACACCCCGTTTATATCTAGTGATACAGTTATGAGAATGACTGATTGTTTAAAGTGTAATAATAAAAATTTAGTTCTTCTTGGATTTAATAGTCAAGATAAGCAATATGGAAGATTAGTAATTGATGATAATGACAATGTTCAAAAAGTCTTGAAAAGTGAAGATGAAATTCTTCTTGCAAACTCTGGAATAATGGTTTCATACGCTAAAGATCTTTATACCCTAATAAAAGAAGTAAAATTTAATGATTCGACCAACGAATGTTGTCTTAATGATATAATACCCATTGCAGCAAGCAATAACTTACGTGCAGGTTATGTAGTCGCTGACGAAAAGGAAGCAATGGGGGTAAATAACAAAGAGGATTTGGTCAAAGCAGAACGTTATTTTCAGGCAAATAGAAGAAGACAACCAACCCTTCTTTCATAACTATATTTTTTTATTCATTGATCCTTAATTTAAGTTGACATTTGTTTTATACTAGTTTTATAATGCTTTTTAAGTCTTACTTGTAAGATGATAGGTGTGAAAGATTTTCCTGGTTGTAGTGAGAGGGACACATGGGAATATTAATAACAGGTGCTGCAGGTTTGATAGGATCGGCTTTAGTAGAAAAGTTAGAAAAGCAGGGTTATGAAGTAATAAGCTGCGATATTAGGTTTCGCGACAACCCACTCAGTTTTTTTTCAGAAGATATAATGCCGCTACTCGCTAAGTGTACGGGGGTTATTCATCTGGCTGCAATTTCTCGAGTTATACATGGTGAGCTTTATCCTAAATTGTGCCAAAAAGTTAATGTCGATGGTACAATCCAATTCTTAGAATTCTGCAAGTCGCTTCCGAATAAACCATGGTTTATATATGCAAGCAGTAGAGAAGTATATGGAGAACAAAAGGAACTACCAGTTGCAGAGTCTGCTAGTATTAACCCAATAAATAATTACGCCAAAGGTAAAGCGTTTATTGAAGAACAAGTAATAAATTTAAAAGGTTCTAACTTTAATGTAGCAATATTACGCTTCTCAAATGTATATGGTGGTTTACTAGATCATAGTAGTAGAGTAATTCCTGCACTCTGTATCAATGCATTGAAAGGCGATCCAATTAGGATAGAAGGTAAAGAATGTGTTTTTGATTTTACCTATTTGGATGATGTTATAGAGGGTATATACTTAACTGTTAAATATTTACAAAACGAGAAATCTTCTCTTCCTGCTATTCATCTTACTACTAATAGCCCATGTACTTTAGAAAACTTAGCAAAAACAATATTAAAAGTCACGGAAAGTGATTCTAGAATTGATTTTTATCCTCCAAGAAATTTTGACGTAACTAAGTTCCATGGTGATTTTACTAGAGCTAAAGAGCTACTTGGTTGGTCTCCAAAGCATTCATTAAAAGTAGGATTAGGTAAATTTATAAAAAGTCTACAAAACAATACACAAGAATATCCTAACAATATAGATATGGTAATATATGAAAATATTAAAAGTTATTCATGGTTACCCTCCTTATTATAGCGCTGGTTCGGAGGTTTACAGCCAAACTCTTGCCCATGAACTAGCCAATAATAATGAGGTACAAATATTTACTAGGCATGAAAACAGCTTCTTACCTGATTTCCATTATACTACAGCTCTGGACTGTAGTGATTCCCGGATCTTACTGAATTTAATTAATATACCTACAACTAAATATCGTTACAAATTTATCAATGAAGAAGTAAATATAAAATTCAAAAGAATAATAGATAACTTTCAACCAGATCTTATACATTTTGGTCATCTTAATCATCTATCAATTACTTTACCAGAAGTTGCTTTTAAAGAAAATATATCTACAATTTTTACGCTACATGATTTTTGGTTAATGTGTCCAAGAGGAAGATTTATTCAACGTAATTCTGAAGATTTGTTACGGCTTTGTGATGGACAGAAGGATCAAAAATGTGCAACCCAATGTTACAAGGGGTATTTTACAGGAGATGAAGAATTCTTGAATTCAGACTTAAATTATTGGGAACAATGGGTTGCAACTAGAATGAAGCAAACAAAGAAAGTAGTGGACTATATAGATTACTTCATTGCTCCGTCAAAATTCTTAATGGATAAATTTACTCAAGACTTTAATGTTCCGATAAACAAAATTTCTTATCTTGATTATGGTTTTGATCTAAATCGTCTTAAGAATAGAAATAGGGTGCAAGAAAAAGAGTTTATTTTCGGTTATATAGGTACTCATACTCCCGAGAAAGGTGTTGACCTATTATTGAAGGCTTTTTCTCACTTATCATCTAAAGCAAAACTTAGAATTTGGGGAGCGGCAAGGGAAGAAACTAAAGCTTTAAAAGCAATTGCCGATCAGTTTCCACATGCTGTTAAAGAAAGGATAGAATGGATGGGAAGTTATAACAATAAAAATATAGTTACTGATGTATTTAATAAAGTTGATGCGATAGTTGTTCCTTCAATTTGGGGTGAAAATTCACCATTAGTCACACATGAAGCACAGCAACTGAGTGTACCAGTAATAACGGCTGATTATGGTGGCATGGCAGAATATGTAAGAGATGGAATAAACGGACTATTATTTAAGCATAGAGATACAAATAGTTTGTCAGAAAAAATGCAAGTCCTATCTACAGACCAGGAATTATACAGTGAACTGACCCAAAGAGGCTATCTTTATACTAAAAATGGTAATGTGCTTTCTATAAGTGAGCATACTGAGAAACTTAACAAAATTTACCGTAATGTTATTGAAAATAAAGGCAAATCAGTGGCTACAAAACCTGGTCCTTGGAGAATTACTTTTGATACTAATCCAGATTACTGCAACTTTGCTTGTGTAATGTGTGAATGCTTTTCACCATATAGTAAAGTTAAAGAGGAGAAGAAAGCTAAAGGGATAAAACCCAAGATAATGTCAATAGAAACTATCAGGAAGGTAATTAAGGAAGCAGATGGAACACCTTTAAGGGAAATCATTCCTTCTACTATGGGTGAGCCTTTAATGTATAAAAGCTTTGATGAAATAATCAATTTGTGCCATGAGTTCGGCCTTAAGCTTAACCTCACAACCAATGGTTCTTTTCCCATTAAAGGAGCTAGAAAATGGGCTGAACTATTGGTACCAATTTTATCTGATGTTAAGATTTCCTGGAATGGGGCAACTAAAGAAACTCATGAAAGAATCATGAAAGGTTCAAAATGGGAAGTAGTGACAGAAAATTTAAAAACTTTCCTTGAAGTTAGAGATAAATACTTTAGCGATACAGGTGAAAGGTGTACCGTTACTTTACAATTAACATTTTTGGAAAGTAATTTACATGAACTCTATGACATAGTTAAGATGGCCATAAAAAACGGCATAGATAGAGTTAAAGGACATCATCTTTGGGCACATTTTGAGGAAATTAAGGATCTATCTATGAGAAGAGATGAGTTAGCAATTAGTAGATGGAATACAGAGGTGAGAAGGTTATATGAGCTTAGAGATAATATGCTATTACCAAATGGTAAAAAGATAAAATTAGAAAATTTTACAATTCTTTCTCAAGAAGGTATTAAGGATTTGGCTCCAGGTGGTCAATGCCCATTTTTAGGTAAAGAAGCATGGATAAACAATGAAGGAAAGTTTAGTCCTTGCTGTGCTCCAGATGAACTCCGTAAGACATTAGGAAATTTTGGTAATGTTAATGAGGTTAAACTCGAGGAAATATGGCAGAGTAGTGAGTACCTAAGCTTACAAAAGAATTATTTAAATTACAAATTATGCAAAACATGCAACATGAGAAAACCTTTGATCAATTAATCAAAGATAATCTTAAATCTATTAAAATTTCACCGTGTGAGAGTTTTCACGAATTACTAGGAAATCCTTTGTATGAAGATAGGTTTATAAAGGTTGGTAAATTTCATGAGCCCGGTCTTGCACCGGTTTATGATCAGACAGGTGCTTATCATATCAATGTAAGAGGAGAAGCAGTTTATCATCATAGATTTCTAAAAACTTTTGGATTCTACTTTAATAGAGCGGCCGTAGAAGATGATACAGGGTGTTACCATATTGATTCATCTGGATGTAGAGTATACAAACAGTTGTATCAATGGATTGGAAATTATCAGGAAGATATTTGTGTAGTTAGAAGACATGATAAATGTTTTCATATTAATTTAAATGGCAACAGGATTTATCAGGAGGAATATGATTATGTTGGAGATTTTAAGGATGGTATCGCTGTAGTCTATAAGGATGGTAAAGCTACACATATTAATCATCATGGAAAGTTAGTACATAATAAATGGTATAAAAAACTTAATGTTTTTCATAAAGGGTATTCTATTGCAGAAGATCAACATGGTTGGTTTCATATAGATATTAATGGTGATCCTGTTTACCAGCAGAGATTTAAAATGGTAGAAGCATTTTATAATGGGATGGCAAAAGTTGAAACTTTTGAAGGTGTGTTAGGACAAATCGATATTACCGGAAATGTAAAGTTTAGTATTTTTGATTTAGGTAAAGAATCTCAAGTGCATAGGATTTCTGCAGAACTTTCAGCCTTTTGGAAAACTTACCTAACAAGCGTTGCTATTGAACTTGATTTGTTAAATATTTTACCTGCAACTGTGCCGTTTTTATCTAAAAAGTTAAACATTATCGTACCAAATCTAGAAAGGCTGTTAAGGGCGTTGTGGGAAATAGGGTTTATTGATTACGATAAGGACAAGGACTTATGGCAACTATCATCAAAAGGTAAGTGTTTTAAGGAAATACCATTTTTGCCAAAAGCAGCAACGATGTGGGCAAGAGTTGCCGCTGAAAAGAATTGGTTAAAGATTGCCGATATACTAAAACAGAAGTCAATCTCTTCATTTGAATCTTTTAAGGAAAGAGAAGCATCAGAAGATAAGAAAATAGCGTTTTACCAAGCATTGCTAGGATATTCTAGGTTTGATACTAAAGAGTTTAATTCTAGGATTAATATAGATGGTGCTAAGAATATATTGCTATTTGGTGTACACTCTTTATTTCTTGCTTATTCTGATATACACAATAAAGGTTCCATAGGCCTATATAACGAACATAAAGTGCCAAGACAGTTAGTAGAAAATTTAAAAGTCAAACTTATAACTCAGGAAGAACTATCAGCTACAAATTATGAATTAGGTGTCTTTTGCCGCTTTCTACAGCATTATGATGATGATAAAGTATTATCTTATTTAAAATTGGTCAAAGGAATATCTCGTATTTTATTGATAGAAACTATTTTAGATTACCGCTCTCCAGCTGGAGGCTCTGTAGATATTAATGTCATGGTTGAAACAGGAGGTAAACTAAGAACATTAAGCGATTGGGAAAAAATACTCAAACAAGTAAAAGGATTCAAAATTTTTGCTGTTATACCTTTAACAGATTACTTATCAGTTATTGATGTCAGGTGTTAATCATATGGAAACATTACAAAAAAATGGTTTTTTTATTATCAAAAATCTGGTTCCTTTAGAGCTAATAACTCAGTCTTTAAGTGATATAACAAATAAGATATCAAAGCTATCCCAAGAACTAAGTGTTTCAACTTCTGACTACTTAAACTGTACCGGCAGATGGGGCACGTCATCTCAGGTAACTAGAATTGTATCTCAAGTATTAGATAAAATTATTAAAAATTATCTTGAAAAGTCACTTCAATGCCAGATACTGCAGAAAAAATCAAATGTTATATGTAAAACTGCTGATTTAATAGATGCAGTTCCCTTCCATCAGGACATCTCTTATAGCTTTAATGACCCTTATCATTTTTCTGTTTGGCTAGCTTTGAATAATGTCAATAAAACTTCAGGTGCACTACAAGTTATAGAAGATAGTCACAACTGGAAAATACAGCCTCTAGTTGATTTTTGGCATCCATACTTTTTGGATCAATACTCGGATAACCGGGAAAATTATAAAATTAAGTCACTACCTATTTCAGCAGGAGATGCGATAGTTTTTGATTCACGGTTATGGCATGGTAGTGATAAGAATATAGATGCTAAAGATAGGTTTGCTTATGTTACGAGATGGGTTGTAAAAGATAAAAGTCTTCCTTGTGTGCCAAAACCTCAGCCTTCAGTTTTTGGTATATTAAACTGTGGTGCATTAACAGAATTTATACTGAGAGAATACTTATCATTATTTCGTCGCCAGGAAAGTATAAAAATAAAAAATATGGAAGAACTTATTAAGAGCTGGTTAGCCTTTATTACAGACACAACTACAAATATTTCTGAGGTCAACACTGCTGAAGCTAAGCGAGATTTATATAAACTACTTATTCTGAATCAAGCGTCAGCACTACATGATGCTGGAGACATTTCAGGAAAAATATACAAAAATTTATGGTTTTCACTGCTTGTATTTCTCAATAAAAAAGTCAATGTGGTGGAGCTAGCATTATAAATGAACAAAAGTAGAGTTGGTAGTTTCAAGTATATATTGGTGTTCATTTTGAATATCTTATCCAAGTTTAAGCTTAATGTGCTTGTAATGTTCCTGGTTGCCCTAGTAGTGGCTGTTGATTTATCTTTTAGAAAGTATTTAGTAAAAAATATCTTAGATACAGCTGTAAAATATCAAGAAGGTAATGTAATTGAAAATCTTTTATTACCTGTAAGCGCTTATGTTTGTATGGCATTACTTATTACTACTGCTTTTAGATTCTATGGCTATTTTGTTGACATTCGAATGTTTACCTCAATGCGTCAAAAAATAGCTGATATGTCTTTTTACAGGCTGCTTCAGCAAGACCATTCCTATTATCAAAACAACCTATCCGGAAGTTTAGTATATAAGGTCAGTAACTTAATGGATAGTGTGATAGAGCTAATAAGACTGCTTATAGACTGTTTCTTTAGTTATAGTATAGCATTAATCTTGGCTATTTATACTTTATCACTAGTAAATATAAAGTTTGCAATAGCTACATTCATTTGGGTGAACATTTTTATTTTGATTTCGGTTTTCAGTTTTCGGGTGCTTACCAGATTAGCCGATGATCATTCTAAACAAAGTTCACAAGTAATAGCGGGTATAGCCGACAGTATTTTAAATGTTATATCAGTAAGGTTATTTTCTCGGCAAGCGCATGAGAGGCATAAATTTTTTCAAGTATGCAAGAAAAAAACTATTGCAGAAAGAAAATTACAATGGGCATACTTTTGGCTTTGGTTTATATATGGCTATTCATTTGACCTACTACAAGCAGTAAATTTGTATTTTTTAATCCATGATTATCAATTGAACAAAATTGCAATAGGAGATATTGCTCTTGTACTTGGAATTAATATATCCATTGTAGAGTTTCTTAACCATTTAACTAAAAATCTTACCCAATTTTCTGCTCACTTTGGCAAAGTTTTATATGCATTGCCAATCTTAACTACTGTACCGGAAATTCAAGATAAGAAAAACGCTAAGGAATTAAATATATTAAGCAGAAAGATAACATTTAATAATGTTTCTTTTTCTTATGAAGGTCAGAAGCCATTATTTCAAGATTTTTCAGTTACTATTAATCCTTGCGAAAAAGTAGGTCTAATTGGTTATTCTGGAGGTGGTAAATCTACTTTTATAAACCTAATCCTAAGACTATTTGATGTTAAAAAAGGTAATATACAGATTGATAATCAAGTAGTATCGGAAGTTACACAGAGTTCTTTGAGGCAGCACATATCTGTAATACCTCAAGACCCATTGTTATTTCATGATACTATTTTAGCAAATATTATGTATGGTAAACTTCGATCTACTGTCAAAGAAATAATGAGAGCTGCCAAGCTAGCTGGTATTCACGATTTTATTATGACTCTACCCGATCAATATGAAACTATAGTTGGAGAAAAAGGTATAAAGCTATCTGGAGGGGAAAGACAAAGAATAATCATAGCGAGAGCATTTCTAAAAAACGCTCCGATATTATTTCTCGATGAGCCAACTAGTCAGTTAGATTCTATAACAGAGAAAACAATTCAAATGAGTTTATTTAAGTTGATGGAAAATAAAACCACCATTACTATAGCACACCGTATTTCTACACTTTTACATATGGACCGAATTCTAGTATTTGACAAAGGAAAAATTGTCCAAGATGGTAAACATTCTGAACTAGTTTGCAAGAAAGGTCTTTATAAAGAACTTTGGGATGCTCAAATTGGCTGTCTAAATATCAAAAAAGAAAATGGAAAAAACTATCGACCTGAGAAGTGACACTACAACTTTACAAAGCTCCAACGTTATACACGCAATAAGTAGTGCAATCGTTGGAGATTTTGCTTACGGTGAAGACAAAAGCTGTAACAACTTATCGGAATATTGTAAACAATTATTCAAAGTAGAAGAAGCATTGTTCGTAACCAGTGGTATGCTTGCAAATAGGTTAGCTATTGCCAGTCAAACAAGTCCTGGTGATGAACTAATTACTCATTATAATTATCATGTTAATTTTTTCGATAGTGCAGGCAATGCAAAAGTAAATAGTATAGTGTTTAACTGTATTAGGAATAATACCGGAATCTTAGATATTGATGAAGTAGAATATGCTATTAACTCTAAACCGAGATATAAAATTTTTGCTCAGGTGAGTCTAGTTTCTATAGAAAATAGTATAAACGGGTTTAACGGTAAAATTTATCCTTTTAAGAAACAAGTAGAGTTATATAATTTCTTAAAAGCTCACAATATAAGTCTTCATTTAGATGGTGCGAGAATATTTAATGCTCATGCTGAAACAAATGTTGCTTTAGCTGACTATGCTAAATATGTAGATACAATGAGCTTTTCTTTTACTAAAGGACTTGGAGCTCCTTTTGGTTCAATGCTTATGGGTAAAAGAGAGATAATTGAAAAGGCTAAGAAGTTACAGGTTTGGTTGGGGAGTGGTTATCATCAAATTGGGTACTGCGCTAATGCAGCAAAATATGTACTACAGAATAATATCTCTAGGCTTAAAGAAGATAATAAGCTCGCTAAATTGTTTGCAGACAAGATTAAAGAAATTCCACATGTAAAGCTGATACTACCTTATCCAGAAACTAACATAGTAAGCTTTAGTATAAAAGAACTAAATGTGACTAATGAGTTTTTTTTGAGTAAATGCCAAGCTTATGGTTTATTGCTCTTTCCTTGGCTCGAATCTCATATAAGAGCAGTTGTTCATCTTGGTATAGAGGAAGCAGACATAATAAATGCTGCTGAAATTATAAAGGAGGTTGTATTAAATTTAGTATGAGAGTAAAAATAGATTTCTTTAGCGATTCAAACACTAATCCTTCATCTGAAATGAGGGAAGTAATGGCTAAAGCAAAAGTTGGAAATGAAGCTGCATGTGAAGATCCAACTGTAAACGAATTAATAGAAACCACATGTAAAATATTAGGTAAGCCAGCAGGAATATTTTTGATTTCGGGAACGATGTGTAATGTAATTGCTTATAAAGTGCACATTCAAAGACCTGGTGATTATTTGTTACTCGATGAAACTTCGCATCCATTAATAGTGCAATCTGGATTAATTGCAGCCCAGGCACATGCCACTCCTTTACCTATTAAAGGAACAAGAGGAATATTTACTGGAGAGCAAATCGTTGAGTTTATTACTCGTCCTAGCTTAAGGAATGTTCCAAAAGTTGGGCTTGTTTCTGTCGAACAAACAACGAATTTTGGTGGTGGAGCTGTGTGGCCTTTAGAGTATATTCAAGAGATCTCAAGTCTCTGCAAAAAGAACGACGTATCCTCTCATTTAGATGGAGCAAGGCTGTTCAATGCTTGTGCTTATGCTAAAATATCTCCAAAAGAATATGCAAATTATTTTGATTCGGTGTTTATTGATTTTAGTAAGGGATTAGGCGCTCCAATGGGTGCAGTATTGGCTGGAAGTGAAGAGTTTATTGAAAAAGCTTGGTACTATAAGTTTCAAATTGGCGGAGGTATGCACCAAGCTGGCATTATTTCAGCTGCATGTTTATATGCTCTCAACAACAACATGAATTCTTTAATAGAAGATCATAAAAAAATGCAGCACCTTATAAAAGGTCTTAGCTCTATAGATCAAGTTATAATCAATATTGACCTATACAAAACTAATATAGCGTATTTCTCATTACGTACTGATTGTATATCTGCTCAAGAATTAATAAATATACTAATGACAAATTATGGAATTAGGATGGCTAACATAAGAGGTAAAATCAGAGTTATAACACATAGAGATATAAGCTGTGAAGATATTAATACTACTATATCTACTATAAGAAAGATACTGAATAGGTAATTTCGATTGTTATCAATTTTCTACATTAATGGTTTGCAAACTTCTTGTAAAACAATATTATACCAACATAGTATTATGCTAGTATTTGCATGGAACTGTTTGGGGAATAGGTGTGAACTTTGTTTTCTTTCAATATTTACTATTCTTTTTTGGATATGTGCTACTTTACTTCTCAAGGCAGAGTATACCAATTGCTCTACCACTGTTAATAGATACTGACCATGTAAAATTAAGCTATTTTTTTGCCTGCTTTTCTTTTTTTTACGGAGTATCGAAATTCTTTAACGGGATAATCATGGACTTCAAAGATAATCCATTATTTATGTTTGGGCTATGCAATATTGTAACTGGAATATCAACCATTGGTATAATTTTATCATACAATAACCTAACCTTATTACTGTTAACATTGATATTATTAGCTTGGGCACAAGGAGTAGGTTGGCCAGCTATTACCAAGTTTATGATTACAAACTCTAGTATCTCTTCAATTGCATCATTGTGGGGGGTTATGAGTGCATCTCAGCAACTTGGTTCTTGCCTTACTTTAATTGTGTTACCAAGTATAATCAAAATATATGGTGTAAAAAGTGCATTTTTGTATTCTGGCCTCTTATGCTTACTTTTTGGAATTTACATAACATTAAAAGCATATTACAGAGAAAGTACTACTCCTACTATCTATAAGGTGCAGAAACCTAAAATTGGCATTAAGGTGACAAGTTCCATATGGTTTCTATGTTATGCTACTTTTTGTACTTATATTATAAAAATGGGAATCTTCTTTTGGTTTCCTATAATTTTAAAAGATAGATTACAAATCTCTCTTGTACAATCCTCACTAATCACAGGTGTCTATGATTTGGGTGGAATCCTTGGAACTTTAATCACAGGAAGAATTAGTGATATGTATTTCTTTCAAAATAGAAGTTTGCTAGCATTACTTTACATGCTGGGTATAGCACTCACTTTTATTGGAATGAACTTTTGTCAAAACATAGTTCTTATGAGTCTTGGTGCAGCTTTATCAGGATTTTTTATATTTGGAGTACAAGTACTAACAGGTGTTATAGCTGTAGACATTGCTCCACAAAATAATGTATGTACAATTGTAAGCTTGACAGGATTATTTGGGTATATTGCAAGTTCAATATTTTCATGCGTGCTCTTAGGAGTACTTGTTAAGCACTGTGGTAACAGTATTATGTTTTCATTTTTTTCCATTTGCTCTGTTATTGCACTCGTTTGCTTTTCCATATTATCAAGCAAAGATCTTAAAAAACTAAGTAAAGCGGTGTAAAAAACATTTCTCAACAGTTAAACTTTGTAGATAGATTTTTTACCCAAGGAATAAACATGGTAACCATATCTTAGTAACAGCTCGCTATCTAATAAATTACGGAAATCAAAAACATTAGGTGCAGCCATAATACTCTTTAAACTTGCAAAATCTTGATTTTTAAATTCCCCCCACTCTGTTAATAATAACAAGGCTTCCGCGTCCCTTGCAGCCCCTATAGCATTGTCCGCGTACTCTATATCCTTTAGAACTTGCCTAGCATTATCCATCCCCATTGGGTCATATGCAGTGATTTTAGCCTTGTTATTCACTAACAATTGTGCAATATCTATAGCTGGGCTATTTCTTACATCATCAGTACCAGACTTAAAAGTTAGCCCCCATATTGCTATTTTTTTATTTTGGACTCCATTTAATAGATATTCTACCTTTTTAGCAATGTTTGTTATATGATTATAGTTAGATTCCTTAACTGAATTTAAAATTTGTAGCTTGACATTGTGATCTTCAGCAAGCCTTATTAAGGCCGATAAATCTTTAGGAAAACATGATCCTCCAAATCCTGGACCAGCTTTGAGAAATTCCTTACCTATTCTATGGTCCATTCCCATACTGTTAGCTAAAAGGTCAATGTCTGCTCCTAATAGCTCACATAAACCTGCCATCTCATTGATAAAAGCAACCTTTGTTGCTAGAAAGGCATTAGAAGCATATTTAATCATTTCAGCAGTAACTGTATCAGTGACTATTAACGGAATATTCTTATCTATAAATGATCTATATATAACTTCTAGTTTTGCCCTAGCTAGCTTAGTTTTTACTCCTATTATTATCCTATCTGGGTATAAAAAATCTGATACTGCAGAGCCTTGCTTGAGAAACTCTGGATTAACTCCTAAATCAAAGTTATAGCCCTTATTAGATAAATAATTATGTATATTTTCTGCAGTACCAGGAGGAACAGTTGACTTTATCACTATTAAGCAATCTTGATTAACTCTCTCAGAAACTTCACTTACTGCATTATATACATTCTTTAAATTTGCATTTCCTAGGGAGTCTGATGGAGTATCTACAGTTACAAATACTACTTCTGTATTGGGATTTATTTGAGAATACGAATCAAAAAATCTTATCCTTTGTGACTTTATATTATTCTCTAAATAATCTGCTAATCCAGGTTCATATAGAGGAATTTTCCCTGATTTCAAAAGTTCAATCTTCTCAGTATTTATGTCAATGCAATCAACTTTATGGCCCTGCTCCGATAACATTGTACCAGATACTAAGCCTACATACCCTACTCCTATAATAGTTATGTGCATTTTATTATCACCTTAAAAATATAGCTTAGCATCTAAAATAAATACCATTAACAATTATAAACTTTTGTTGTTACATTATTTTTCTTAATTGCCTTACCTTCCGAATAAGCTATAAATAAGGTTGATGGTATTAATATCAAAGTACCATATAAAGCACTTTTATCAGGTAATTCATTAAATATAACGTATGCTACTATTGCAGAAATTATTAGCTCTATGTATCTATACGGTGCAAGTGCAGTGGCATCAGTAAGAGCAAAAGCTTTTAACATGAAGAACAGAATTAGGTTTGAACTTATTCCTAAAATCAGCAGTAATATTAATTCTGACAAGGAAGGCATATGCCAATAAAATAACAAAGATGGAATGGAAAAAATTGTTGTTGTTAGAGCTGAGTAAAATAATATACTTACTATTGACTCCTTCATTACAAGCTTCTTATTAAGTACATCTAGTGTAGCGAAGATTAATGCGGATACAATAAAAATAAGAATTTTAGGATTAAAGTCTTCGCTATAAGCTTTAGTAGTAATAGCAATACCAATAAAACCAATGACAGCTACTACCCATCTTTGCCAAATTATATTTTCTTCCAGAAAAGGAATTGCAAGAAGCATAACAAATAATGGTATTGAGAAACCTATAATTGTTGCAGTTACTATTGGGCAAATAGTCAACCCATAGGTCCATAAGGTCATTCCACAAAACAACAATGCACCTCTAGTTATTTGAATAGATATTCGACTTGTTTTACAAACTCCTATTCCATAGTAAAATATAAAAGGTATAAGAGTAATAGTGCTAAATAAAAAACGGAAAAAGATTATCTCAAAACTTTGAAGGTGTAAACCGAGACACTTTGATATAGTATCATTAACTACACTACTAAGTAAACTGAGTATAAACCAGGTAACTCCAAGCAAATAAGCTCTTAGTCTGTGATCCATAAAACTCCAAATTTAATATTTTATGAGATAACTTTACTGTACAAAAGATCAATAATAGAAAAGGTTTCTTCTATCTACTGTTTAACCATATTCATAAATATTTAGTAGAAATAATTTGAGAAGTGTTATATAAAATGCAGCTTTATTGCATAATTTTAATAAACAGAAATGCTAACTGATTTTTTTGTAATATATGATAATACTTGCGAATACTATCACATTATCAGGAAAAGTAATCGGGAGTACTGACGGCTGTGGCGATTTTACCAACTAGCTCCTCTGCTAGCATTAGCAATATGTGTTTTCAGCATCAATTTTAAAAGCATTAAATTTGAAGTTTATCAAACAACACGAATTAGCAGCAAAACTTTATGAAAATGCTTCAGTTGAGTCAGCTAAACAAGGATTTAGAATGGTTAATATATTGACTATTTTTACTTGTATCTTAAACACAATTCAATTTTCACACTCATCGGCAGTTAGGCCACTTG
This sequence comes from Wolbachia endosymbiont (group A) of Longitarsus flavicornis, assembly GCF_963931955.1. Taxonomy (NCBI): domain Bacteria; kingdom Pseudomonadati; phylum Pseudomonadota; class Alphaproteobacteria; order Rickettsiales; family Anaplasmataceae; genus Wolbachia; species Wolbachia endosymbiont (group A) of Longitarsus flavicornis. The sequence goes on along the minus strand of NZ_OZ008337.1, from coordinate 1,130,118 downwards.
CTCGCAAAATAACATCAGTAGAAACACCCGCCTTCACTAGATTTTTCGCAACCTTGATCTTTTCTGTTTTTTTAACTTTCTCTTTGCTATTCTTCATATCCCTAGATAAAAATTTCTTCACTAATTCTTGCTCTTCAGTTTTTCTTAGTAAATTAAGTAGTTCACTATCTTCATTTGTTTTAGGCAGCAGAACTTTAATATTCACTGATAATCCTTCTGCTATTTGATATAATTTGTCAAATGATATGGCAGTGTATCCTATTTCATACTCGTGTATTTCCTTGAGTGTTAAACCAACTTTGTTTGCTAAATCTTTCTGAGTATACCTTTTTATCAATCTCCATTCTCTTATTCTTTGCCCTATTCTGTAGTATATAGAATCAGTGCAGACTTCTTTCTCTGTATTATCATACTCGTAAATAGATAAGCCGGTTGCTTGGGAAATTATGTCAACTGAAACCCCTTCTTTCACTAGATTTTTTGCTATTTCCAACCTTGCCTCTTCTTGATTAATTTTTTCGCTAATATGAACAAACCTGACTAATGAAGGTACTATTTTGCCTAACTTTTGATTCTCGTATATTTTCGTTAGATAGAGTATTTCCTCGTCTTCATAGCTGTCTTCCCTTACTATTACTGGTTCAGGTAATAAATCTACAACGTCAACTGATAATACTCTTGCTATTATATATAGTACTTCAATTGGAATAGGAATATACCCATCTTCATAGCTGTTTACTTCTTGGTATGTTAAACCTATTTGACTTGCTAATCCTATTTGAGTATGCCCTCGCATTAACCTACAATTTTCTATTCTTTGCCCTATTCCGTAACTAACATTGCTTGCAGAAACAAACATTTATCCTCTATTTAAGAAAAAAACTTTATTGCTATAATTTTTTTACGAGCTATCCATCTAAAACCATATCAATAGATAAACCTACCGCTTGCAAAATAGTATCAATAGAAATTCCCCCTTTTACTAGATCCTTTGCAACTTTAATCCTTTCTATCTCTCTCACTTTCTCCTCACAAATACGTATCCCTTCAAACAAAGATTTTATTAGTGCATGACGTAGTTCTTGGCTCTCAATTTCTTTGTATTCTTTAATCAAATTCGGTAGCTCATTTTCCACTTTACTACCTTCATCTTCCTCTGTTAGTAGATCTGTAATACTAATCGATAATGTTTCTGCTATCTCATATAATTTTCCCAGTGGAGTAGCTACGCGTCCTTGTTCATAGTTGCTTATTTCGTCACGTGTTGTACTCATTTTCTCCGCTAAATCCTTTTGAGTATACTCTCTCACTAGTCTCCATTCCTTTATCTTTTTGCCTATTTGGTAGTAGATAGAACCAACTTTTTCTTCAACACATTCATCAGCAGACAGACCAATTGTTTTTGCAACAATATCAACAGAAACTCCTGCTTTAACCAGACTCTTTGCAATTTTTATTTTTTCCGATTTTCTACTACTTTTCTCACTAACTTGGACAAATTTGGTTAGCAAACAAAACATCTTACGTAACTCCTGATCGTTAATCTTTTTATATTCTCTTACTAGATTTAATATTTCTTCTTCATCTTCAAGACAGCTTTTTGATACAGGAATAAGATCCGTAATACTGATTGATAGTGCCTCAGTTATAGCATACAACCTTTCAATTGGAACTCTACGATTCCCTTTCTCATATTGCAATATCACCCAGTATTTTACACCAATTTTCTCTGCTAAATCTTTCTGAGTGTACCCTCGCTCTAACCTCCAGCTTTTTAATTTTTCTCCCACTTTATAATCTAGACTTTTTTCCACAAAAAGAACCTTGCATATAATATTTTCTATTATAGCTCAAAGGCTCCAGATATAATAGCCAGACTCTGGAACCTTTAAATTAAAGTGCCCTACAAGTTTCTTTACTATTTTCACGTACTTTGTCTACCCATGAAAACAATTTTTCACTTACTTCCTTCTGCTTTTCACTCCATATGCCACATCTAGTGAAACTACCTTTCTCTACTGCTTCTTTAAGTTTTACTCCCCCGAAAAGGCAATTTTTTCCAATTTCTTCCCCTATTTGTTGTAATTCAGCCCACATTTCCTTGTTTTCTACTCTGACTTGTACTTGATCATATTTTTTTACATCGTGGTACAATATAACATTTAGCTTACCAATGCTTGTAGGAAATTCTAATATAATAGAGCTTTCATCTGACATATCGGTATAGTTTCTTACACCTCCTTTCTCACTTTTAACCTCAACTGCATCATTGCCAATTTTTACAATATTACTTCCTAATTTTCTGTTTGCTTCCAGTATTTTGGCTACCTCTACCTTACTATTCCCAGAAAATTCTATATACGATGTTGTATTATCTATCTCAACATCTATTAATTCTCCTTCTTGCACAGCACTTTCGCCAGCTTTCTCTAGTTCTTCTAGTCTCTCATCTATCTGTGGCTGAACTTCTGGTTGTAGCTCATTATAGATTTCACCTATCAATTTATTCTCCAATAAAGTATCATGAAACTCTGCACCGTTTAGCATTAATTTACGTATTAGCTTTTTACGATCAGCCTTATCAAATTTATGAAAATGTGTGCCCAGTATCACATATTCCGCGAAGCTCCATTCTCCATCATTACATGCATTTATCCTTGCTCCAGAAGCTAGTACTTTGTCTATAACTTTGTGCAATTCATTTACGTTTTTTGCCTCTACTATAGAACTCTTAAACCAGCTCAGCTTCTCTGTATTTGGCTTTATTTTTTGCAAAGCTGAGGCAAATGGATTTTTATCTTCTTGATCACTTACAGGTTTTGTGCCATATATATAATCAAGTCCTTTTCCATAGTTGATTTTGTTTTCGCGAACGTTTCTGCTAGGGAAAGGCATTGTATCTTCCAGTTTTATCTCCTTCTGGCTATTAATTTTACTCACAAATTTAGACTGCTCTATATCAACGCTTTCAAGAGCACCAAATATTTTCTTGTGATTAACATTAGTCTTTTTATTCTGATCTTTACTAGTCATATAAACCTCATATTAAAAATACTTTTTAAGTGTACAATAAACTTTGTTATTATACATTATATTACTCATTATAAATTATAGTGGGTAGATTTGCAAATACTTTCTGCTATAACAATCCGTTTTCTCTAAAGCTAAAATAACCCCCACTTGTAATGATAATATGATCAAATAATCTAACACTTACAGTACTACACGCTGCTGCTAAGCTCTTCGTTACTGCTTGATCTTCTTCTGAAGGTTCTAAACTTCCCCCAGGGTGGTTGTGTGACATTATTACTAATGTTGCATTCTTTATTAATGCTTTTCTTGTAATTTCCTTTATGTATACTGGTGCTTTTTCCATTTCACCAATATAGGATTCTTCTCCGATTAATTGGCGCCTTTTATTCAAGTACAGTATTTTTACACATTCCCTTTCTGAGTGTCCTATACTTACGTTTAAGTACTCTACTAGCCCTTGTAAGTCCATTATTGGCTCACTCTTGAGCTTTTCTCTCAGTACCCTTTCTAGTGTTTCCTTAACACACATAATCATTGCTACTGCAGAATCAGTTACTCCTTCTATAACTTTCAGGTCATCCATTTCTCTACCTAAAATCCTTCCTACTCCCGTATAAGTATTCACCAGATTTTTAGCAATTTCTTGAGCCTGTGGTCTTTCATGTACTGCACTTAGAAACGTTTCCATTATTTCACGATCAAGTAGTGCTTTGCCTTTGCTTTCTAATATTCTGAACTCTATTTCCTCTTTACTTTTATTCATATAATTTACCTTTCACTAACAACAAACTTTTTTTAAATATTTACTGCTGTTTTTTATCAGCATTGGCATAGAGCCATAGCTTTCGAGTGAAGTCAAATCAATTTCTCAATCTTTTTTACTTATTTTTTCATCAAGAAGTGAAGATATTAATATATGGTGATTTTTTTATTTTAAACTTGTTGAATTTCATCTAAAGAAATGCCTACCGCTTGCAAAATAATATCAATAGAAATTCCTCCTTTCACTAAATCCTTTGCAATTTTCATCTTTTCTGCTCTTTTCACTTTCTCTTCGCAAATTCGTATCCCTTCAAACAAAGATTTTATTAGTGCATTACGTAGTTCTTGGCTTTCAATCTTTTTGTATTCTTCAATTAAATTCGGTAATTCATTTCCTACTCTTTCATCTGCATCTTCTGCTAGTTCAAGTAGATCCACGATATTAATCGATAACACCTCTGCCATTCCATATAATTTATCAAGTGGAACAGCAACCCTTCCTTGTTCATAATTGCTTATTTCGTCACGTGTTGTGCTCATTTTCTCTGCTAAATCCTTTTGAGTATACTCCCGTAATACCCTCCATTCTTTTATCTTTTTTCCTATTTTGTAGTAGATAGAATCCGTTTTTTCTTCAACACATTCATCAGCAGATAGACCAATTGTTTTTGAAACAGTATCAACAAAAACTCCTGCTTTAACCAGAGCTTTTGCAATTTTTATTCTCTCCGTTTTTTTACTATTTTCTTCACTCACTCTGGCAATTTTAGTTAGTAAACAAAGCATTCTACGTAACTCCTGATCGTTAATCTTTTTATATTCTCTTACTAGATTTAGTATCTCTTCTTCTTCGTTTTTAAGGCAAATTTTTTCATTTGATACAGGAATAAGATCCGTAATATTAATTGATAACACCTTTGCTATAGCGCACAACTTTTCAATCGAAATTTTTCGTGTTCCTTTTTCATATTGTAGTACTATTTGATACGTTACACCGATTTTTTTTGCTAAATCTTTTTGAGTATACCCCTTTGCTATCCTACAACTTCTTACTTTCTGTCCTACTACTTTATAATATAAAAAATTAGAGTAATTATTCTCTTTTTTCACATTTTATACTCATAATCAGAAGAGCCGTTACGTATACCTAATTGGGAACCTTTTTGACAAACTGAACTCATCTCCTTTCAAACAATTTTTCTATATCACTTAGTTTTATTTCTATATACGTTGGTCTTTCATGACCAGAATATAGAGTTTTCTCAATTTGTCTTAGTATCTCATTCATCTCTTCCAATTTCATTTTTCTTCCTGCTCCATGGCAAGCGATTGTGGCTGATATTTTATTCACCTTATCCTCTATTGGCACCGTATCTTTCATTTCCATTAACTTATCTACTATATCAACTAGCATCTCTTTTATATCTATTGTTCCCAAGATTGCAGGTATTTCTTTCACCCTTACTTTATCTTCTGATTCTATTTCAATACCAAAACCCATTTCAAAAAGCTCATCTTTATAAGTTTCAATCATCTCCATTCCAGCTTGGTTTTTGATTTCAACTGTTTCAGGAAGAAGAAGTTTCTGTCTTTTTATGCTTGATTTTTGCTTTAAGCACTCGTATATCAATCTTTCATGAGCTGCGTGCTGATCTACTATAATTAATTTGCCTTTAGCCTCAGCAATAATGTAAGTACTGTGGACCTGACAGCGTGCATACCCTAGAGGATGATCCTCTATTAAATCAATTTGCTCCCTTTCTAGAACCATCGCTCCCTTTTGGGGTGGAGATTCTCCATACTTAAACGTTTCTGGTAAGCTTTGCCTTCTTTCATCTGGTGCATTGAATTCTTTCATTAGACGATTTTCTAAAAGACTTGGTCTCTTTTCATAAAACTCTTTTTGATTTTTTTCCTCTTCACTATTAACCTTCTCTTGGCTATCAAACTCTTCAATACTTTGAGACTTAACATCACTTGCTGCGAACCTCGTCAATAATGCTTTTATTATCCCTCTTCTCACTATTTCATATATTGACCTTTTATTCTGAAATCTTACTTCTGATTTATTTGGATGCACATTTACATCTACTTGATCGTATGGTATCTCTAAGTGCAACACTGCAAAAGGATACCTCCCACTTAGAATAAAATCTTGATACGCATATCTAATTGCACCAATAAGTAGATTGTCTTTTATTGGCCTGCCATTAACAAACGTATAGATCTGAGTTGAATTACCACGACTAATAGTTGGTTTACAGATGTGTCCCGTAAGTTTGATGCCGTCTTCTTCCTCTTTAACTTCCAGCGAATTGCTCTGAAATTCTTCTTCTGTTTCACATAATCTGTTAAATAATGAAGTTTGCTTAACATATTTTAAGAGCTTTTTATTACCGGAAGTGAGAGTAAACCCAATACTATAATTAATCATCGCTAAGTTATTCACAATATCAACAATACTTTGTGTTTCTGCCCTCTCGGTTTTTAGAAATTTTAATCTATTTGGTGTGGCAAAAAATAAGTCACGAATTTCAATATATGTACCTTGCAACAAAGAACAAGGGATAATCTCTCTTATTTTTTCTCCTCCCTCATATCTTATAGACCATGCTTCCTTTGCTCCACTTGCCTTAGATGATAATTTCATTCTGCTTACTGCTGCAATTGAAGGCAGAGCCTCTCCTCTAAAGCCAAGATGTCTGATCTCTATTAACTCACTATCACTTAATTTTGAAGTGGCATGCCTCATAAGTGCTAGTTCCAGATCGTTCTTTTCTATTCCATTTCCATCATCCGTTACAGTTATAAGGTTACGTCCACCACTTTCTATCTTGATCTCTATCTCTGAACTTCCAGCATCTATTGCATTTTCTACTAATTCCTTTTGCTGGCCTCTCTATTACCTCTCCCGCTGCTATACGATTTATAGTTTTTGTGTCTAAAAGAATTATTGCCATAATACTCCACCCAATCTATGAAACTTAGAGTTCCCTCTATTTTTTGGTGATTTCTTGACCTCACAATCTCTATATTTTAGCTTTTTAGATTCCTTTCTAGCAAGTCTATCTGCCTCCTCATTGTACATATTACCGTTGTGAGCTCTAACCCACTTCCAATTAATATCATGCTGCAAAGCAACTTCATCTAGTTCCTGCCATAATTCTCTGTTCTTCACTGGCTTTTTATCGGCTGTCTTCCAACCATTTATTTTCCACTTGTTGATCCACTCTGTTATACCTTGTTTAATATACTGACTATCAGTGTGTACAATAACTTTGCAGGAAATTTTTAACATCTTTAGTCCATTAATTACAGCCTTTAGCTCCATCTTGTTATTTGTTGTGTTTTCTTCACCTCCAGAGATACGTTTTTTGATAAAGACACTTTTATTTTCATACATCACCACGGCTGCCCATCCACCGGGACCAGGGTTTCCAGAACAAGCTCCATCTGTATATATTATAACCTTCTTTTTGTCCATATTGACAAGATATAGATTTAACATAAATTTGCTACTGAAATGTTGACACTAAGTTTCAAGATCTTTATCATGTAAAGGTGTGGGAGATTAATGAACCTGTCCTCACGATATTAGGTAAATCGTAATTGAGCTTTTGGGCTTGTATTTTTATTAGGAGGTTAATCTCTCACACCCAAAATAAGTGTTTTTAAAGCTCTTTATAGCTCATGAATTCATTTGCTGGGGTTTATGGAGGGAGTTGTAAAAGATGATAAAATAAACAGCTAAGGTGCGCAGTAGCATTCTATGGTCATCTATGAAGGTAGTTTTTTGCCAACTCTTGAAATTTAGCTAACTTTAATAGACTTTAGCACAAAAACGTTGAATATTTCTTCACAATTGTGTATAATTATTAATGCTTTTTAGGTTAATCCGTCATGGCTCTTTCGAAGTTTCTCGATCCAAAGAATGATATATCGTTCAAGCGCATCTTTGGCACTGAAAAAAATAAAGATATCCTTATTCACTTTCTTAATGATATTCTTGGCTTCACCGGCAAAAGTGCAATAAAGGATATAGAGTTTTTAAGTACTATTCAAGACCCTGATATTGCCTCTAAAAAACAAAGCATTGTCGATGTTCTTTGTAGAGATGAAAATGGGCTGCAAGTCATAGTCGAAATGCAGGTCGCTAAAACCAAAGGCTTTGAAAAACGTGCCCAATATTACGCAGCTAAAGCTTACTCAAGACAAGCTAGTAAGGGTGATCAATATCATGACCTTAAGGAAATTATCTTTATTGCTATAGCAGATTGTATTTTATTTCCTGATAAGTCTGAGTATAAATCAAAGCACACTATTCGCGATGAAGATACTAATGAACATGATCTAAAAGATTTTTACTTTATATTTATTGAGTTGCCTAAATTTCCAAAAACCAAAGAAGATCAGCTTTCAAGTATAGTTGAAAAATGGGTATACTTTTTCAGATATGCAGACGAAACTAGTGAAGAAGAGCTAGAGAGAATAATAGGAAGTGATCTAATAATTAAAAGAGCTTATGAAGAACTAAATAGGTTCAACTGGTCTGAAAAAGAATTTATTGCCTATGAACAAGAGATCAAGCGTATTCGTGATGAACAGGCTGTTCTTGCTCAAAAACTCGATGATGCTAAACAAGAAGGTAGACAAGAAGGTAGACAAGAAGGTAGACAAGAAGGTAGACAAGAAGGTAGACAAGAAGGCATCGAAATCGGCCATGAAAAAGGTAAAATTGAAGGTAAAATTGAAGTTGCAAAAAACTCACTCAAGGCCGGTGTTTCTATAGATGTTATAGCTCAAATTACCGGTCTCTCTCATTCTGAAATTTTACAACTCAGGGAAAAAACATAAATACTACAACTTATTCACTTCAACATTTATGAAAACCTTTCTTAAGTTAAACATACCCCATAATTAAGAGTCTAATGAACTGTCTAAAACAGCTATAAAGATTGCACAAAGAATTATATAAATTACTATCATAACGTTACCCAAACTTCTATATCAAAGCTACGTGCTGTAAGTTCAATATGGAAAACACATTAACCACTTAGCATTATTATCTGTAATATCTACTTCATCCATGTTAGTATTAGAACCATCAAACTTGGTCTGGTATCTCTAATTATTTTGGCTACCTTCACTTTAAATTTTCCACTACTTGGCATATTATAGCTCCACCCCTTATATTATAACTCACCTATTGAGATTACCTCTAAGCTTGGTTACTCCTATCTCAGAAAGACAAGTTGATACTTTTGAATGGCTGTGAACTGAAGCATTACTTAAATAACTTTGAGGCTCTAAACTCATTTGCTTTGCATCATCAACTTCTAATCTACCATCTCTGTTGTGTAATATCTGCTCTATTGATTGATTTAGCAGACCCTTATTAAATTGAGCTATAAACTTGTCAAATTTCTTCGGACTTAATTTACCAGCTTCTTCATCAGGACATGCTTTCTCTACATACAATTTTAAAATCCCTGAAATTTCATTAAATTTACCACTCATGACTTTTCTAGTAATCTCTTTCTGCATTCCCATATAATCAATATTTAATCGATGCATTGACACACCACTTTTTAATCCAGCTTGCTCTACTACTTTCTCAAATCCCTTTGTAATATTCAATGCATAGCCCTGTGCTTCTAGTGGAGATATAGACTGATCTACTGTAGAAATGTACTTCTGACCTGTAGCTTTTCTAATGAGCACGTCAAGTAACATTATTGTACCATTTACATCGATTGGTGCACTAATTTGTGAGATTGAACTTTGAGTGAATGTTTTCTCAGGTAAAGCAGCTCTAGAACCTAATAACCCACCTATAGAGCTCTTTACCCAACCAAATAAATCATTTATCCATGAAGATGGTCTTGTGCCACTACTTGCTGCTATCTCAGGTTGATTACTTGAATCTATAGCAAGAGGTTTACGTGATAAGTGATGACGACTATGATCTCCATGATGATGACGGCGTTTGCGTTGTAAAGGTTCTCCTCTTTCTTCCTTAACTTTTTCCAAATATTCTACAACATTATTATGTTTTTGCTCAATAGCAATATCTAGCGGCGTTTTGCCATCATTAGCTTTAGCATTAACTTCTGCTCCTCTGTTTACAAGATACTTTACTACATCCAAATGGCCATTCTGAGAAGCCCAATGTAATGGTGTCCAACCACTTTTATCAGTATCATTAAGGAGAGTAGACCAGTGGAACTTCCCCACCAGTCTCTCGCAAAACTGTACGTAAACCTCTCGATTTATACAGCTTCCATTATTCAGCCTTTTGGCCTAACCCTAGTGTCCAGTGATAGAAAATATCCGGAGACCTCTTTCTCACCTTTCCTAGAAATTGTCTTGCTAGTCTTCCGTGACTCCTGAGTCTCTTATATTTCCTTTTCACCCACTTTTCTAGATGCCGCTCTATATTCTTTAGAGATTTGTATACTTCAGTTCTGTAAAATTTGCCATAGTACTGATACCAGCCTCTGACTATTGGATTTACTTTTCCTGATATCTCCTCTAATGTTATATGCGTATTTCGTAGCATTTTCCATGACCTTATGGTTGTAGTAATCTTTTTCTTGGCCTTGTTGCTAATTGCTGGAAGAAATGAAACAAAATACTTCCCTATTTTATTTCTTGCTAACCTGGGTCTGAATGTGTAACCCAGAAAATTAAAACTTTGTTTAGGAAATTCACCACTCCTATTGTCATCCTTACAGTACACTATCTGTGTCTTTTCAGGATGCAATTTCAACTTATACTCAGCCAATCTTTCTTCGATCATTACTTTCACAAACTCTGCCTGTTTCTCTGTTCTGCAGTGCACTATCGCATCATCCACATACCTCTCAAATGGTACTGTCGGGTAGTTCTTTTTCATCCATATATCAAACACATGATGCATGAATATATTAGAGATGATTGGGCTAACTGAACCTCCTTGCGGAACTCCTTTATCCCTAACTACCTTACTGCCATCTGCTTGCTGAATGGGGGCTTTCATCCACCTCTCAACATACAGTATGACCCATTTGCAGTCTGTGTGCTTTTTGATAGCTTGCAATGCCAAGCCGTGGTCCAAATTGTCGAAAAATCCAGATATATCAAGATCTATCGTCCAATCGTACCTCCAGCATCTTTTACGAGCTGTATCTACCGCATCCAGTGCAGACTTATTTGGTCTATAACCATATGAATCCTCATGAAATTTTGGTTCTACCAGCGGCTCTAGATACATAGCAGCAGCCGTTTGCCCTATCCTGTCGAATACTGAAGGAACACATAAAATTCTTTGCCCTCCTGTATCTTTTGGTATCGCAACAGCTTTTACCGGCTCTGGAAAATAACTTCCGGATGACATCCTATTCCATAGTTTGTACAGATTATCTTTTAGATTTTCTTCAAACTTTGTTATCGAAACCTCATCCACACCAGCCGCACCTTTATTTTTCGATACTTGTTTATAAGCCCTACAAATAAGTTGCTTTGGTATATCAAAAGACTTTGTTTTATTCATTAACTCCTCCCTTTCGGTTGATACATAATTAAAACTGAATAACTCAGCTCCTTCGCTCCATTTCCATTACAGAAACTTCTTCACTACTACGAGCTGATCCGCCCCTGTTTTTCGCATCGGTACTCTCATCCTTAGAGTTTAGCTCCTTGGATTTCTCCCTTATCATCGAAACGACAGGTTCCCGTAGTTCCACACAATAGCCTGAAATAGATTCATGCCACCTTTATGCCGGACGCCATCTATCCAGTAAACAAGCTCCCGATAGATTTATCCCAGGTTACAAACGACCCCCTGGTTTTGACGTCATTTAAAAGGTTTCGACACTTCATCAGTGGTTCACTTTCGTTCATCTCTCTATTCCTTACATGACATATAATTATGCCTTTTCCATAACGCTCACTACCTTGGCTCTTTACCAAAGCAGCTTATGGTTGTTTGAAGCCTGCTCTTGTAAACCGGCTCCAAGGGACCTACCCTCATCTACTGTGCAGCTTTTGCACTTAGTTTGCTCTTACTTGAACATTCTTTGTGTCTCTACGGCACACCATTTGCTCCCTTGCTGAGCAAAAGCTCTATAACGGTTTCATAATTTTTTTCAGCAGCACGATGTATAGGTTTCTTACCATAAATATTTTTAGCATTAATATCAGCACCTTTTTCTATTAAAGATTTTGCAATCTCTAAATTGCCTTTTGATGCAGCCCAATGTAATGGTGTCCAACCATTTTTATCGGTAGCATTAACATTAACACCTTTTTCAATAAGACACTTTACTATATCTAAATGACCATTCCAGGAAGCATCATATATAGGGGTTCTACCATCATGATCTTTAGCCTCTAAATTAGCACCTTTCTCAATAAGATATTTAACTACATTTAAGTAACCTTTCGATGCAGCATTGTGTAAAGGAGTGTTACCATCTTTGTCTTCAGCATTAATATCAGCTCCTTGCTTAACAGAATCTTTCACTTTACTAAGATCCCCAATTTTCGTAACAGTCAACAATTCTTGATTCAATTTGGCTTGTTCTAAAATTTTTACTATACCCGCATGCCTTTCTTGTTTAGCTAAATATAAAGGTGTCTGGCCATTCACATCTACGACATCAACATTAGCACCACTGTCAAGGAGAAGCTTCACTACGTCTGATTTATCTTTATCAATAGCAAAATACAAAGGTGTTTGACGATACATATCTATAGCATCAACATTAGCGCCATTACCCAGAAGAAGCTTCATTATATTTAATCCGCTTACTTCAGCAGCAAGATGCAAAGGTTTACGATTATAGCTGTCCTCAGACTCAACTTTAGCACCTTTATTAAGAAGAAATTGAACCATACCCAAATCATTTTTTTGAACCGCAAAATGCAAAGGTGTTCCTTGATACGTTATTTCATTATTAAACTTAGCACCACGAACTATAAGGAATTTTACTATATCCCATTTACTTCCTTTAGCAGCATAGAGTATAGGCGTCCAGCCATGATTATTGTCATCCGTAGCGTCATGAATATCTATAGCATCTAAGTTAGCACCTCGACTTACAAGATCTTGAACTTTATTAAGACTACCATCTTGTACTGCAGTAAACAATTGCTTATCTAGACTTAATTGTGTTTGTTGTAAGTATTCTACAACATTATCATGTCCCTTATCTCTAGCAATATCTAGCGGCATTTTACCATTCCTATCTTTAGTATTGATATTGGCTCCCTTACCTACAAGGTATTCTATTATATCAAGATGGCCATTCCAAGAAGCCCAGTGCAGAGGCATCCAGCCGTCTTTGTCAACCTCATTAACACTTACTCCTTTATTAAGAAGAAGTTCTATAATATTTTTATTATCGTGCTCAGCAGCAATGTGTATAGGCTCTCTGCCATAAACATTTTGAGGATTAATATTAGCCCCTTTGTCAACGAGAAACTTTGCAACTTCTAAACAGCCTTTCGACGCTGTATAATGTAGCGGTGTCCAACCATAGTTACTGGTATCATCAACGCTTACCCCCTTACCGAGAAGGAACTCTATAATATCTTTGTAATTTTTTTCAGCAGCAATGTGTATAGGTTTCCTACCAAAAATGCCCACTTCTATAGCATTAACACTAGCACCCTGACTAACAAATTTCCTGACTTCAGGAAGATCTCCATTTTCTATAGCAGTCAATAATTTTTTGTCTAATTGTGTTTGTTTTAAAAACCCTACTATATCTGTGTAATTACCTTGAATAGCTAAGTCTAAGGGTGTTTTTCCATCTTTATTTTTAGCTTCAATGTTAGCCCCTCGACTTGAAAGTACTTTAACTATATCAAGCCTGTCTTTGAAAACTGCATAATGTAAAGGTGTCCAGTCATCTTTCGTTTTAGCTTCAATATTAACACCTTTATTAAGAAGAAACTCAATTATTTCAGGTGTAGCACTATTATGCTGAATAGCCACATGCAAAGGCGTTAAACCATCATTAGTTTTAGCTTCAAGGCTAGCCCCTTTATCTATAAGAAGCTCAATTATTTTCAATTGACCATAAGCATTTGCTATATGTAAAGGTGTTTCACCAACGTTAGTTCTAGCCTCAATATCAGCATTTCGATTTAAAATTGCCCTAGATATATCAAGCTTATTATCATTGTCGGCAGCACAGTGCAAAGGTGTCCAATTACGTCTATCTCTAATATTAACATCTGCACCCATACTAAGAAGATTATCAACTTCACTAAGATTATTTTGTCTCACAGCATTAAACAGCTGCTCTGTCGATAGAACTGCTTTTTCTTTATTAAGCTCCACTATAACATCTTCTGAATTACAAGTAGAAGCTATACATTTTGAGTTAGAAACCATTGTATCATTGAAAGCAAACATCATTTCTCTTGCTGGTTGATAAGTATTCCAGTTCTCTACTTTTACAAGAGTGTTATTTTTATGTGATAGCAATAAGGTATCATTCATAACTTTCATATCGCAATCTAATATAGACTTATCTTTCAAATCAACTAAACCAATATCATTCTTGTTAATAGGTTGATTATGATAAATCTGTAACCCTTGCTCATCTGGTTGGTAATATCTGAAAGAACTAAATTCATCAGCTCTTTCTCCAAATTCTTCTGGTTCTATAATTCTATTGTTCAGTCCTACAGATAAATCCCAGTTTTTATGAACAGAAGAATAGTAATCCGATATTGATAATGCCCCTCTATCTGATAACAACAGCAAATCATTATTTAGTTTCAAAAAAAGCACTTTATCTGAGTCAAATACAAAACAATTATGATGATTTAAAAGGTCAGTACCATTAACACTAAATCTTCCATCTATTTTCAAGCTATGAGAGCAATAATCTCGCTCTAATTCTCCATTCTGAAGTTTGTAATATTCTTGCCCATCAAATGTAACTGTGACATCTTTATAATCTGGTAGCAAGGTTACATTTAGGCCATTTTTATTAATCTTTATTTCTCCTTTATTATTTTCTATAAATGGTATATCATCTAATGTACAATTTAATTGGCTAAAATCCAATATACCATTTGCTTGAGCAATTGTAATATTAGCGTTTCTATTATCGAAAAGATAAAGATGACTTATATTGCTTGGAGCTTCCCAGTAAAAATTATGATGTTCTTTATCAGGATAAAAAATATGATTACTGGAACTACCTATAGTGCTATGATAATTGGCACTTGATAATTGCTTTGTAATATTAAAGTTTGAATTATCTATCTTCCGTAAATTATCCAACTCATCATCTAACACAACATCACCACTTATGCTTTTTGTCACATGCAAGTTTGTTACTACGCCAGTCTTATCATCTACTTTTGTTGGTGTTACAAATAAACCATCTGCTGTTTTTACCAATGTTTGTTTATCTACACTTATAAAAGCTCTACTTTTATTATAGATGGTTGTTATATTGTTAATGTGTGTTATGTTACCTATATCATTAAAATTTATCGGTAATAATACTAAACCTTTTCCATGAATGGAATCACCAAAATAACCCTTTATTGTAGTAAAGTTTTTTGCTGTTATTACATCATTTCCACCCTTACCATCTACATAATCCGCATGAGAAACTTCTATATGATTAGCTTTATCACTGCCAATAATAGAATATATATTCTCTGAATCTGTAAAATTACCTCGCGTTACAACTATATTATTTTGTCCAATAGAAGATCCACCTAAATTACATACAAAATTATCTTTTGCTATGTAGAAGAAATTTGTTCCTTGTTTATGAACATCACAATTACTTAACTGATTTGTAAAATAATACCTATTCTGTGCACTAGATCCTTGATTATCGATTCCATAACTATTAAGTAGTATATTATTACCATTAAAAATAACATCGATGGTATAGTTAGAAGTTACATCTATAAAAGTATTTTGAGATGTAATATAATATATATGCCCATATCCACGGGAACTTTTTCTCTCATATATAATTATGTTACTACAGGCAGACGGGAAATTCTTGAAAAAAAATTTTGTTTTTGTTGTTGTTACTGTTCTGGTGTAACTAGCACTATACTCTTCACCTTTTGTTGTTCGATTATATACTTTGAACGATATATCATTACTAATAGGCCCACAAACCACATTATACTCATCTATAATAGGAACTAACCTTGAGACAGTACCATCAAGTTGCAAAGGATACTTAATGTGTGTTTGGATACTAGAATCTAAAGTCATACTATATGATTCGGAACCATCTCTACATTCATTCTTGTAATAGCCGCCTGAAGCAATTTTGTTTCCAACTCGCCTAAGATGACAAGCATTATATACTCCCTTGGATTCCAGTATTGTAGGTAATGTCATAGCTATTCTATCATACCTATCTCTAAATTTATTTATAACATTTGATATATACTGTTTATAAATGTTTTCTGCTTCTATATCATTTTCTATATAATCTGGTACCTTTTTACCAAGAAAGAAATCCCAATAAAAGTCATGCTTTTCCTGATCTGTAAGATTTATGTGCTCTTCTAGTTTTTCTACCTCAAGCTTTGCTTCTGCAAATTGTGATATGATAATAGCAGCAACTGAGATACCAGCACCAACTGGACCAGCAAATTCTCCTATTACCCCGGTTTCTAAACCTGCTACTGACATTGTTTCAGTAACAACTGCAGGTACATCTGCAGATATAAAGATGGAGTTAGTTGCTATGTTTAAGTCAGCAATCTTTATATCTACAGGATCTATTGCATTCTGCCTTGCTTTTATTGACTCTGCTAGCCCTAAAAATGCTGCAAAGTTACCTATAGCACGTCCCATAACTGGGGCAAATCCTTTTAACATCTGAGAATCAAGCTTTGTTCCTAACTCTAATATTTTTCCAGAGATCTTTTCACCAATCTTTGGCATTACCCAGAGATTTAATGCATCATAACCTAGCCCTTCTACATCTCCATTTGCTATATGTTTACCAACTAAAAATACCGTAAAGGCAAGACCTGCACCTTCTGCTACTTTCCCTATTTTTTCTGCTACTCCAGACCTTCTCAGGATATTTTTCATTTCTTCTTTATTTTCTATGTTGTCCTTCATCTCCTTCACAATATCCCTAATCTCTGGATCTATTGAACTTAGATCTATATTTTTAACTTTTGCGATAAATGCTTCTTCAACATTTTGGTCTATAGTTTCACCTCTAGATATTCGCTCAGAAACCTTGAAAAGCTGATCATAAAACTCAATATTCTTTACTCTTTCTGCTACCTTGTCAGCATTAAACAACTCTTTGATACGTTGTTCTTTTTCCTCTTCTGTAATCTCTTCTTCATCAAACGAATCCTTGCAGGCCATATTTACACTTCTTTCTCTTCTTGGTTTTTTACTTGGTGGATACTCTGGTGATGAAGGTTCTCTTTTTTCTCCTTTAGAACACTGCCCTACAGTAGGTAACATATGAACTGAACTATGAACTACACCAATAGGAATAAATCCTTCCTTAGCTGTCCTACTTGTTAAAATAAGTTTATTTGGATTATTAGATCCTTTATCGAAAACAACACCGATAAATTTCACCTCATCACCATCTGTGAGTGTTTTATAGGTAACGCCCTCTTTATACTCTTCATTTATTTGATCATTTGCTTCCCTCAATAAAGCTTTAGCTCCTTTGCCCTGCCTTGATGTCTTAAGTTCTAATCCTATTGGAGTGTACTCCTCAGCATTTCCACCTTGAGCTACAAACTTAATACCATGAACTAGCATATCAATGCGTTCCCCTCTACCAGTTTGAAACTCAGTTAAAACTAATGCTCTAGTTTCTGGTGATTCTTGTAATTTTAGGTCGCTATAATAACTAAATACTCCATTCAATATTCCCTGGAAATGAGCTTCTTTATTAACGAGGCTCTTAAAAGGGAATATTCCTTCTCCAATTTTTTCTAATAATCTACTATATCCTCCTATTGATAAAGATTGAATATCTAATGCTCTATCGAATGTTTCTTTTAACTCATTAGGATAAGGAACTTCTTTGAAAGTACCTTGAAATCTATTATCTCCGTTGTTGTACTCTTGTAAAGAATTGTATTTTTCAGCCCAAATAGTAAGATATCTTTTAAAATCTGACTTGTATCTAGTGTCAAAATTAAGATTTAATTCAACTATTTCCCTATTCCCTATTTCTCTATTTAATCTATCAAGAGGGAGCACTTCATTTAGCATGTTCAGAACATCTTTTCTGTTAGCTTCAATAATATTTATCACATAAACCAATTTCTCTGTATTTTCTGGAATAAGCACCATTGTTACAACTGCATGGCTTGCATCAAGATTAGCCGATAGTCTTTCTCTGGCTCTTTCAGCTGCTGGACGTCTAAGCCTACGAAGATTAGGATGCACTTCAGTAGGTATATTGCCTCCATAGATAAAAATGTATTTTTTTAAACTTGTTCCTGAATCTTCACTTAATAATAACAATTGCCCTAGTAAAAACCTACTAAAATAATGATTATCTCCCTTTTCCGGTGTACCAGGAAACGTGTGATAGATACGTTCCATATTATTTTTTATTCGTTTTTTTAGCGCATTTGTGTAGATTTCTTGCGTATCCCAATCATCAGCAGACTTTAATATATCTTGAAAAAGAGGAATTACTCTCCCCTCACGGCTCGACCCTCCGATATTAGAAATAGGAGATGAACTATCAAGATTGACACCAACACATAAAATTTCGTCCGCAGTGGTTAAAACCCGCATAACATTTGGTTGGAAGCCTTGTGCATACCTCTCTGCTTGTTGCAAAGCCTTATCTGGAGTGGCATTAGGACCTGCCCCTGCTTTTAATTCAATAATAATGGGAATAGAGTTTAATGCACGATCAGGACCACGAGCTAGCAGGATAATATCTGCATAACCCCTTCCTGCAAATTGCTCTGGATAAACTCTAAGATTATACCTATAGTGGAAATTCATGAAAACGCCTACCATAAATCCATGATGTGCTGCTTCACGTGCACTATTATCATAGACTACTGATTCTACATATTCAGAATGAACGTTATTAATTTTTTCAAGAACTTTTTTTAAAGACCTGCTAACTGTTTGCGCATCAGAATCAGATAGCTTCGCTATATCACCTTCGGGATTATTCCATATTCCTTTCTCTACTTCATGAAATTCTTTACCAGCAGGGGAATCAAGTATCTCTTTAACTTCCATATTAACAAAAATTCCATCCTTTCCTTTGTAGATCTGTACTAATCTGGATTTTATTCTATCTTGAATTTCATTCTTAATATTTTGCTCAACGTTCCGATCTCTAATCTTACTCCTATCTATATTATTTCTTAATATGCTCTCCAACTCATTAACAGTAAACTGATGGCCACGCTTACCTTCTGAAATGGAAAATAAATCTATATTATTAATAGCGTCTTCAGCATTTCCAATTTGACCATTTTTGACAATAGCTACTTTTAAAGTTTTCGAGGTATCAAAACTAAAATAAATCTTTTTAATATTTAACTTTTCTGCAATCCCTGTATCCAGCAAAGTAGAAAAGCTCCCTAAGAAGAAGTGCGTAAAAAATCCTGCTTTTTCTACAGAGTGTAAATAAGATGGAACCTGATCCACAAATGACTGAAATCTCGGTTCAAAAGATTTAAAGTCCTCATCTTGCCGGCTTATACCAACTCCTTTACCTGCTTCCTCTATTAATAACTGTATTAATTCAAAATCTTGTGGTCTTCCTTTACCCATGACTTTTTTTAAACCTTTCGCAAGCTCTACATCATTATCAACATTACCTCTCTCAAGACCAAAGTTATAATGATTTCGTTTACCTGGTGCGCCAACATGAAATAACTGTATTTGAGTATTTCCATTTTCATATCGACTTTCAGTTGCACCAGAAACACTAATCCTTGCTCTGAGCATTTCACTCATTGCTTTTATTTCAGGTTCACCTCCCCAAGCATTAGGTTTCCGCATGTTCTCTAAGTAATTATCAAAATTACCTTCAACAAAATCTCTGAACTCATTTTCATGATCACGTATATAATCAACTACTCGGTTGCGAAACACATTTCTTACTAAGTTTGCAAATGTATCATCATAATTGGCAGTACTTAAATTCCTTACCAAATTCCTAATAAGATCTAAATTTTGAATTACAGCTCCTTCATTTCCAAATAGTACTTCATACCTTTGTCGAAATAAATCATCGTCGTTTCTGACAGGTATTAAGTAAGCCATAGTAACAGACCAAAACAAGCAACTACCATCTCCTGGAACATCGATTCTCTTAACCTGACTTCCACTTTCGGAATCAACATCAGATCTACGATAACGCTTAAGTTGAGAAAATTCTTTAGCTTGCTCTATATATTGTATTTTACCCGATGATTCGGTAATTTTTGAATTAATGCCTCCTTTTTTTAGATGATCTATTGGATACTGTATCTTGAACATAAAACCCCCTTCATTATATTAAACTCACTATATCAAGCCTAATTAATATAAGCTGTTTTTATCTATATACTAATTTATATATAATATGTGTATTATAATGCAATATCTTTTTGACGAAAACTAAACAAGCTAAAGTAGTAACAAGAAACCACCACCTGTTTTATAGAATTGCCTCATAATACCTCTTAATTACCCAACCCTAATTGCTCACATGCTTTACTTAATTTAACCTCAGTTAAGCTAGTAAGCTCTTCAGCTGTAGACTTACCGTATGATAAAAATTTATTTAATGAATCAATATCTCTTTTCTCTAATACAGATCGTATATACTCCGCTTGTCTAGAATCCATAAATTCTTTGATTTGATCAGGATTAGCCTTATCTAATATTGCCCATACCGGTTCCATGTAACTTTGATTTACCCAAGGTACTAATAAACTTGTAACAAGAAAGCAAGATCTATTAGAAACTTCTTCCTTCAGCACATAAGTACGATGGCTATCAAATCCCTCCTTTCTCCACATATGCATAAAAAGCTTTGCACCTTCACCAGCATAATATGAGCTGTTCTCTGTTTTTATATAGTGTAGCCAGACAAGATATTTATCTTCTGAAACATTACTTGGTTTCAAATAGTCAAACAATGCTTGAAATTGATCAAAGCGAAGTGCACCCTGTAGCGTGTTTAGACTACCATAATAACCATTTTCAGCTAAATCTCTTTTTAGAAGTTCTGTATATTTATCAGGATTTATTTGACTAAAACAAAATTCGAATATTTCAGGATAACTATTACAACGACTACCTGCTGCATACACTGCTGTCTTCATGAAGATCTCATCCTTTTTCTGTGAGCCCATTTCATCTTCAGGTAATGACTTTATTTTATTCCAGAAGAATTCTACTGCTTCCGCTTGTTTCAAATCTATAGCACATTTAAGTCCATATTCATATGGATGACGACCATCTAGATTTAGTTTAGAGATGTAACCGCTAACAAAATGTGACCAAAAACCTGTTAAAAGGTCGCTTGTTAAAGATTTAACTAAGTGACCATACTCCAACAGACTACTTTTACCTTGAGCTGATAATCTTTTTTTTCTTTCCTCAAATAAAGCAATAATATCTTCCTCTAAGCAGCACCTACAGGCAATTTCATAGCTAGGGTTACTAAAGGGACTGCCTGGCATTATCAGCTTTTTACCTATCACCTGCCTATCAAGTTTAACTTTATGTAAATTGTCTACTTTCTTCCAACAATCCTCATTAGATAGCACTTGTGAAAGAAAATTGTGCCTCTTTTTACCACCCCTTTTGTGCAAGTCCCAATTTGCATAACACCAGCGCTCAATTTGAAAAAGCTTAGATGCTCTATAGGGATCATCCTCTTTAATAGACGAAAACAAAACTTTTGGAATATCTGAACGCAGCATAATTACCCCTCTATGAATGGAAAAACATGGAAACTGTTACGTCTAACATACACTATAGTAACTTGATACCATTTCGAGTAAGATATCCCTTTTCTAAGTTTTGTCAATCCTCAATTTGAAAAATTTTTTTAGACTTGAATAACTCTCAACAAAAGCCTCTTAATATGAGAGATACATGACGTTTTGTTTATTTTAAATTCTGTTTTTTATAAGTCTACCTTAGTTATTATTCTAAAATAAACTAGTATTAATTTAGCAGAATGTATTATTAAGATCTTAAGTAAGATAACCATTTCCAGAACTCAAAACCAGCTAATGAGAGAAGAGTTTGTTTTGGGATGGGTTGGTCTACCACGTGATCCGTACGAACTTTTCTATATAACGATTTTACTATACCGCAAAACTAGCTATACCAGCCTACTTCAACCACATTTACATACGAACTGATTTGCCTAAACTTATGGAAATAATTTAAATCTTCTATTTTTGTAACTTTATTTTTACGCGGCTTGTTCTCACAAATATACGACCTTTTTTGCAATCTTAGGAAGAGTCAATAATTCAATTCTTTATAACACTAGCTAGCATGGTATCTTCACTAAAATATTTTTTGAAAAAGTTAGTTGACTTATAAATAATTCTCTACTAATACTGGCATGTGTTTGTTTATTCTGCTGAAGTTGCTCCGTACAAGTTTGTTGTAAAAAAACTTCAGCAGTTTCCGTACTCCTTTAAAGCATCATATTCCTATAATAGTAATATTAAATATAGCTGGTGTTCTCAATTTTTTTGATCTATAGTAAAACTGGCTAAAACTTCCAGTAATAAACAACTTTTAACCTAGTAGTAGTACTCACCATAAAAACTTAACAAAAATATGAGTAGTAAAAATATTATGTTGAAATTAGCTTGACCAATATTATATATTATACATAATACATCCTATATTTAGAATTAGGGGGTAGCTGTGGTTGAGACTAAAGAATTTGTAGAACATATTATAAAACTTACCAATCGGCAAAGTGATCAAACAAATGAGCAGGAACCGAAATGGAAACCAAGCACTGGGCAAAGATGGCCAAGCACAGATGACCAGGAATTAGAAATAACTCAATTACCAACAAGTAGTAAAGATGACTACTACGAACTCATTAAACAAAGTTTATTTTGGATTAATATGAACTTAATGGATAATACAAGTAATTGGAGCTTATTAGAAAAAGAATGGGTTATTAAAGCGCATAGATCAGAATTAACAAAGAATCAGGAGAAGTTAATTCAAAAGTTATTTCATATTATTAATAGTCGTGATACTTCAACACTCCAACAATTTTTACAGAAAACTAAGAGTAATCCAGATCTAAAAACTGTTCTCGATCTTAAAGTAGGGGCGTCAGAGTTAACATTGTTACATATACTTCCAACAATCCTAAATTCATTTGATAGTTGTACTTTAGTGGATTGTCTCTTAAAAGCAGGAGCTGAACCAAATATACAAGATTATAAGGGAAAAACACCTCTACATTACTATGCTGCTACTTATCCTGTTGAAAAGAAATATGTGGATTCTCTTGTAAGCTATGGAGCTGATTTGAATATAAAGGATAATAATGGAAAAACTCCTCTACAAATTGCAATTGATAAAGGTACTTTGGATGTTGCAGAGTGCTTCTTTAATTTAGAGCAAAAGAAATTGTATGAAGAATTAAACAAGCTAATTGAAGGTACATCTAAACTTGAGAATGGTTCTTCCAAATATAACGTTCAAGGTGTTGAGGACCTGAAAAAGTTCTTAGATAAAAATAAAAACAATGAAGATTTAAAGATGATTTTGAGTATTAGGGATGAAGAAAATAATTTAGAAATACTTAAAGATTATATGTATACTGAAGTGATAAATTTACTCTCGGCAACTCAATCACAATTAATGGTAACTGAGCAAGAGACAGAGGAAACTTATGTACCACATCAATGTTTATTGGACATTTGTTTAACAGATCAACTAAGGCAACTAAATCAGTTTGTAAGTGAAATACCAAAAGCTGCAAACATAGCTGAATTACAGAAAGTTGTCGATAAGGCTATCATGTCTGGAGTGGGATTGAATCTTACTAAAGATGGAGGTCAGTGTTTCACAGATTACATACTAGAAAGAATTGACCAACTAGAAAAAAACCATGAAGTTGCTAGCAATATAGTATGTACATTAATATCAAAAGGAGCAAGGTTAAGTGACTGGAATAGTTTAAACGTTATTGATGAAATAGAACTGGAGTTTAAAGAGCACAAAGCTAATATGATAAAAGCTCATGAACAGTGTGTTGATCGTACTCATAAATTTCTGAAAATCGCAAAAAATGCGACCAACGGCAAGTTAAATTGTGCAAAAATGGATAACGCTACTTTTTACTTAGAATATTCAGAAGACAGTATAATAGATGTTGCGCAGATTACAGATGGAACAAGGGATTTAGGACTAACCCATGGAGATGTAAAGTGTGGAAGAAATATAGTAAAGATCGGCAATAGTGAAGTAGAAATTAAAACTGAAGATGGCAAAAGGAATTACACAGACCTTACAGAAGGCAGCGGTATAGTATTAACTTTTTATACTAGTTTAGGAGAATTAGAAGTTAGATTATATCCTGATGAGAACAATAAAAAATTGATAAGAGTAGAAGTGAGCGATGAAGATCTATTTGAAGAAATAGCAAGTCATGAAGAAATAGGGCAAAATTGCTTATTGGGAGGTTTATCGGTTATTGAAGCTATAGATCAAGGTGTTTTTGCTAGATCTGGTGGATTAATGCGTCCTGAAGTAATAAGCGAGTCTAACAACAAATGGACAGGACGTGAAGAGTTAAGAAGAACTTCTGATTCTAGGGGGAGAAGTTTCTAGGTAGATTAATTTGCCATAAAGGTTAAAGATTATTATTTAAATATAAACTACTATAATTTATAGATTTTGGATCATTTTCTACCATTGTTGCATCCAGTATGCTAAAATCTTCATTATTTATATTGATATTTTCACATAATTGATTCTGTAACATTGACTTATAGCTCTTTTCACAATAATCCAAATAAATCATAATATGCTACTGGCCTACTATAGCCATAAACACATATCTTACCCTGTTCGGACTACTATAAGAAAAGCTATACTTTTCTATATCAATTTCAGCATCTTTTTGTGTGGCCCTTTGTAGTAGCTCCTTTTGTAATAACCTTTTTTAATTTTCTGGCACATACTTTTTTCAACGTTTTTTCATATTGTTACTTTTATAAACGTTACATTGCTAATCCATAAAACTTTTCTATTTGCTCACTCCATAACATCGGTATTTCTTTTAAATCCACTAACCTTAAACTCCTTGGCTGCCTCCCATTTACTATATCTTCTTTAATTTTTGGTGCTAAATAATTTAATCTTAAAATTTGTTGTATTCGTCTTGTACCTATATTAATTTTAATGCTCAGCTCCTTCACACTCCCATATTTTCCTTCCTCTAGTTGACGTTTCCAGGAATGGGCTCTCACCACTGCTTTCAGTAGCGCATTATTTGTTTTTCCTTCTGGCTCTACTACTGTACATTTATTTCCTTTCTTTTTTATTGGTGTAAATTCCACCTTATCCTCTAAACTCACCTCTATTCCATCTTCTTTTATCATTACTCCTTTTATTAACTTTTTCACTACTTCTTTCTGTTCTCTGAAACTTAAATTTTTCCATTCTTCTCCCCATTTTTCATATAGCTGCTCTGTCTTTCTCATTACTTCTTTTTCCACCTCTCCCGCTACTATAGTTCTGTTTATTGATTCACAACCTTTTCCCCTTAAATGGTTATTGCACACGTAATATCGGTACCTTTTATTTTCTTTTTTTGCATACGTTAGTGTCATATTTACACCACAGCTCTTGCACTTAATTATTCCCCTAAGCAATGCTTCCTCATATTTTTCTTTTCTATATGGTTGATTCTTTATCAATTCCTGCGCTTTTTGCCATTTTTCCTCTTTTATTATTGCTTCATGCTTTCCCTCATACTGTTTGTCATAATGTCTTATCTTTCCCACATATATTGGATTTGTTATTATTCTTCTCACCGTTGCTTTTTTAAAGATATCTGATTTTGTTCTGTAACCTTGGCTATTTAACTCTCTCGCCAACTCTGCCATTGACTTCAGCTCCATATACCTCTCAAATATATGCTTTACCAACTTTGCTTCTTTCTCATTTATTATTAATTCTTTATCCTTTACATCATATCCAAGCGGTAAAGTTCCACCCATCCATAACCCCTGCTCCTTTGATGTTGCTATTTTATTTTTTACTCTTTCTACAATCATTTCTCTTTCTAGTTGTGCTGCTCCTGATAACACTGTTTGTACGAACTTTCCCATTGGCGTATTATTGTCAAATATCTGCGTTACTGCTATAAAATTTACTCGGTGCCTTCTAAAAAATGATGTTACTTCAATGCTATCTTTTGTTTCTCTCGAGAGCCTATCTAGCGTATATACTACTACACAATCTACTTCTCCTGCCTTTACATCTTCAAATAATTCCTTTATTGCTGGTCTTTCTAAATTTTTCCCTGAAAATCCTCCATCATCGTACCTTTTTGCCAATGCTACCCAGCCTTCTCTGCTCTTTATGTACTTTTCACATGCTACTCGCTGCGCATCAAGACTATTAAACTTTTGTTCTAGACCGTCTTCATTTGACTTCCTCGTATATATTGCGCATCTCACCTCTTTCAGCATTTTCTCCTCTTCAGCTCCCATTTTTATCACGCATTCCAAATAATAAAGGTCCGTTGTAACTCATTCCCATTATTCTTCCGGCTACTGCTGACAATGACGTGAAAAATTCTTCTCGGTAGATTAAACCCTTATCTGTTACCCTTACCGCGTGAGTCTCTTCTCCTCTCTCTAGTATCAATTCTGTCCCTTCTACTGGTAATTTATCGCTACTTATTCTTTTTCCCTTCTCTAGTCGATCTGCTAAATAATCTAGTCTTTTTGACCCTTTTCTTGACATTTCTCCATATGCTTCCTCCTGTATTCTATATGCTAATCTCGGTATCAGGTATTTCTTTGAGTATCTAGGCGCTTCTTCTCCATATACCTTCTTCCAAACTCTCCTTAGCTCTTCTAAGAACCTGTACATGATCTCAAGAAAGGAATAAACTAAGAGATAATGTATATAAGTTAGGATATATGAGGAGTTTATACCCAAGTAATATAAGTCGGGAAAGATTTGAGATTATATTACCAGATCTAGAGTCCTGTAGAAAAAAAACAAAACCAAGAAAACTTGATTTGTATGATGTATTTTGTGGAGTGTTATACGTTCTGAAAAGCGTTTGTCAGTGGAGAATGCTACCAAAAGAGTTTCCAAAATGGCGCAATTGTTACGACTATTTTAAGAAGTGGAGTGAAAAACCAGATGCAAATAAAGAAAGTGTTCTGGAGCTGGTGTTAAAAAAAAATAGTTGGCGTAGTCCGACA
This sequence comes from Wolbachia endosymbiont (group A) of Longitarsus flavicornis, assembly GCF_963931955.1. Classification (NCBI taxonomy): domain Bacteria; kingdom Pseudomonadati; phylum Pseudomonadota; class Alphaproteobacteria; order Rickettsiales; family Anaplasmataceae; genus Wolbachia; species Wolbachia endosymbiont (group A) of Longitarsus flavicornis. The sequence goes on along the minus strand of NZ_OZ008337.1, from coordinate 1,102,893 downwards.
AAACAATGGTCGGAAAGAAAAAACCAGCTTCTGCATAATTGATGCACAGAGTGTAAAAAATGCAGATACTGCTGAAGAAAAAGGCTACGATGCAGGCAAAAAGATTTCAGGAATAAAACGCCATATTGCAGTAGATACGCAAGGTTTGCCACATGCAATTTATGTAACAACAGCAGAGATAACTGACCGTAGCAGTGCTGTGAGAATGGTAGAAAATGCAAAAGAAAACCTCTCGGGAGTTAAAAATGTACTGGTTGATGCAGGCTATACGGGAGAGAATTTTGCAACACAAATAAAAGCAACTATTGGTGCAACTGTTGAGGTAATAAAACGCAGTGAATTACATACCTTTGCTGTATTGCCAAAAAGATGGGTTGTAGAGCGTTCTTTTGCTTGGTTGGAAAAATGTAGACGGTTATGGAAAAATTGCGAGCGTAAACTCAACACCAGCTTGCAAATGGTAGTTCTTGCTTTCACTGCTTTGTTCCTCAAAAGATTATGAACAGGTTCTAAGGAAATAGAAAAGTTAGAAGGAGAAAAGTTTCGACGTTTAACAGGGGTAAAAAAAGCAACATTTGAGCGAATGGTAGAAATTCTAGAAGTGGAGGATAAAAGAAAAAAAGCTAGAAGTGGAAGAAAAAGTAAACTTTGCATAGAAGACAGGCTACTTATGGCACTGGAATATATAAGAGAATATCGTACATATTTTCATATTGGGCAAAGCTATGGCATGAGTGAAAGTAACAGTTTTAAAATAATAAGATAGGTAGAAGACATATTAATAAAACATCCAGATTTTGCATTACCAGGAAAAAAAGAGCTATTAAAGAGTGATGTAGAATATGAAGTTTTAGTAATAGACGGAACTGAAACGCCAGTAGAGAGACCAAAAAAAAGCAAAAGCCCTTCTACTCTGGAAAGAAAAAAAGGCATACTATAAAAACACAAATAGTAACAGAGAAGAAGAGTAAAAAAGTCATATGCACATCTTTCTCGAATGGTAGAAAACACGATTTTCGGATGTTTAGAGAATCAAAGGTAGCAATATTACCGGACACCAAAATCTTAGCTGATGCCGGCTACAGGGGAATGCAGAAGATACACAAAAATGTTGTATTACCGCACAGGAAAATGAAAAAGAATCCGTTAAGCAAAGAACAAAAAAAAGAGAACAGGGCACTTATGAGCCAAAGGGCAATTGTTGAAAACGTAATTGGCTTATTGAAAAGGTTTAAAATCATCTCGGACAGGTATAGAAACCGACGAAAACGTTTTGGTTTAAGGTTTAATTTGATTGCTGCAATTCACAATTTTGAGCTCCATACATGAATTTTGAAAGAAGTCTAATGTCTGCTAATCCAGGTTCATATAAGGGAATTTTTCCTGATTTCAAAAGTTCTTAGTATTTATGTCAAACGCTTACATTGTACCAGATACTACTCCTAATCCTTAAAAATGTAGCTTAGCATCTAAAATAAACATCATTAACAATTTGAGTCATAAACTTTTGTTGTTACACTATTTTTCTTAATTGCCTTACCTTCCGAATAAGCTATGAACAAGGTTGATGGTATTAATATCAAAGTACCATATAAAGCACTTTTATCAGGTAATTCATTAAATATAACGTATGCTACTATTGCAGAAATTATTAGCTCTATGTATCTATACGGTGCAAGTGCAGTGGCATCAGTAAGAGCAAAAGCTTTTAACATGAAGAACAGAATTAGGTTTGAACTTATTCCTAAAATCAGCAGTAATATTAATTCTGACAAGGAAGGCATATGCCAATAAAATAACAAAGATGGAATGGAAAAAATTGTTGTTGTTAGAGCTGAGTAAAATAATATACTTACTATTGACTCCTTCATTACAAGCTTCTTATTAAGTACATCTAGTGTAGCGAAGATTAATGCGGATACAATAAAAATAAGAATTTTAGGATTAAAGTCTTCGCTATAAGCTTTAGTAGTAATAGCAATACCAATAAAACCAATGACAGCTACTACCCATCTTTGCCAAATTATATTTTCTTCCAGAAAAGGAATTGCAAGAAGCATAACAAATAATGGTATTGAGAAACCTATAATTGTTGCAGTTACTATTGGGCAAATAGTCAACCCATAGGTCCATAAGGTCATTCCACAAAACAACAATGCACCTCTAGTTATTTGAATAGATATTCGACTTGTTTTACAAACTCCTATTCCATAGTAAAATATAAAAGGTATAAGAGTAATAGTGCTAAATAAAAAACGGAAAAAGATTATCTCAAAACTTTGAAGGTGTAAACCGAGACACTTTGATATAGTATCATTAACTACACTACTAAGTAAACTGAGTATAAACCAGGTAACTCCAAGCAAATAAGCTCTTAGTCTGTGATCCATAAAACTCCAAATTTAATATTTTATGAGATAACTTTACTGTACAAAAGATCAATAATAGAAAAGGTTTCTTCTATCTACTGTTTAACCATATTCATAAATATTTAGTAGAAATAATTTGAGAAGTGTTATATAAAATGCAGCTTTATTGCATAATTTTAATAAACAGAAATGCTAACTGATTTTTTTGTAATATATGATAATACTTGCGGATACTATCACATTATCAGGAAAAGTAATCGGGAGTACTGACGGCTGTGGCGATTTTACCAACTAGCTTCTCTGCTAGCATTAGCAATATGTGTTTTCAGTGTTAGCTGTGATGACGTTAAAGAAAGTTATCAAACAAGCAAGTTAGCAGCAAAACTTTATGAAAATGCTTCAGTTGAGTCAGCTAAACAAATTTTCAGAATAGATGTATTAAATACATAACCATCTTTACTCATATCTTAATATATTATTTAACACAATTCAATTTTCACAATCACCCAACTCATCGGCAGTTAGGCCACTTGCTCGCATAATAATATCAATTGCAATACCTGCCTTTACTAAATTTTTTGCAACCCTGATTTTTTCTGTTTTTTTAACTTTTTTCTTGCCACTTTTTATACTTTCAGATAGAGATTTGACTAGTGATTCTTGAGTCTCATCTTCTCTGTACTCATCCATTAAACTCAATAGCTTTTTGCTTTCTCTTGTTTTAGGTAGCAGAACTTTAATATTCACTGACAATGCTCCTGCTATTTGATATAATTTGTCAAATGATATAGCAGCGTATCCTTTTTCATATTCGTATATTTCCTTGAGTGTTAAACCAACTTTATCCGCCAAATCTTTTTGAGTATATCTCCTTATCAATCTCCATTCTCTTATTCTTTGTCCTATTCTGTAGTATATAGAATCAGTGCAGATTTCTCTCTCTGTATTATCATACTCGTAAATAGATAAGCCGGTTGCTTGGGAAATAATATCAGTAGAAACTCCTTCTTTAACTAGATTTTTTGCTACCTCTAATCTTGCCTCCTCTTGATTGATTTTCTCGCTAATATGAACAAACCTGACTAATGAAGGTACTATTTTACCTAACTTTTGATCCTCGTATATTTTCGTTAGATAGAGTATTTCTTCGTCTTCATCTTTATACTCTCTTACTACTACTGATTCAGGTAGCAGATCTATAACAGTAGCTGATAATGCTTTTGCTATTATATATAATACTTCAACAGGAATAGCGCTATAGCCACTTTCATAGCTGTTTACTTCTTGGTATGTTAAACCTATTTGACTTGCTAATCCTATTTGAGTATGACCTCGCATTAACCTACAATTTTCTATTTTTTGCCCTATTCTATAACTAACATTGCTTGCAGAAACAAACACATATACCTCCATTTAAGAAAAAACTTTATTGCTATAATTTTTTTACGAGCTATCCATCTAAAACCATATCAATGGATAAACCTACTGCTTGCAAAATAATATCAATAGAAATTCCCCCTTTTACTAGATCCTTTGCAACTTTAATCCTTTCTATCTCTCTCACTTTCTCCTCACAAATACGTATTCCCTCAAACAGAGATTTTATTAGTGCATTACGTAGTTCTTGGCTCTCAATTTCTTTGTATTCTTTAATCAAATCAAGCAGCTCATTTTCCACTGTACTACCTTCATCTTTCTCTATTAGTAGATCTGTAATATTAATCGATAACGCTTCTGCCATTTCATATAATTTATCAAGTGGAACAGCAGTCCTTCCTTGTTCATAGTTGCTTATTTCGTGACGTGTTGTATTCATTTTCTCTGCTAAATCTTTTTGAGTATACTCCCTCACTAGCCTCCATTCTTTTATCTTTTTTCCTATTTGGCAGTATATAGAACCTGTTTTTTCTTCAACACATTCATCAGCAGAGAGACCAGTTGTTTTCGAAACAACGTCAACAGAAATTCCTGCTTTAACCAGACCTTTTGCAATTTTTATTCTCTCCGTTTTTTTACTATTTTTCTCACTAACTTGAACAAATTTGGTTAATAAACAAAACATCCTACGTAACTCATGATCGTTAATCTTTTTATATTCTCTTACTAGATTTAATATTTCCTCTCCCTCATCTTCAAGACAACTTTTTGATACAGGAATAAGATCAGTAATACTGATTGATAGTGCCTCAGCTATAGCATACAACCTTTCAATTGAAATTCTACGGTTCCCTTTCTCATATTGCAGTATCACCCAATACTTTACACCAACTTTCTCCGCTAAATCCTTCTGAGTATACCCTCTCTCTAACCTCCAACTTTTCACTTTTTGCCCTACTTCATAGTCTAGACTTTTTTCCATACAAAGAACCATACATATAATATTTTCTACTATAGCTCAAAGGCTCCAGATATAACGGTAAGAAAAAACCTCTGGAACCTTAAAGTTGGCTGTAGACGCATTAAAGTTCTCTAAAGGTTTCTTTACTACCTTCACGTATTCTATTTACCCACGGAGACAATACTTCATTATTGCTAACCTCTTTTATAGCATACTTTTCATTCCATATGCCACATCTAGTGAAATTACCTCTCTCTACTGCTTCTTTAAGTTTTACTCCACCGAAAAGGCAATTTTTTCCTATTTCTTCCCCCCTTTTTTGTAATTCAGCCCATAGTTCCTTATCCGCTACTTTTACTTGTACTTGATTGCAATTTTTTACGTCCTGGTACAATATAATATTTAGCTCACCAATGCTTGTAGGAAATTCTAATACAACAGAACTTCCATCTGACATATCGGTATAGTTTCTTACACCTCCTTTCTCACTTTTAACCTCAACTGCATCATTGCCAATTTTTACAATATTACTTCCTAATTTTCTGTTTGCTTCCAGTATTTTGGCTACCTCTACCTTACTATTCCCAGAAAATTCTATATACGATGTTGTATTATCTATCTCAACATCTATTAATTCTCCTTCTTGCACAGCACTTTCGCCAGCTTTCTCTAGTTCTTCTAGTCTCTCATCTATCTGTGGCTGAACTTCTGGTTGTAGCTCATTATAGATTTCACCTATCAATTTATTCTCCAATAAAGTATCATGAAACTCTGCACCGTTTAGCATTAATTTACGTATTAGCTTTTTACGATCAGCCTTATCAAATTTATGAAAATGTGTGCCCAGTATCACATATTCCGCGAAGCTCCATTCTCCATCATTACATGCATTTATCCTTGCTCCAGAAGCTAGTACTTTGTCTATAACTTTGTGCAATTCATTTACGTTTTTTGCCTCTACTATAGAACTCTTAAACCAGCTCAGCTTCTCTGTATTTGGCTTTATTTTTTGCAAAGCTGAGGCAAATGGATTTTTATCTTCTTGATCACTTACAGGTTTTGTGCCATATATATAATCAAGTCCTTTTCCATAGTTGATTTTGTTTTCGCGAACGTTTCTGCTAGGGAAAGGCATTGTATCTTCCAGTTTTATCTCCTTCTGGCTATTAATTTTACTCACAAATTTAGACTGCTCTATATCAACGCTTTCAAGAGCACCAAATATTTTCTTGTGATTAACATTAGTCTTTTTATTCTGATCTTTACTAGTCATATAAACCTCATATTAAAAATACTTTTTAAGTGTACAATAAACTTTGTTATTATACATTATATTACTCATTATAAATTATAGTGGGTAGATTTGCAAATACTTTCTGCTATAACAATCCGTTTTCTCTAAAGCTAAAATAACCCCCACTTGTAATGATAATATGATCAAATAATCTAACACTTACAGTACTACACGCTGCTGCTAAGCTCTTCGTTACTGCTTGATCTTCTTCTGAAGGTTCTAAACTTCCCCCAGGGTGGTTGTGTGACATTATTACTAATGTTGCATTCTTTATTAATGCTTTTCTTGTAATTTCCTTTATGTATACTGGTGCTTTTTCCATTTCACCAATATAGGATTCTTCTCCGATTAATTGGCGCCTTTTATTCAAGTACAGTATTTTTACACATTCCCTTTCTGAGTGTCCTATACTTACGTTTAAGTACTCTACTAGCCCTTGTAAGTCCATTATTGGCTCACTCTTGAGCTTTTCTCTCAGTACCCTTTCTAGTGTTTCCTTAACACACATAATCATTGCTACTGCAGAATCAGTTACTCCTTCTATAACTTTCAGGTCATCCATTTCTCTACCTAAAATCCTTCCTACTCCCGTATAAGTATTCACCAGATTTTTAGCAATTTCTTGAGCCTGTGGTCTTTCATGTACTGCACTTAGAAACGTTTCCATTATTTCACGATCAAGTAGTGCTTTGCCTTTGCTTTCTAATATTCTGAACTCTATTTCCTCTTTACTTTTATTCATATAATTTACCTTTCACTAACAACAAACTTTTTTTAAATATTTACTGCTGTTTTTTATCAGCATTGGCATAGAGCCATAGCTTTCGAGTGAAGTCAAATCAATTTCTCAATCTTTTTTACTTATTTTTTCATCAAGAAGTGAAGATATTAATATATGGTGATTTTTTTATTTTAAACTTGTTGAATTTCATCTAAAGAAATGCCTACCGCTTGCAAAATAATATCAATAGAAATTCCTCCTTTCACTAAATCCTTTGCAATTTTCATCTTTTCTGCTCTTTTCACTTTCTCTTCGCAAATTCGTATCCCTTCAAACAAAGATTTTATTAGTGCATTACGTAGTTCTTGGCTTTCAATCTTTTTGTATTCTTCAATTAAATTCGGTAATTCATTTCCTACTCTTTCATCTGCATCTTCTGCTAGTTCAAGTAGATCCACGATATTAATCGATAACACCTCTGCCATTCCATATAATTTATCAAGTGGAACAGCAACCCTTCCTTGTTCATAATTGCTTATTTCGTCACGTGTTGTGCTCATTTTCTCTGCTAAATCCTTTTGAGTATACTCCCGTAATACCCTCCATTCTTTTATCTTTTTTCCTATTTTGTAGTAGATAGAATCCGTTTTTTCTTCAACACATTCATCAGCAGATAGACCAATTGTTTTTGAAACAGTATCAACAAAAACTCCTGCTTTAACCAGAGCTTTTGCAATTTTTATTCTCTCCGTTTTTTTACTATTTTCTTCACTCACTCTGGCAATTTTAGTTAGTAAACAAAGCATTCTACGTAACTCCTGATCGTTAATCTTTTTATATTCTCTTACTAGATTTAGTATCTCTTCTTCTTCGTTTTTAAGGCAAATTTTTTCATTTGATACAGGAATAAGATCCGTAATATTAATTGATAACACCTTTGCTATAGCGCACAACTTTTCAATCGAAATTTTTCGTGTTCCTTTTTCATATTGTAGTACTATTTGATATGTTACGCCGATTTTTTTTGCTAAATCTTTTTGAGTATAACCTCGCTTTAACCTCCAGCTTCTTACTTTTTGTGCTATTTGGTATCTTAGAGAGATAGTAGTAGTATGCTTTGCCATACAGAAATAGATATTATACAGGTTAATACTACCAAATAAAGATATACAAAAACTTCTATGTTTGAATTTTAGTTGAATATTTCTTCACAATTGTGTATAATTATTAATGCTTTTTAGGTTAATTTATCATGGCTTTTTCTAAATTTCTTGATGCACGTAATGATTATGCCTTTAAAAGAATATTTGGCACCGAGAAGAATAAAGATATTCTCATTCATTTCTTGAACGATATTTTAGGCTTTACTGGCTTGGCTGCTATTCACGATGTTGAATTCCTAGCTACCATTTTAGACCCTGAAATTGCCGCTAAAAAGCAGAGTATTGTCGATGTTCTTTGTAAAGACTCTCAAGGTTCAAGATATATTATAGAAATGCAGTTCACTAAGACCAAGGGCTTCGAAAAGCGTGCTCAATATTATGCTGCCAAAGCCTACTCAAGTCAAGCTGATCAAGGTGATGAGTATCATAACCTCAAAGAAATTATCTTTATTGCTGTTGCTGATTGTATTATTTTTCCAGATAAGGCTGAGTACAAATCTAATCATGTCATTTTAGATCAAAATAGCTTTGAACATGACTTAAAGGATTTTTACTTCGTATTCATAGAACTACCTAAATTTACAAAGACGAAGGAAGATCAATTAGAAAATATAGTAGAAAAATGGTGTTATTTTTTTCGATATGCAGCAGAAACAAGCGAAGAGGACCTAGATAAAATAGTTGGTAGTGACATAATAATAAAACGAGCTTATGAAGAGATGAATAAGTTTAATTGGTCAGAAGAAGAGTTACTAGCATATGAACAAATGAAAAAACGCATAATGGATGAGATTGCTGCTTTCGCTCAAAAATTTGATGAGGGCCTTAGGGTTGGAGAAGAAAGAGGCATTCAAATCGGCCATCAAAAAGGTAAAATTGAAGGTAAAATTGAAGTTGCAAAAAATTTACTTAAAGCTGGCATCTCTATTGACGTTGTATCACAAACTACGGGCCTTTCTTTAGATGAGATTAAGAAATTAATTTAACCTTATTCTGAGTCAAATGGCCTTGAACGGAAGCATTACTTAAATAACTTTGAGGCTCTAAATTCATTTGCTTTGCACCACCAACTTCTAATGTACCATCTCCATTGTGTAATATCTGTTGTATTGATTGATTTAGCAGCCCCTTATTAAATTGAGCTATAAACTTGTCAAATCTCTTCGGACTTAATTTACCAGGACATCCTGCTTCTCTACCAGGGCATGCTTTCTCTATATGTGATTTTAAAACCCCTGAAACCTCATCAAATTTACCACCTATGATTTTTCTAGTAATCTCTTTCTGCATTTCCATAAAATCAATATTTAACCTGTGCATTGATATGTCACTTTTTAATGCAGCTTGCTCTACTACTTTCTTAAATTCCTTTGTAATATTAAATGCATGACCTTGTGCTTCTAATAAGGATACAGGTTGATCTACTGAAGACATATATTTTTGACCTGTAATCTTTCTAATGAGCACGTCAAGTAACATTATTGTGCCATTTACATCTATTGGTGCATTAACTTGTGAGATTGAATTTGCAGTATTTGGTTTGGAATCTAATAACCCACCTATAGAGCTTTTTACCCAACTAAACAAATCATTTATCCATGAAGATGTCCTTGCCGCATTGCTTGTTGCTATTTCAGGTTGATTACTTGAATCTATAGAAAGGAATTTATGTGATGAGTGATTATGATTGCGATTGTGATCCCCATAGTGATGAAGGCGTCTGCGTTGCACAGGTTTTTCTCCTTTTTCATTGAGTTTTTTCTCTAAATATTCTTCAATACTACTATGTCCTTTATCTTTAGCAATATCTAGTGGTGTTTTACCGTAATCATCTGTAGCACTGAGATTAGCACCAGCATCTACAAGAGACTTCACTATATCAAGTCTATCGGTGTTAGCAGCATAATGTAAAGGTGTCTGATGATCTTTGTCTTCAGCATTAATATTAGCACTACGACTAAGAAGCAACCTGACTACATCCAGTCTGTAGTTTGCAACTGCTCCATGTAAAGGATTTGCTTGATATTTCCCATTTTTAGTTCCAATATTAGCGCCATTATCAAGAAGGAATTTTATTCTATCTAAATCACCCATTTCAGCAGCTGAATACAGTAGTGTACTGCCATCCTTGTCTTTGGTATCAACGTTAGCACCTTGAGCAATAAGACCTTTAGCTTCATTAAAACCACCGCTTTCCACAATAGTCAACAATTTTCTATCTAATTGTACTTGCTTCAAAATCCCTGCTATATCTAGGTAACCTTTTCGAGTAGCTAAGTCTAAAGATGTTTGGTTATAAATATCTCTAACTTCAATGTCAGCACCTCTGCCGAGAAGGAGTTCGACTGTATTTAATTTGTTTCCTTGTATAGCTACATGCAATGGTGTCCAACCATTATTGGTTATATCATTAATACCGCTAATATCCTTGTCTAAAAGAAACTTAACTATTTCAAGATTACTACTGTACTGGGCAGCTACATGTAATGGTGTATTACCATACACATCTTTAGCTTTAATATTAGCATTGTTATTGAAGAGAAACTCAACTACACTAAGTTTATCACGAGAAGCAGCAAAGTGTAAAGGCGTCCAACCGTACATGTCTTTAGCATTAATATTAGCCTTCTGATTAATAAGATCTTTAACTTCATTAAGACCTGCATTTTGCACTGCAGCTAACAATTTTTTATCTAATTCCGTTTGCTTTAGAAACTCTGCTACACTTGTGTCATTCTCTTGAGCAGCTAAGTCTAAAGGTCTTTTACTATCCTTATCTTTAGCATTGATATCAGCACCTTTGTTCACAAGAAATTTTACCACATCTAGAGCATTGTAATATACAGCATAGTGTAGAGGTGTCCAATCACTACTGTCTTTAGTATTAATGATAGTTTCTTTATCTGAAAGAAATTGAAATATATCATTAAGTAGATTCAAATCACCATTGTAAACAGCATAGTGGACAGTGGTCCAGCTTATTGAGAATCGATCCTTATTTGCAACATCATCTGGATTTCTTTCAGCAGTTTTATCAAGGAAAAGATTGACTATATCCCACTTACCATTTTTAGCAGCATATTGCAGCGGTGTATAACCGAACTTATCTTTTTCATTTATGAGAGACTTTAATCTTTCTCTTTGGCGAACTGCTTTTACTAGTTCATCAGGTTCTGCATACAAATTATCTTCAAAATTCATACTTTCAATTTTACCTATAAGAAACCTAATAGAACGCAATTTGCCTTCTTGAGCAGCAACATGAAAAAGTGTTTGGCCATCGTTATTTTTAGCTTCAATGTTAGCTTCGCACCCAGCCTTCTTTTGGCAAATCTCTGAAGCTTTATTAATCAGACCTTGTATTTCTGCTATATCAGACAAACTAAACCTGTCTAATCTCCGGATTATTATTGGTTCTAACCCTAAATCGAATTCCAATGTAGAAATCCTATAAGACTCAGAATTATTCCAATTTTTTACATTGATTACATGGTTAGATACTTCGTCGGAAAACACCAAATCTGTATTACTACTGGAAACCCTAATCTGATCTGGAGTAATATCTTTTAATATCACTACTCCTATGCGTTCTTCATCTTGCCCCACCGAAGTTAAAGTGCCATCTTGATTATGTGTGATACTGATAGACTTAGTAAAATCTACATTATATTCTTTTATGATCTTTCTATAATCACCCTTAAGTTTATCTTGATAGTCCATTATTCCATCAACCTCTTGCTGTAAACCTAAATATGGAAAAAAATTACCATTGTTCCACAGAAGAAAATTAACATCTCTCCATTTACTTTGGTCATTATAAAAATCTTCTACTCTAATAATAAAAGGAATCTCACCTTCTCTTGTTAATAAGAGATCATCTTCATCTTTATATTTCTCGATATCTTCAAGATTAGAATCAATCACTACATGATCACCTTCAAAATCCTTAGGCAACAAAAACATATTCTGAGTCTGTGTGGCATGGAAAAAGGGAGATAATTTGCCACTTTCTACGGAAGAGCCAGCACATGACATTGATTGTACATAAGGAATAAAGGTTTCTCCTTTGCTGTTCATAACCATAAGATGCCTATAGCTGTTACCCTGAAGATAATTCCTTACTTGAACACGAGTATTATTGTAGCTTAAATGCAAGTTACACTGTTGAATTGAAAATTCCTCAGGAACTTCTGGCATAACTAACATATCTAATTTTTTATCATCTGAGTTGTTATCAATAATAATCTCTCTTTTCTCTATGTTACTATCAATAACATACATATCACTTCCATTTCCACCTCTAGCAAACATACTCCTTTGGTCAAAATTTATTATATCTTCTCCTGAAGAACCAAATACCATATGTTGGAATGCGCTATTGCTTTGTAGTTTTGCTCTAACAACACCAAAGACTTTATAGTCCTTATTATTAATGAGTATTTCCTTGTAATGATTTTCTGCAGCATCAAAGCTATCAAGAGAATGTTCTGTATGTAACTCGAACGAGTTAATTTTTGTAATGGATGATTCTAGTTTCTCAATTTTAGGAATAATATTACTACCATTTTTATCTATCAGCATAAAATTAGGTTGATTACTGCCTTGCTTAATATAATTTTTAATGTCAAGGGTATATTGATTACCTTGACCCAGCCCTATTTTTAAAGATAAAGTATTATTAGTCGAGAAATAAGATATTTCATCACAATCATCTAGCAGATTAGTTTCCGGAAAGATTACAGTTCCCGTTCCTTTTACATCAATTTCTGAATATAAATCTTTAGCCTCGTAATCTGTGGTTTTTATATAAAAGGTATAATCATTTTTTGCACCTGTAACTTTAGTGTATGGCGCAATAGCTACTTTTTTACAATTATCAACTGTATCCTTCTCATTTTTGCTCAAACCTCCACCACTATTTATAAAGACGTCACGATTATCGTTTCTGGTAAGACGCCTAGAATTATATGTACATAAAACATTATCTGTCTTATTTTGCCTTCCAATATAGCTATACCTGAAAGCATCGACATTGCTATCAACATAATCATTGATCAATCGATGAAGATTTGTTGTTAACCTTAAAAGACCGGGAGCGTTAGGTCTAAAACGATAGTCAATTTTTGCTTGTACAAAGTCGTATTCTGTTGATTGACTTAGGTCAAGTATATTAGTAGCATTACTTCCACCAATAATTTTACCCGAAAAACCTCCAGGTTTCACAAGAATAAATTTGTTAACAGTATTATTACCACCAGTTATTCCTGTGTTTCCTCTAAAAATCAAGAAGTAGTTATTTAATTTATTACTTCCAACAATGGTACCTTCATCTATGCTTTCTAAATTATAAAGAATTATTGTACCATTTTGCATTCTTCTTCTATCAGCAATAACCATTGTATTTTCACAGTGATGCACAGCTGTTGGAACTGATTTTTTAATACCTTTTTCATAAATTTCGCTAGTGACTTGTGGTAAGCAAATCATCGTAGCATTTTGAATTGGGTCAGGTATAATACGTGAGAGGCCTGTTGTATCAGCATCTGTTCTATTCATTAGAATCTTTCCATACCCTGCATGAAGAGATGGTGTGTCGCTATCCACCCCAAAACCAATTCCATAGGCAACTACATCATGAGGACTATCACTTAAAGCTTTCCAGGCTCTTTTAGCTTGACTATTAACCATATTATTTCTGGCTGCAAGGTGCTCTAGGTCATATGGCATAGATGAAAGTAAAAGCGTATGCAAAAAAATATCCAAATTCTCACCATGAGTTGTATCATACTTCTTTTCATACTCTATAATATTGCTAATACCACTATAAACTCCATGAGTTACCATGAGTCCAAATCCAACTCCAATACCAACTCCAGGCAGACTAGCTGCTGTAAGAGCAACACCAGAAACAAATGACACACCAGAAAAGGCTATAGAAGCTATATTATCTCTTATCTCCTTTTCTCCACATGGATTATTACTATCTTCTCTATTTTTACAGTCTACAAGATTATTTGCTGATATGCCTATATCAATAATATCAAATATACCAGCTATAGCTCCTGCCGTGCCTTTCGCTATTTTACTTCCAAATTTTACTCCTGCAACTTGAACAACAAATTTTGTCTGCTTACCTAAAGTACCCGGTATAATCCTTCCTACAACTTTTTCAGCTGATGTTACAACTTTTGGAGCAATTTTAACCATTACATTCTCAATTGGTTGAGACGCAAAAGACCATCCTATTCCGCCTAGATTTAATCCACAATCCGTTGCTGTTCCATCCTTGCAAGATACAATAGCACCATGAATTCCTCTGATTAATTGTATTCTACCTGCAGCATTCATTAACCTGCTTTTTAATTTTGTTTTTTTTGTTAAATCACTGTTTTGCTGTAAAACGTCACCATATAAATCCTTGATACGCTCATTCTGAATATAGCGCTCATATCCTTGATCTCCAATCACCTTATCAACTAAATATTTATAGTCACCTTCAATATTTTTGTTTCCAATGAACTCTATTAGCTGAGCATTTTTCCCTTCATCTTGACTGCTTTTAACATAAGTTAGGAACTTTTCACTATCAATTATAATCTTATCTACATTATTTTCATCTACCTTTCCTTTACTAAACTTTTCCACATCATCCTTTGAAAATAAACATTTAATACTTCTCTTCTTTCTATTGCTTTGCTTTGCACAGCCATTAAGATTTAACTTATTCAAAGATTGTGTTGCTTCACCAGTAGGCAGCATATGAACTGAACTATGAACTACTTCAACAGGAATAAATCCTTCCTTGGTTGTCCTACTTGTTAAAATAAGTTTATTTGGATTATTAGATCCTTTATCAAAAACAACACCGATAAATTTTACCTCGTCACCATCTGTCAGTGTTTTATAGGTAACACCTTCTTTATACTCTTCATTTATTTGATCATTTGCTTCCTTCAATAAAGCTTGAGCTCCCTTACCCTGCCTTGATGCCTTAAGTTCCAATCCTATTGGATTGTACTCCTCAGCATTTCCACCTTGAGCCACAAACTTAATACCATGAACTAGCATGTCAATACGTTCCCCTCTGCCAGTTTGAAACTCAGTTAAAACTAATGCTCTAGTTTCTGGTGATTCTTGTAATTTTAGGTCGCTATAATAACTAAATGCTCCATGCAATATCCCTTGAAAATGAGCTTCTTTATTGACAAGAGTCTTAAAAGGAAATGTTCCCTCTCCAATTTTTTCTAATAATTTATTATACTCATTTATTGATGAAGACTGGGTATCTAGCGCTTTATCAAATGTTTCTTTTAACTCATTAGGATAAGTAACTTCCTTGAAAGTACCTTGAAATCTATTATCTCCGTTGTTGTACTCTTGTAAAGAATTGTATTTTTCAGTCCAAACAGTAAGATATCTTTTAAAATCTGACTTGTATCTAGTATCAAAATTAAGACTTAATTCAACTATTTCCCTATTTCCTATCTCTCTATTTAATCTATCAAAAGGAAGCACTTCATCCAGACCGTTCAGAACATCCTTTCTGTTAGCTTCAACAATATTTATTACATAAACCAACTTCTCTGTATTTCCTGGAATCAGCACCATTGTTACAACTGCGTGGCTTGCATCAAGATTAGTTGACAGTCTTTCTCTGGCTCTTTTAGCTGCTGGACGTCCAAGCTCACGAAGATTAGGATGCACTTCAGTAGGTATATTATCTCCATAGATAAAAATGTATTTTTTAAAACCAGTTTTTAAATCTTCAACTCTATTTAGCAATAGTGATTGCCCTAGTAAAAACCTACTAAAATAATGATTATTTCCCTTCTCCGGTGTACCAGGAAACGTATGATAAATACGTTCTAGATTATCTTTCACCTGTCCCTTTAATTCTATTGTTCCAATCCTTTGCGTATCCCAGTCATCAGCAGATTTTAGCATATCTTGAAAAAGAGGAATTATTTCTTTCCCACGATTTGATACTTTAATATCAGAGATAGGAGATGGATTATCAAGATTTACACCAACACATAAAATGCCACCTGCAGTGGTTAGAACTCGCTGAACATTTGGTTGGAAACCTTGCACATACTTTTCTGCTTGCTGCAAAGCCTTATCTGGAGTAGCTGCTCCTGCTTTTAATTCAATAATAATGGGAATAGAATCCAATGCACGATTAGGACCACGAGCTAACAAGATAATATCTGCATAACCCCTTCCTGCAAATTGCTCTGGATAGACTCTAAGGTTGTACCTATAATGGAAATTCATGAAAACGCCTACCATAAATCCATGATGTGCTGCTTCACGTGCACTATTATCATAGATTAATGAATTTTCATATTTAGAATGCACTTTACTAATCTCTCTAAGAATTCCCTTAAGAGATTCTTTAACCCCTATCTCTCTACTAGAACTTAGCCCAGCTATATCACCTTCCGGATTACTCCATATTCCTTTTTCTATTTCATAAAATTCCTTGCTAGTAGCAGAATCAAGTATCTCTTTAGCTTCCATATTAACAAAAATACCATCCTTTCCTTTGTAGATCTGTACTAATCTGGATTCCATTTTACCATTAATTTTATTCTTAATCTCTTCAATTCTATTCTTAATATCTTGTTCAGTCAGTCCCTCAGACGCTATGTTCTCTTTTAATATGTTCTCCAACTCACCAGAAGTAAATTGATGGCCGCGCTTACCTTCTGAAATGGAGAATAAATTTATATTATTAACAGCGTCTTCAGCATTTCCAATTTGACCATTTTTAACAATAGCTACCTTTAAGGTTCTTGAAGTATCAAAACTAAAATAAATCTTTTTAATATTTAACTTTTCTGCAATTTCTGTATCCAGCAAAGTAGAAAAACTCCCTAAGAAGAAGTGCGTAAAAAACCCTGCTTTTTCTATAGAGTGTAAATAAGATGGAATCTGATCCACAAATGACTGAAATCTCGTTTCAAAAGATTTAAAATCCTCATCTTGCCGGCTTATACCAACTTTTTTACCTGCTTCCTCTATTAATAACTGTATTAATTCAAAATCTTGTGGCCTTCCTTTGCCCATGACTTTTTTTAAACCTTTCGCAAGCTCTACATCATTATCAACAGTACCTCTCTCAAGACCAAAATTATAATGGTTTCGTTTGCCTGGTGCGCCAACATGAAATAACTGTATTCGAATATCTCCATTATCATATTGGGTTTCAACTTCACCAGAAACACTAACTCTTGCGCTAAGCATTTCACTCATTGCTCTTATTTCAGGTTCACCTCCCCAAGTATTAAGTTTTCTCATATTTTCTAAGTAATCTTTGAAACTGAGTCCACTTTCACCTTCAACAAAATTTCTAAACTCGTTCTCATGAGCACTTATATAATTAACTACTCGACTGCGAAACACATTTCTTACTAAGTTTGCAAATGTATCATCATAATTGGCAGCACTTAAATTCCGAACCAAACTTCTAATATGATCTAAATTTTGGGTTACAGCTCCTTCATTTCCAAACAGAGCTTCATACCTTTGTCGAAATAGAGCGTCGTCGTTTCTGACAGGTATTAAGTAAGCCATAGTAATGGACCAAAATAAGCAGCGTAATGGACCAAAATAAGCAGCTACCATCTCCTGGAACATCGATTCTTTTAAACCTACTTTCACTTTCGGAATCAACATCAGACCTCCGATAGCGCTTAAATTGAGGAAATTCTTTAGCTTGCTCTATATATTGTATCTCACCCGATGATTCGGTAATCTTTGAATTAACGCCTTCTTTTTCTAGATGATCTGTTGGATATTGTGTCTTAAACATAAAGCCCCCTTCATTACATTATACCAAACCCACTATTTATTATCAGAGATACCAACAATAAAAGCTATTTTTATCTATATACCAACTTATATATAACATTTGTATTATAATGCAACACCTTTTTGACAGAAGCTAAAGTAGTAACAAGAAACCACCACCTGCTTTATAGAATTGCCTTATAATACCTCTTAATTACCCAACCCTAATTGCTCACATGCTTTGCTTAATTTTACTTCAGTTAAGCTAGCAGGCCCTTCAGATCTAGACTTACCATATGATAAAAATTTATTTAATGAATCAATATCTCTTTTCTCTAATACAGATCGTATATACTCCGCTTGTCTAGAATCCATAAATTCTTTAATCTGACCAGAATTAGCCTTATCTAATATTGCCCATACTGGTACCATACAAGCTCTATCAATTAAAGGGACTAACAACCTCCCTTGAAATACGGAATTGCTATTCATCTCTTTATTTAATAATAAGGCACGATGACTATCAAATCCCTCCCTTGTCCACACATACATAAAAAGCTTTACTCCTTCATCTATACAAGATTTTGAATAATTTTCTAATTCTTCTATATACCTTAACCAAATATAATAATAATCTTCTGAAACATCACTTGACCCTAAGCAGTCAAACAATTTTTGGAATTGATCGAAGCGAAGTGCACTCTGTAGAGTATCTAAACTACCATAATAACCATTTTCAGCTAAGTCTCTTTTTAGAAGTTCTGGATATTTATCAGGATTTATTTGACTAAAACAAAATTCGAATATTTCAGGATAACTATTACAACGACTACCTGCTGCATACACCGCTGTTTTCATGAAGATCTCATCCTTTTTTTGTGCGCTCATTTCATCTTCAGGTAATGACTTTATTTTATTCCAGAAGAATTCTACTGCCTGCTCTTGCGTAAAACTCATAGCACATTTAAGCCCGTACTCATATGGATGACAGCCATCTAAATTTAATTTAGAGATATAACCGCTGATAAAATGTGACCAAAACTGCGCTAAAAGACCCGATCCGCAACACCTAACTAAGTGCTCATACTCCAACAGACTACTCTTACCTTGAGCTGATAGACTTTTTTTTCTTTCCTCAAATAAAGCAATAATATCTTCTTCTAGACAGTACCGACAGGCAATAGCATACTTATCAAAGAGATTACCTGAATCTGGCGCAATCAACTTTTTGCCTACCACTTGCCTATCAAGCTTAACTCCGTGTAAATTGTCTACTTTTTTCCAACAATCCTCACTAGACAGCACTTGTGCAAGAAAATTACGTCCTTTCTTGCCACTTTTTTGGTGTAAACGCCAATTTGCATAGCACCAGCGTTCAATTTGAAAAAGCTTAGATGCTCTATAAGGGTCATCTTCTCTAATAGATGAAAATAAAATTTCTGGAATATCTGAACGTAGCATAATCAACCCTCTATAAATGGAAAAACATAGAAACTGGTACACCTAACATACACCATAGTAATTTAATACTATTTTAGGCAAGATATCCTATCTCTAAATTTTGTCAATCACTATTTTAGAAAAATTTTTTAGGCTTGAATAACTTTTGACAAAAGCCTCTTAATAGTCAAAATACATGATCTCTTGTTTATTTTAAATTTTATTTTTGTCATAAGCTTGTCTTAATTCTTCCGCAAGTAAATCAATATTAATTTAGCAAAATATATTATTAAGATCTCAAATAAAACAGCCATTTCCAATGGTCAAAATCAAGGGCGGTGAGAACACTTTTCTTTGGGATGGCATGGTCTAGGAAAAGACAATCACACAGACAGGAAGGTTCTTGTCTTTTACACATAACCTATATCATTAAAATACTCTGGTTTTTTGCCTTTATTATCAAACCGAAGATTCATATAAACCTTGAAAAGCATCTCTAGCACGCGCTCCTGCTTTACTTAGGATACCGGAGATACGAACTAGATCCATTCTTTCTTTCTCTAAAGTTTTTAAATACTTTGTTTTGTTTCCTTTCTCATCAAACCAAAGATGGTACAAACCTTGAAAAGCATCTTTAGCCTTAGCTCCTGCTCCATTTAAGATGCTGGACATACGAACCAGATCTATTCCTTCTTTTTCTAGAGTTTTTAAATATTTCGTTTTTTTGCCTTTATCAAACCAAAGATGATACAACCCTTGAAAAGCGTCTTTAGCCTTAGCTCCTGCTCCATTTAAGATACCGGACATATGAGCTAGATCTATTTCTTCTTTCTCTAGAGTCTTTAAATACTTTGTTTTGTTTCCTTTATCATCAAACCACAGACCATACAAATCTTGAAAAGCTTCTTTTGCCTTAGCTCCTGCTCCACTTAAAATACTGGAAATACGAGCTAGATCTACTCCATTTTTTTCTAGAGTTTTCAAATGTTGTGTTTTATTTCCTTCTACATCAAACCAAAGCTTATATAAGCCTTCGAAAGCTTCTTTTGCCTTAGCTCCTGCTCCACTTAAAATACTGGAGATACGAGCTAGATCTATTCCTTCTTTTTCCAGAGTTTTTAAATACTTTGTTTTGTTTCCTTTCTCATCAAACCAAAGATGATATAAACCTTGAAAAGCTTCTTTTGCCTTAGCTCCTGCTCCACTTAAAATACTGGAAATACGAGCTAGATCTATTCCTTTTCTCTCCAGAGTTTCAAGACATTTTCTCTTCTTCCCTTGCTGATCAAACCAAAGATGATATAAACCTTGAAAAGCATCTCTAGCACGCGCTCCTGCTTTACTTAGGATACCGGAGATACGAACTAGATCCATTCTTTCTTTCTCTAAAGTTTTTAAATACTTTGTTTTGTTT
Source organism: Wolbachia endosymbiont (group A) of Longitarsus flavicornis (assembly GCF_963931955.1). NCBI lineage: Bacteria > Pseudomonadati > Pseudomonadota > Alphaproteobacteria > Rickettsiales > Anaplasmataceae > Wolbachia > Wolbachia endosymbiont (group A) of Longitarsus flavicornis. The sequence goes on along the minus strand of NZ_OZ008337.1, from coordinate 1,082,362 downwards.
CCTTTATCATCAAACCACAGACCATACAAACCTTGAAAAGCGTCTTTAGCACGTGCTCCTGCTCCATTTAGAATGCTGGACATACGAGCCAGATCTATTCCTTCTTCCTCTAGAGTTTTCAAACATTCTGTTTTGTTTCCTTTCTCATCAAACCAAAGGTTATATAAATCTTGAAAGGCATCTTTAGCATTAGCTCCTGCTCCACTCAAGATACTGGACATATTACGTCTAACTTTATTTTCACAGACAATATCAAACATATTTTGTCCTTTATCTGTATTTAAAAACTCTCTCAAGGCATCTGCTTTTACTTTACCAACTATGACTTGAATGAATTCATCTTTTTCATTGAGGAGGCTAGTTGCTGAATGATTATGTAGTCTTTTTGGTATTTTCATTCAGTTAAAGCCTCTACACCTTTATTGATATGCAAATACACTGAGAAATCTACTTTTCTGAATATATACTATATATGTTGTGAAAATATAAGCAAATCAAAGAATGATATGTGCTTCTGTTGCTATTCAAATTTTCAAGTAAATCATTACTAACTTATTAGTATGTGATATTAAAAGCCTAAACAATATGGCCATTTTCAGCAACTAGAAACAAAGGTCTTGAAGATTTTGTTTTGGAATGGGTTGGTTAGGAAAAGACAATCACACAAACAGGAAGGTACAATCCTGTAGCTACAGCATATAAATAATTAGTATTTGCAAATTAACTATATCTAAAATATAGACCACAAAGGGGGTAAAAGTGCGTTTTAATTTAGAACCAGGAGATGCTTTTTGTGATGGTAGAAGTAAGCTCGTAGCTGTCAAAATAAATAACGAAGAAAGAATTAACTTACCTTTCACATCTTACATTTTCGATAAGGATCATTTTGTCATATCTAACTTTAGACACAATCCGATGAACAGCGTACTAACCAATTTATCTCAAGGACTACAATTAAAGCTAGAAAAAGCAGGAGGTGATTATAAGCTAGCTTTAGTTAATAATTCAGGTCAATATTATTATTACGATTACTATAATGATCTTAATAATCCAAACACTATCAAAATAGTTACTCTTGATTCTATCCCTAAAAATCATATAGAAGATCAGGAGTATTAGATGCTTTTTACAAGATACAAGCCTAAATGCTATTAATCAGGGGGCTGTTGAGGTAAAAAGCTTTTGAAGTAAGTTTGGGTAAAATTATGGGACAATACACATTTAGAATAGATAATAAAGATCCGCTTTATAAAAAGCTGATAAAACTTCCTACTGCATATTACAGATTAAAGAAAAATGGCAGCGGGTATACTATCTATTCACACAATAATGGTACGGTGGAAATAGAGAATACTGATGATGTGGAATTAAAGTGGGACAAGGATAAAATAGTTTTATATGAAGGAAACTCAGCTCTGAAGCTCCAAAATGGAGAGGACTTTACTATAGAACAAGAAGCTATTATATGTGAAAACAGGGATAATATTATAAAAAAGCTTGAATCAAAGCCAGTAAAGATTTCTCTTAAAGACATAGAAGGTAGTTCGGATTCTATTATCACCTTACTCATTCCTAGATCTAGGAAAACAACAGAAGTACTAAACTTTATTAATTTTTATGATGAAAATGATCCAATACTCAACAAGATTAAAGAGGAAAAAGGTGGACTTTATTTTACAATAAAAGATGATAATATCTATATATCAGGTGAAGATGGAACTTGTGTCTCAGTATATGATAGAGGTAAATGCTACCAGTATCAATATAAACAAAATACATGCGATGCACTAACAATAAGTGATGTATCAACAATAATAGGCAATTTAACCAAGACTAACAACGAAAAACAGAAATTCACTTTGCAAAAAGGGGAAGAATTATTGCCTGATATCTATGAAGCAAATATTGCTTTGAATGATAAGCCCATAGCTACTTTACCAAAAATAGGTTACTACATGCTCGATGATCAATTGGTCATGCGTAATCACGTTACACAAGAGAAGGTAGTTATCCCAAGGGATTTTCACTATTTAAAAGCTATTAAATTTAATAATGATGATTATAAATTAACGTTTTGTAATTTTTTAGGTAATGAATTCTTTGAATACAAAAAATACGATCCACAGTATTCGAACGTTTCAGACGAATATAAATTCATCAGTTTAAATTGTGCGAAAAAAGAATGTAATCCGAATCTTTGGGAATTATTTAGCCACCGGCCATCATTTTTTATTACAGAAGAATCTCCTGAACCAGGCTCTCCAGGTCACTATTCAGTTGCCGTGTTCGAATTCATAAGTGGTAAAAAAGGTAGGAAAATGGCTACATTAATTGATGAATTTGGCTCTTTCAATAAAAAGGGTAAGTTTCAGTATTGTGATTACCATACAAAAGCAGAGTATGGTGTTTATGATCCTTCTAAAATTAATAAAAAATACACAGCAACAGATGCAAATAGCGAGTTTTACCTTACAGGAAACGATGAAAACGACAATATAATTCTTCACACCATTCCAGAGTTATTGTAATTATACGCACCAAGTTAGGAAAGAATGAAGTAAAAGAAGAATGAAGCCCACTCAAGTCAAGAGGAAATGGCAGAAAGGAGATAATATTAGGTTAATAGTTTAAGAGATTCTCTAAAGAAATTATCTTATAGCTTCAAGATTGTGTAGGCCAGTCGCTTGACATATTACATTAGACTTCTTTCAAAATTCATGTATGGAGCTCAAAATTGTGAATTGCAGCAATCAAATTAAACCTTAAACCAAAACGTTTTCGTCGGTTTCTATACCTGTCCGAGATGATTTTAAACCTTTTCAATAAGCCAATTACGTTTTCAACAATTGCCCTTTGGCTCATAAGTGCCCTGTTCTCTTTTTTTTGTTCTTTGCTTAACGGATTCTTTTTCATTTTCCTGTGCGGTAATACAACATTTTTGTGTATCTTCTGCATTCCCCTGTAGCCGGCATCAGCTAAGATTTTGGTGTCCGGTAATATTGCTACCTTTGATTCTCTAAACATCCGAAAATCGTGTTTTCTACCATTCGAGAAAGATGTGCATATGACTTTTTTACTCTTCTTCTCTGTTACTATTTGTGTTTTTATAGTATGCCTTTTTTTCTTTCCAGAGTAGAAGGGCTTTTGCTTTTTTTTGGTCTCTCTACTGGCGTTTCAGTTCCGTCTATTACTAAAACTTCATATTCTACATCACTCTTTAATAGCTCTTTTTTTCCTGGTAATGCAAAATCTGGATGTTTTATTAATATGTCTTCTACCTATCTTATTATTTTAAAACTGTTACTTTCACTCATGCCATAGCTTTGCCCAATATGAAAATATGTACGATATTCTCTTATATATTCCAGTGCCATAAGTAGCCTGTCTTCTATGCAAAGTTTACTTTTTCTTCCACTTCTAGCTTTTTTTCTTTTATCCTCCACTTCTAGAATTTCTACCATTCGCTCAAATGTTGCTTTTTTTACCCCTGTTAAACGTCGAAACTTTTCTCCTTCTAACTTTTCTATTTCCTTATATTTCATGCTTTCAAATACTTCATCTTACACTCCCTCTAACAATTTTGAAAGAAGTCTATTGCTTTTAGCTCATGGTGCATCCCGTGACTATTGAAATTTTGCATTTAATTTATAGCTCAGCCTCTGTCAGGCCATAGGATGACAGAAGTGGGCTTGAATAGCTGTAGTACTATAGCTGTTATACGCCAAAAGTAAGTATTAGATATAACAAATAGAAGAAATTAGATAGAATGATTAAAGGGGCAAGGATATAAAGGTTTAACTTGAAATAACCTGATAAAATTTGAATCACACTTCCAAGTGCTGGCACCCACGAAAGTAATAAAGTTGCAAAAATTAGCAAATTTTTTGTAACTTTTGGCATTGTATATTCGTTTTCTAATTTGTGGTATGATTTTCGTATAGAGATTGTTATTTTACCTAAGTACCAATTAACTATTCCACCAAGGCTTGATCCTAGTACTCCAAAAAATAACATCAGTAGTGGAGTGTGATACGACCTGAAATAAAGCATGGTATTGAACACAAAACCTTGATGTATGGGTAAGACTAATGATGATACTAGACTATCTGTGAATAACAGGAAGTAGTTTTCCATATGAATTTACCAGGTTGTTGTACCATCTTCATTGTCAGAAATTGTAACCCCTATTTGTTTCAACTGGTCCCTTATTTTGTCTGCAGTATTATAATCTTTATTTTGTTTTGCTGCTCTTCTTAAATCTATCAATCTTTCTATTTCTTGATGACTCACACCAGCAGTAAACCACTCTTGATAACTTGACTCAAGAAGACCAATAAATCTGGCACTCTTAACAAAACTCTCAGTTAATTTAAGCTTTTCACTTTCATTACTCATTTTGTTAATTTTTGCAGCCATTTCATGTAATATAGCTAGAGCTTCAGGGATGTTTAAGTCGTTTTTTAAAGCGTCTATAAAATCTTTAGAAATCTCTGCGTTACTTTCATCAATATTCGTTATATCTAAACCACGTAATAACCGATAAAATTTGTTTAAGGTTTCCTGTGCATCAGAAATAACGTTTTCTGTCCAATCAAGTGGTTTTCTGTAGTGAGTTTTGAGCAGTGCATAGCGTATTACTTCACCCTTTATTCCACTATCTAGCAAATCTCTTACTTTGACTATATTAAATAAGGACTTGCTCATTTTTTCTTCATTTACTGTAAGAAAGCCGTTATGTATCCAGTATTTTGCAAACATTGATCCAGCAAATGCGGACTTACTCTGTGCAATTTCATTTTCATGGTGAGGAAATTGTAAATCTATGCCGCCACCATGAATATCAAAATCTTTGCCAAGATAAGCATATGACATTGCTGAGCATTCTATATGCCATCCAGGCCTGCCCTCTCCCCATGGGCTATCCCAATAACTTGAAAGTTTGTAGTCAATATCACTTGCAGGCTTCCACAGCACAAAATCTCCCGGGTGCTTTTTATTTTCATTAACTTCAACTCTGCTACCTGGAACCAATTCATCAGTTTTTTTTCCTGATAAAGCACCATATTCATGGTAAGATTCTATATTAAAATACACGTGTTTGTCAGATTCATAAGCGTGGCCTGATTGCAGCAAATGTTCAATTAATTTTATAATATAATCTACGTTTTCCGTTGCTTTTGGTTCATATGTTGGCTTTTTACAATTTATGCTTTCCATATCATCATGAAAAGCTTTAATGTAATATGTGGTTATACTTTCTATGTTGCTATTTTTCTCACTTGCTGCATTAATTATCTTATCATCAATGTCGGTTATGTTACGCACATAGGTAACTTTGCCATAACAAAACTTAAGTAGCTGAAATAACACATCATACACAACAACAGATCGTGCATTGCCTATATGTGCTGTGTCATATACTGTTGGTCCGCAAACATACATTTTCACATGATCTTTATCGATTGGTGTAAAAAGTTCCTTTTTTTTTGTTAAGGTATTGTAAAGCCTAACCATATACGAAGCTTTTGAGAAAAGAAAATGCCCCAATGATAAGTTGTGGCCCTTTGACTACTACAACAAGAGTAAGCAATAGCCCACACAATGATATTAAAACTCCCAATATGGATAGAAACCCATCTTTACTCATAATGCCAAGCGAAATAAGAGTCGTACCAATTGCAGGAATGAAGTTAGTAAGAGGCAATGGAAGAGCTATCGATAATGCAGAAAGCAACATTACAAAAGCTAAAATCTTTTCACCGGGCCCATAGAAAATAAAAGACATTCTTGGTTTCATGAACTTTTCTATTTTTTTTAATGCTGGAGAAGTTTTCTCTACCACAAAAGCTAGTGTTGAACGCTGAAAAGACCTTCTTTCCAACCAATGCGGCATCCAAGGAGAATCAAATCCAAATAGAAGCTGCAGTGAGAATAAGATTAAAGGTATAGAAAGAATAGTTGTATAACCAGGTGGAACCGGTATAGGCACCGATAGCGGCAAGGAGAAGATGATTATTAAAATACCAAAACCGCGCTCATGCAAAGCTGTTTTAATGTCAAACAAAGTTACTTTATTGCTATCATTGTTATTGGTATCTGCAACCTCTTTTAGAATATCAGAAGCTAGTTTTTTATCTTTAGTTAGTTTCTCACTTTTTTGCACAATTATCCTTTAATAAAATATTCCTCTTAAGCTAACATAGTTGTTGCTGTATTTCAATATACATTTATTATTGTTAATTGTTAGAGTTAAAGTACAATCGTAATTTTATCATTATACTTGCAGTTGGTGCAAATGAAGTTGTTTATTACAGCACCAATGCAATACAGTTTTCCCTTGCGTGTTTTTTGGGTATACACGCAAGGGTTAAACTACCTATAAAAAAAAGTTATAGCAGATTATGAGTATCTGACTGCGAATAATGACTTTCGTCACTTAATGAATCAGAATGCAATGAACTCTGTAATAATTTGACAGATTCGCTTTCTTCTTCTGTGCTCCATATCCATGATATAAAACTTCCAAAAATAGATGCAATAGATGAAGATATACCAGGTTCACTTGTTTGTGTAGATTGACTTTCTTTTGTGCTGTCATCTAGCTTAGCGGTTTCTTCTTGCACTTCTCTTTTATCATTTTCATCGCTTTTTCCAAGCTTTAATGCATAGTTATGAGCTGGATTTCCATATTCTTCAGTTTTATATTCTTCTGTCCGTCCACTATCTATATCTTTTTTATTTTCTTCTTCTACTTGATTCCCAATCAAATTTCCAACTAATTCGGGGTCTAAGAACCTGTACATGATCTCAAGAAAGGAATAAACTAAGAGATAATGTATATAAGTTAGGATATATGAGGAGTTTATACCCAAGTAATATAAGTCGGGAAAGATTTGAGATTATATTACCAGATCTAGAGTCCTGTAGAAAAAAAACAAAACCAAGAAAACTTGATTTGTATGATGTATTTTGTGGAGTGTTATACGTTCTGAAAAGCGTTTGTCAGTGGAGAATGCTACCAAAAGAGTTTCCAAAATGGCGCAATTGTTACGACTATTTTAAGAAGTGGAGTGAAAAACCAGATGCAAATAAAGAAAGTGTTCTGGAGCTGGTGTTAAAAAAAAATAGTTGGCGTAGTCCGACAAAACAATGGTCGGAAAGAAAAAACCAGCTTCTGCATAATTGATGCACAGAGTGTAAAAAATGCAGATACTGCTGAAGAAAAAGGCTACGATGCAGGCAAAAAGATTTCAGGAATAAAACGCCATATTGCAGTAGATACGCAAGGTTTGCCACATGCAATTTATGTAACAACAGCAGAGATAACTGACCGTAGCAGTGCTGTGAGAATGGTAGAAAATGCAAAAGAAAACCTCTCGGGAGTTAAAAATGTACTGGTTGATGCAGGCTATACGGGAGAGAATTTTGCAACACAAATAAAAGCAACTATTGGTGCAACTGTTGAGGTAATAAAACGCAGTGAATTACATACCTTTGCTGTATTGCCAAAAAGATGGGTTGTAGAGCGTTCTTTTGCTTGGTTGGAAAAATGTAGACGGTTATGGAAAAATTGCGAGCGTAAACTCAACACCAGCTTGCAAATGGTAGTTCTTGCTTTCACTGCTTTGTTCCTCAAAAGATTATGAACAGGTTCTAAGGAAATAGAAAAGTTAGAAGGAGAAAAGTTTCGACGTTTAACAGGGGTAAAAAAAGCAACATTTGAGCGAATGGTAGAAATTCTAGAAGTGGAGGATAAAAGAAAAAAAGCTAGAAGTGGAAGAAAAAGTAAACTTTGCATAGAAGACAGGCTACTTATGGCACTGGAATATATAAGAGAATATCGTACATATTTTCATATTGGGCAAAGCTATGGCATGAGTGAAAGTAACAGTTTTAAAATAATAAGATAGGTAGAAGACATATTAATAAAACATCCAGATTTTGCATTACCAGGAAAAAAAGAGCTATTAAAGAGTGATGTAGAATATGAAGTTTTAGTAATAGACGGAACTGAAACGCCAGTAGAGAGACCAAAAAAAAGCAAAAGCCCTTCTACTCTGGAAAGAAAAAAAGGCATACTATAAAAACACAAATAGTAACAGAGAAGAAGAGTAAAAAAGTCATATGCACATCTTTCTCGAATGGTAGAAAACACGATTTTCGGATGTTTAGAGAATCAAAGGTAGCAATATTACCGGACACCAAAATCTTAGCTGATGCCGGCTACAGGGGAATGCAGAAGATACACAAAAATGTTGTATTACCGCACAGGAAAATGAAAAAGAATCCGTTAAGCAAAGAACAAAAAAAAGAGAACAGGGCACTTATGAGCCAAAGGGCAATTGTTGAAAACGTAATTGGCTTATTGAAAAGGTTTAAAATCATCTCGGACAGGTATAGAAACCGACGAAAACGTTTTGGTTTAAGGTTTAATTTGATTGCTGCAATTCACAATTTTGAGCTCCATACATGAATTTTGAAAGAAGTCTATTATCGTTTTACCATCAGTTGCACCATAAGTATCATCCTTGTCGATACCAGCTAATTCATTATATTTCTGGTAATCATTCTTGTTGTTAAAAACATTAACTTCTAAATTTAAAGTTGTTTCAGGTTTGTTTACATCAAACAATTTTTTAAAATTTTCATAAGCAGCCTGAATGTCCTTTTGAATTTGGAATTTTTCCTTTGATGACATGTCGTCATACCTTATGTTATATTTTATACCTTCATCTTCGAATGAAAATACTTTTGATAATACTTCCTCTACAGTTTCTGGTGCTTTGTCAAAGATCTTTGACTCTGAAGGCTTATATATCTTATTAAAGAGTTTTGGTATACATTGTTCTCTAATGTTAGATATATGATTTCCATCCATATCACGAACTTCATAATTGTATACAGGATCTGAGTTACTTTTGATGAATTGAAACTTTTGTCCATTAGTGTCAATACCTATTTTACCATTATAACCTTCAGAATAGTTTTTGTATTGTTGATTGTTATTTTTACTCATTTTCGTACCTCACTATTTGAATAAATTTACTCTTACATTATCAGTATAGTATGTATAAAAATTTATTAATAATAATGATTGTATTTTTAAATTTTCACTACAAGACTTGTTTGTACGCTATATAAAGTGACCGCGAAAATTTCTATAAAGCATTTTAACAATATTAGAAAAATCAGAGGAAGGTGAAGCAGACGCAACAGCTTAAGCGGAAAAATAATTGATGCTTTAAGTGAGTAACACGCACCTTAGTGCGTGTCACGAAGTATGAAGACGCTAACGATCTGGTTCGTTAGACGATAATTTTTCTGAGTCCTTAAGCTCCTGTTTAAGATTTTTGATGCCTTTTCCTAAATCACCCATAACTTGCGGTAATTTGCCTGCACCAAACAGAACTAAAATTATTATTAAGACTAGAAACAATTGCCATGGTCCTAAACTCATTTTCACCTCCATTTAAAATATTGACCTTTAAATATTAAAACTTGACTGGAGTCAAGTAACACATAGATTATATCACCTTTATTTAATTATAAATCAAGGTTTTTTAATATTTAATTCTATAGCTAACCCAAATTAGGTTTACCGAAACAAATTTTATGGTTGTATTGAACAATTTAAGTTAGCGCGTGACGCATATTTTTCCTCCAGTTGCACATTTCAATATATCAGAGTACTGGTTGGTCCAAACTCCTATACGAGGTCATCACATTTTGTGAGCCTCACGATGATTTTCGTTGGCAGGGGCGGTTAATCTGAGTAACGAGGTCTTCTTTCATATACTTTATACAAGAACAGAAAGTGCCTCAGAAAAAGTGCCAACCTGCCACCTATCCACTCTGAGAAGTGATTATCTTCTCTTGCTTCCAACCAAGCAATACCTAATTCATACCATCTGGGTAAGGTCATTTTGCAAAAGCCCTATTGCAATTTAATTAATTGGCGTATAAGCTTTAAATAAAGCCTATGAAAAAAATGGAAGCTTGTTATTCATTTGACGATATACTTCTTTTGCCAGCCTATTCTAATATATTGCCTTGCGATACAGATACAAAAACTTATTTAACAAATAATATAGAACTAAATATCCCTCTCATATCCTCTGCGATGGATACTGTTACTGAATCGGGCTTTGCAATAGCTATTGCCCAACATGGAGGAATAGGTTGCATACATAAGAATTTATCAATAGATGAACAAGTTTTAGAAGTAAGAAGGGTGAAAAAATATGAAAGTTGGATCGTGTATAACCCAATTACGATTTCACCAGATAAAACGGTTGCGGAAGCAATTTCATTAATGAGAGAGCACAATTATTCTGGCATTCCTGTAGTTGATCAACGCAAGTTAGTTGGAATTTTAACTAATCGAGATGTGAGGTTTATTGAAGACCAGAACATGAATGTAAAAGTTTCCGAAGTGATGACAAAAGATAAGTTAGTAACAGTGCGGGAGCAGGGAGTGAATAGTGCCTCAGCAATGAAATTGTTGCATGAAAATAGAATAGAAAAGCTTTTGGTCGTAGATGAAAATTCTTGTTGTATAGGTTTAATTACGGTTAAAGACATTGAAAAATACAATAGATACCCAAATTCATGTAAAGACAGTAAAGGGCGGCTCAGAGTTGCCGCTGCAATTGGCACTGGTAAAAAAGATGGTATAGAAAGATGTGAAGCTTTGATCGGAGAAGAAGTTGATGTAGTTGTTGTGGATACTGCTCACGGTCATTCCGAAAACGTTATCAATACCATTAGGGAAATAAAAAAGATGTATCCTAATACGCAATTAATTGGCGGAAACATTGCAACAAAGGAGGCTGCTGAAGTGTTGATTGATGCGGGTGTTGATGCAGTGAAGGTTGGAATAGGACCAGGATCAATCTGCACAACCAGAATAGTTACAGGCGTTGGTGTGCCACAATTCTCTGCAATCAAGAATGTTGCAGAGGCGTGTAGAGCAAGAAACGTAAGACTAATTGCTGATGGTGGGGTAAAATACTCAGGAGATGTTGCAAAAGCTATTGCAGCTGGTGCTGACTCTGTGATGATTGGTTCGATTTTTGCTGGCACTGACGAAAGCCCAGGTGAGATTATCATGTATAAGGGCAGAGCATATAAAGGCTATCGAGGAATGGGATCTATTAGTGCAATGAAACGAGGTTCAGCTAGCCGTTATTTTCAAGATAAAGATTCAAAACTCAAATTAGTTCCACAAGGAGTGGAAGGAAGAGTTCCATTCAAAGGTCCAGCTTCAGGAGTAATCCATCAGTTGATTGGCGGATTGCAAGCTGCAATGGGATATACCGGTAACAGGAATATAGAAGAAATGAAGAAAAACTGCAAATTTGTGACTATTACTGCATCAGGATTAAGAGAGAGTCATGCTCATGATGTAGTCATTACACAAGAAGCTCCAAATTACGCTTATCAAACGTCCAATTTGTCAACCGATTCAGAGTAGATCCTTTTTTCAATGTCATTCCAGCGTCAGCTACTTGCATGTGTAAAAGACAAGAATTAACTGACAGAAGAATTAAAACTAATATCAGGCTGTTGTTTAATGCTACTAATATTTTTTTGAAAAGCAATATGTTTACTATCCAAAAGTTTGCATAGGATAGCAGTATTTGTCTGATTGTCTCATTAGACTTCTTTCAAAATTGTTAGAGGGAGTGTAAGATGAAGTATTTGAAAGCATGAAATATAAGGAAATAGAAAAGTTAGAAGGAGAAAAGTTTCGACGTTTAACAGGGGTAAAAAAAGCAACATTTGAGCGAATGGTAGAAATTCTAGAAGTGGAGGATAAAAGAAAAAAAGCTAGAAGTGGAAGAAAAAGTAAACTTTGCATAGAAGACAGGCTACTTATGGCACTGGAATATATAAGAGAATATCGTACATATTTTCATATTGGGCAAAGCTATGGCATGAGTGAAAGTAACAGTTTTAAAATAATAAGATAGGTAGAAGACATATTAATAAAACATCCAGATTTTGCATTACCAGGAAAAAAAGAGCTATTAAAGAGTGATGTAGAATATGAAGTTTTAGTAATAGACGGAACTGAAACGCCAGTAGAGAGACCAAAAAAAAGCAAAAGCCCTTCTACTCTGGAAAGAAAAAAAGGCATACTATAAAAACACAAATAGTAACAGAGAAGAAGAGTAAAAAAGTCATATGCACATCTTTCTCGAATGGTAGAAAACACGATTTTCGGATGTTTAGAGAATCAAAGGTAGCAATATTACCGGACACCAAAATCTTAGCTGATGCCGGCTACAGGGGAATGCAGAAGATACACAAAAATGTTGTATTACCGCACAGGAAAATGAAAAAGAATCCGTTAAGCAAAGAACAAAAAAAAGAGAACAGGGCACTTATGAGCCAAAGGGCAATTGTTGAAAACGTAATTGGCTTATTGAAAAGGTTTAAAATCATCTCGGACAGGTATAGAAACCGACGAAAACGTTTTGGTTTAAGGTTTAATTTGATTGCTGCAATTCACAATTTTGAGCTCCATACATGAATTTTGAAAGAAGTCTATTGATGTGGTGTATCCAAAAGAGAATTTTGATCTATACAAAAAAATCACTGAGAACGGTGGGTTAGTAATTACTGAGCTTCCATTTGCTACTAAACCAAAGCCTCAATATTTTCCTCAAAGGAATCGAATTATATCTGGTCTATCGCTGGGTGTTGCAGTGATTGAAGCATCGAAACGTTCTGGCTCTCTAATAACAGCAGATTTTGCTTTAAATCAAGGGAGAGAGGTGTTTGCAGTTTCTGGTTTCCCTTTAGATTCACGCTGTAGTGGTAGTAATTATTTAATTAAAAACGGTGCTAAGCTTATCGAATCCGCTGATGACATAATAGAGAGTATTAGGTTTAGTTTACCTCCGCAGCAAAAAAACCTATTTGATGTTGAGCACCATTTTGTTAACCAAAAACAAGAAAAATTACAACAGGCAAAATCTGTTATAGTTGATCATATTAACTCTGTACCTGTTGATATAGATGAACTTATATTAGCAAGCGGACTTTCTACCAACATAGCTCTAATGGCTCTTTTGGAACTAGAGTTGGAAAACAAAATAGAGCGTTCACCGGGGAATAAAATATCGTTAATTTTCTAGATTACTTTAGCTATAGCTAACCCAAGAAAGGTTTTCCTACGTCATACCGCCGCGGTATCTCAGCATAGATTCCGCTAACAAGTAGCGGAATGACGAATTTTTGTTTTTCAAATTATCGGTAAACCTAAGTCACTTTAGCTATAGGTCAGTATGTCGTTTTACTAGATGTTCGTACAGATATATGCTTGACACTAAAATGATGTCATTTGTTATAGGATTCTTAGTTGCTGATTTTAGAATTGATAAGAGAAAACTTTTTTTCAACTTGTTGTATGATTTGATAAAAGTGATCGAAATCTAAGCTTGCACTGCCAATTAAAACTCCTGATAAATTTGAGATACTGAGCAAATTTTCTATATTTTCTGAACTGACTGAACCACCATATATAATGTGTTTTTTACCAGTACACAATTTTATTACCTCTATCACCTCAGTAATTGCATCATTATTTGGCACATGACCTGTGCCTATTGCCCATATTGGCTCATATGCTACGGTATATTCACCGTGTGTTGGCAAGCGGTTTTTGCATTGATATTCTATTACTTCTTTTGTTTTTTCATTCTTATAATCTTCTGAATTTTCACCTACACAGATAATTGGGTGTAAGCCTGATTCTATTGCTATTTCCGACTTAAATTTTATTTCACTATCTTTTTCATTGGCCCTTTCAGAATGCCCAAGTATTACGTAAGTACACCCTAGTGCTTTTAACATTTCTGCGCTAATTTCACCTGTGTAAGAACCGAACTTTTTATGATGGCAATTCTGTGCTCCTATATTAATATTATTGTTCAACTCTATACTGCTTGGAAATGACGTAAAAGGAGGGCAAATTACTAATTTAGAGGTAATTTCGTTGCTCTTGTCGTTAAGTTTGCCTATAAAGTCAATAAATGAAGAACGCATTCCATTCATTTTCCAATTTGCTACTATTAAAAAGGACATCAACTTTACTTATATGGGCGAGAGTGCCGGCTGTCGGACTTGAACTGACAACCTACTGATTACAAGTCAGTTGCTCTACCAATTGAGCTAAGCCGGCCATTAATAATATACAATTATCAATGGATTTTAGTCAACTGATTTTTAAAATACTGTATAATGAAAATAATATGAGAAAATTTTTACTGAAGCCAAAAAAGAGTCTAGGGCAAAATTTTATTTTATCGAGTGAGATAACAAAAAAAATCGTCGCTTTAGCTGATAGTCTGGAAAATTTTAATGTCATTGAAATTGGTCCTGGATATGGTGCATTAACAAGAGAAATATTGGTGCATAATCCAAAGTCTCTACTTTCTATAGAAAAAGATAGAGATTTAGTAAAACACCATGACCAACTGCTAAATGAGCATCAAGGAAAGTATAGAATTATAGAAGCGGATGCACTGCATGTTATAGAAGAAGAGCTGATAGAGCGCCCAGTTAAAGTTATTGCTAACTTGCCTTACAATATCTCGGTAGTGTTATTTTTAAAGTGGTTAAATAATATAAAATTTTTTACGAGTTTGACATTAATGTTTCAAAAAGAGGTAGCAGATCGCATTACGGCAAGACCCAATTCTAAAGATTATGGTTCCTTATCAGTGCTAAGCCAGTTACTATGTGATATAAAAAAGGAATTTGATATTGAACCTAAAGAGTTTTTTCCAAGACCAAAAATACATTCTTCAGTAATTACAGTAAATCCTTTGCCTACCCCAAAGTTTGCAGTAAATTTGGAAACCTTAACAAGATTAACACGTGCCGTTTTTTCTCAAAGAAGAAAGATGCTGAGAAATAGCTTGCAAAATATAACGAACCACGCTGAAACTGTCCTTGAAAACGCTAAATTGAGTGGAAATGAACGTCCAGAAAACTTAACTATTGAGCAGTTCTGTTTGCTGGCAAATAATATATAGTACGAACATTATCTACCAAGAGGGTGTCATCCCAGTGTCGGCTACTTAGATGACAAAGGAGGACGTTATTCCAGAGTCAAGCTACTTGCATTTGCTGTAAACTCACTTTTACTCTATGGTTATCTTTTTATACTACCTTATCAACTATGTTTTTTTTAAAGTTTTTTATTTGTGTAATTTTGTCACTCTCCTGAACGGATACTGTATTTTCGTATTAGAAAACACCCAATAAGCAGAGTTGTAAGTGGAATAAACCACAAAATGTAAGTGCTAGGTGGTACGATTATAATTGAATTGCCGTAAGAATTTTTTAACTCTGAGATTATCTCTTCATCAGTGTATCCATCATTGATTTTTTTACGAATTGCTCCTCGCATATCATACGCGATCTGAGATCCAGATTCAGACAATGATTCGCCAGAACATATTGGACACCTTATTATTTCAAATAAACTTGTTGCTCGTTTTTCCATGCCTTTATCTCTGAGTTTATTATCCAGAGTAAAAGCGTTTACGCCTGAGTGGAATATCAATATGAAAAGTAAACTAACTACTGCTCTCATCCTTGGTTAATTGGGTTATTTTACTGAGCTGGTTCATAAAATCAGTGATGGATAACTTTCCAATAAAGCTTGACCCTACATCATCATCGTACTTTATTGAAAATTGAACGCTGTCATCAGTTGTTTTTTCTGATAAGGAAGACATTAATTTTTCAAACGCATCTGAAGTTTTTGAGTCACCAATCATAAACGAGATTAATTCTTTATAATTTGATATAGCCACGTTGATTTTGTCTTTAAATGAAGACGTAACCAAATTATAATTTTGCACTCCACCATCTGCAGCAAGAGAAAAATTATTACTTTGAATTAAAAATTTCTCTATGTTGAAATTAATTCTGGAAGCTGAGATGTGGTTTACAAATTCGTAATCAAATTTAGTGTCGATACTAAGGTAACTTTCAGGACTTGCAGTATTTTTATACCGATAAGTATAAAAATCAAATCCTAGTTTAGTATTTCCACTTGGTTCTTTATCGAGGTGAAATTGAATGTAATTACTTTTATCATTCACTTCAGTTATAACACTTTGCTGATTTTCTGAAACATCACATTTTAATCCATAATCTTCGTAACGAAGTGTATCTATATAGTCTATCACGGTACTATTTCTGTTGAATCGCAATGAAGATGGTAAATCATTTAGTCTAACAACAAAGTGGCTGCTATCGTTTGTGTGGCATTTTATATTCTTTTTCTCATCACCATGAACAACAATGTTGACTTCATTGCTTGGTATGTAGATATATACTGATTTATCAAACAATCTATTTTTTATCAATAAAGCATCAGATGAGATGGTTAATTGCTCATTGGAAAATTTTGGGTTTGTCACACGGAAAATTAGGTTAGAAGGAAGTCCACTAAAATCATGTGAAATATCAAACTTTTCGTCGTTAATGTATAGTATTGTTTCAGCTAAAAGATTTTTTACCTTACATGCAGAAAAATACCAAAAACCACTATACGCTACAGGAATAAACAAAAGTAGAGAGATGATAATATAGATAAAAACCTTACGCATAGCTAATCACTCCCTTGTTTATCCAGCGATATATTTCTTGTACCTCTTGGTATATTAACACACAAACCATCAATATCTTTTGTTATTTTAATTTGGCACCCTAGTCTTGATGTCTCTGTTAAGCCAAAAGCCAGATCTAACATATCGTTTTCCTCATCAGATATGGGGTTATGTGTTTCTACAGCATCATAGAATTTTGGGTCAACAATTACATGGCATGTAGAACAAGCAAGAGAGCCTTCACATGCACCTTCAAGCAGATCTGGATCACTTCTGTGGGCTAAATTAAGCAAAGTTTCTTCCTCTGCAGCTTCATAGCTTTTCTTACTCCCATCAGGTAAAATAAAAGTAACAGATGGCATATTATTTCCCTATTAAAATTCTTACTAATTTCTCTATATTCTACAGGTAACGATTAACATTTGCAAACTCTTTGCAATTCCAGTGCCTATTTCTTGTTATCCAAGTACCCCTTTCTTGTCATTAGACTTCTTTCAAAATTGTTAGAGGGAGTGTAAGATGAAGTATTTGAAAGCATGAAATATAAGGAAATAGAAAAGTTAGAAGGAGAAAAGTTTCGACGTTTAACAGGGGTAAAAAAAGCAACATTTGAGCGAATGGTAGAAATTCTAGAAGTGGAGGATAAAAGAAAAAAAGCTAGAAGTGGAAGAAAAAGTAAACTTTGCATAGAAGACAGGCTACTTATGGCACTGGAATATATAAGAGAATATCGTACATATTTTCATATTGGGCAAAGCTATGGCATGAGTGAAAGTAACAGTTTTAAAATAATAAGATAGGTAGAAGACATATTAATAAAACATCCAGATTTTGCATTACCAGGAAAAAAAGAGCTATTAAAGAGTGATGTAGAATATGAAGTTTTAGTAATAGACGGAACTGAAACGCCAGTAGAGAGACCAAAAAAAAGCAAAAGCCCTTCTACTCTGGAAAGAAAAAAAGGCATACTATAAAAACACAAATAGTAACAGAGAAGAAGAGTAAAAAAGTCATATGCACATCTTTCTCGAATGGTAGAAAACACGATTTTCGGATGTTTAGAGAATCAAAGGTAGCAATATTACCGGACACCAAAATCTTAGCTGATGCCGGCTACAGGGGAATGCAGAAGATACACAAAAATGTTGTATTACCGCACAGGAAAATGAAAAAGAATCCGTTAAGCAAAGAACAAAAAAAAGAGAACAGGGCACTTATGAGCCAAAGGGCAATTGTTGAAAACGTAATTGGCTTATTGAAAAGGTTTAAAATCATCTCGGACAGGTATAGAAACCGACGAAAACGTTTTGGTTTAAGGTTTAATTTGATTGCTGCAATTCACAATTTTGAGCTCCATACATGAATTTTGAAAGAAGTCTAATTCCGCTTGCTGTAACAGCAATAGTGGGATGATTTTTGTATATTACACTGTTTGCTGCAGTATCGATTCCTTTTGCAAGTCCAGAAACAATAACAAAACCAGCTTCGCTTAAATCAAGTGCCAACTTATTGGCAAAATTTCTTCCATTCATTGAAGAGTTACGCCCACCGATTATTGCAATTATCTCACGGCTTAATAATGATATATCACCAAGTGCAGTTATTACAGGAGGACAATTCGAGATATTTCTTAAAAGATCAGGGTAATCTGGGTCACATGCGGGTATAATTTTAGCTCCAATTCTTTCTGCATTATTGATTTCTTCTCGTGCATCTTGAATGCCATACAACTTATTATTAGCCACCCTATTGAGATATTTTAGCACCTCATCTAGCGATCCATGTGTTCTTAGTATACTAAAAAACTTTATTGGTCCTATAGTTCTAGCCAAGCTTAACCATACTTCTAATTCTTTGTTGTTCAATTTATTTATCTTCATAAAAGACTTGAATTTCTTATCAATTTAGTGTACCCAAGATAATGCAAATATACAGTGTTTTATGACGCATTTTGTTACAGATAAATGCATAAAATGTAAATATACGGACTGTGTAGAAGTATGTCCCGTTGACTGCTTCTATGAAGGTAAAAACATGCTTGTGATTAACCCAGATGAATGTATTGATTGCGGAGTGTGCATACCTGAGTGTCCAGTGGATGCAATTGTAACTGATGATTCCATAAAAGACATTTTAGAACTAGATGAAGAGTTGCTGAGCAGCGAACAAAAAACTTTCAAGTTATTTTACGATATAAATGTAGAATACTCACAAAAATGGCCAAACATTACAGCTAAAAAGCAACCTCTCTATACAGCAGAAGAATATAAGGAAAAAAAGGATAAAACAGCTTATTTTGATGAAAATTTAGAATAATATTAACAAAGAAAAAGATCAGACTCCTTGCATACCCATATAAAAACTAGCAACTCACTCTTCTTTGTCATTCCAGCGTCACGCGCTAACTTAAGGTAAATTGCCAACTTAACTATAAATATATTTTGGTAAATCCAAATTATTTTAGCTATAAGAGCGTTTTACTTTTTGCTCAGCATGTCCATCATAACTGGCTTACTTTTAGTGATTCATGGAGTTAAAAAAGTCAGCATTGCTCTTTGTTAAAAGTAGTTTGTCACGTAAAAATTCCATTGCTTCAACAGGTCCCATAGGATTAAGTATTCTACGCAACACCCATATTTTATTTAGTATAGCCTTATCAACTAATAGCTCTTCCTTCCTTGTTCCGGATTTTGTAATATCAATAGCTGGAAATATACGTTTATCAGAAAGTTTTCTATCAAGTATGATCTCAGCGTTTCCTGTACCTTTAAACTCCTCAAAAATAACATCATCCATTTTTGAGCCAGTCTCTATAAGAGCTGTGGCGATTATAGTTAAAGAACCCCCATTCTCAATATTACGAGCTGCTCCAAAAAAGCGTTTTGGTCTCTGCAGTGCGTTTGAATCCACACCACCAGTTAGAACTTTCCCAGACGAAGGAATAACAGCATTATAAGCACGTGCAAGTCTAGTAATATTGTCAAGTAGAATTACCACATCTTTTTTATGCTCAACCATTCTTTTAGCTTTTTCTATTACTATTTCAGCAAGCTGTACGTGACGGTAAGCAGGCTCATCAAACGTAGAACTTACTACCTCACCTTTTACAGAACGTATCATATCTGTTACTTCTTCAGGTCTTTCATCTATAAGTAACACTATTAATTCTACTTCAGGGTGATTTATAGCTATAGAGTTAGCCATTTGCTGAAGCAATACAGTTTTTCCTGTACGAGGTGGAGCAACTACTAACGCTCTTTGCCCTTTCCCAAGAGGAGCTACTATATCTATAGCACGCATGCTTAAGCCTTTTTTATCATCACCATTATTACACTCAAGTACTATGCTTTCCTCAGGATAAAGAGGAAGCAAATTATCAAAATGGACATACTTTCTTAATTCACTGACTTCAGTAGAGTTTATACTTTGAACCTTAGTTAAAGTAAAATATCTTTCTTTATCACCAGGTGGCCTTATTTCTCCATATGCCATATCTCCTGTACGTAAATTAAACTTCTTTATTTGCCCGTTGGAAATATAAACATCATCGGTACTTGGGGCATAATTTGCACTTGCTGAACGTAAGAAACCGAAACCATCAGGCAATATTTCCACTATTCCACTCCCTGTGGTTATGCCTCCTTCTTCACTCATTTTCTTCATTAAGCTGAATATTATTTCCTGCTTTAGCATTCTACCATTGCTTTTACCGTTAGTTAAAATTTTTCTTTCTTCAGCTAACTCTAACAATTCTTCTGCTGTTTTCTCTTTTAATTCGCTCAGATCTAATGTTTTTCTGTTTTTCTCAGTACCTTCATTGACCATCTGTTTTACTGTATCGTTATTGTGAATTTGCTCACTTGTTTCAGGTTGAGCTGTAACCTTTCCTTTTGCCAAAACATCTTCATTGATTGTTGTCATAATCCTCCAAAAATTTTAATTGATGCTTACTAACCTAAAATGTGACTATAAGATAATAAATTAGGCTGAGCTAGTTTCAGTACGTATTAAGCTTAATTATCATTAAACCCCGTACTTTACTTATATTATACTAATAAACACTAGCAAGTCAAGTTAATTTAATGTTAACAAAGCACAAAAATTTGAGGATTTTCAATAGCTATTCTTTATATTTTTTAACCTTTCTTGCTTCTCTTCTTCTACTTTTGCTTTTTCCACTTCTGCTTCTAAATTTTCTTGACTACATAAGCCAAGTAGTACAGGATCTTGGGGTTTTATATTTTGCATGTTATGATGAGATCCATCTCTTACCTGCTCAACTGTGTAATTTGTTGTACTAATTAATTTGGCTATAACGTTATTGTCCAAGATAGGAAATTTTTTTACTAAATAATAAATCGCATCAGGTTTATCTCTACGCCTTGCCGTAGAGGCAAAGCCAAGAATGCTACCAATCGCTTTACTCCTTTTTTTTATATTTTTTATAATCAAATTTGGTACACGGTTTGGATTTTTTTTGCAATCATCGATTTCTTTTTCAGTAATTACCCCAGAAATAATAGGGTTATATTTTTCAACTTCTATTTCCTCATCAGCTATGTCTTGTACTTCTTCAAGGGCCAACCTGCAACATTGTGCTATTTGATTAAAAGTTAAACCAGTGTTATCTACTAGCCAAGCAGCTATTTGCATGAGAAACTGTTTATTTCTATCGTTATTGCCCTTAGAAGATTCCATTGACATCAAAAAAGCATCTCCCATTCAAAGTATCCCTTACTGTTATACAGAGCTAAAATATAAGCTATTAAAACTAAAAAAGCATTAATTTTGTCATTCAATGATTTTTTGTTTGTCACTTCCCACCTCTTAAGTTAATTAAATGCTCTCACCTTTAAGCATATTTTCCCTTCTTAAGGTATAGTATAACTCAGTTAAACATATGTTTCTATTTAAGAAGAGAGTTAAATTTTAAGTTAATATATTGTAATATTATATATATTAGCTAATAAAGCAACAGGTTTACAAGTATTAAATTATCACTATTCTATAATTAACCATTAATTAACTGAGTTTAAAATGAATGTTAAAAATTTTTTCACTAAAGTAACCGTTGTCCTTTTAGCTTGCTTGTTAATCTTCATGGGAATTGGCAACCTTTTATCAGGTGATGATGAAAAAGAAGAGGTAGCTAGGGTTGGAAAAGAAGTTATAACGTCAGATGAGTATAAATCACTATATCAAAATTATGAAAAGCAAATTTCTGGATCTGATGCGAGTAGAGAACAAGTAAAAAAGCTGAAATATGATTTGCTTAACGCACTTATAGAGCAAAAACTATTGTTTAACCTAATTAGTGAGCTGGGGTTGACAGTTGGAGAAGAGTCTATAAAAAACCATATTAAAAACACCAAATACTTTCAAAATGATAAAGGTGAATTTGACAAAAATAAATTCTATGAAACGCTAAATGACCTGCATATGACAGAGAAAGAGTATATAGCAAAGCTAGAGAAAGTCCTGCCTGCAATGATGTTCATGACTTCATTATTTAAAGATAATTATCCAGTAACTTTTGGCGAGAAAATTGATGAGCAGATATACAAAAGTCGCTACCAAACTAGAGTAGTTGATATTGTTAAAATAACTGAAGATGCAGTTACAAACATTCCTGAACCAGATGATCAAGCCTTACTTGATTTGTACGAAAGAAATAAATCCCATTTTTATTATCCTGAGTATCGAACTGCGCAATATATTTCCCTAGGCCAAAAGTATTTTGAAGATCAAATCAAGATCTCAGATGAAGAAGTTGATGGTATAATAGAACAACAAGAACTTAAAGATCAAAGAGATATATTCAATGTAATATTTTCTACCAAAGAAGAAGCTGAGACAGCAAGAAGAGCATTTGAGGAGGGTAAAACAAGCTTTGAACAGATAGTAGAAGAGTTTGGCAAAGCAGAACTTGAAGAAACTAGAGTAAATAATATAACTAAGGATTTTCTACCGGAAGACATGAGAGAGAAGGTGTTTGCTCTTAAAGTAGGTGAAGTAAGTGAAGTTTTAGCAAGCAGTTTTGGTTGGCACATAATAAAAGTGGAAAATGCGCATCAAATCTCTGATGAAGACTTAGTTGATTTAAAAAAAGACATAAAGTCAGTTCTAACTAACCAAAAGTCTTTTGAAAGAGTCAATGATTTCATAAACCAAGTGAACTATAAGATATACAATGGTTCAACAATTGAAGAAATATTGAGTGAATATAATTTACCTATACAAACTATTGGTCCAGTAGATGCGAGTGAAAAAGATCAAAACGGTAATAACGTAGGAGATTCTAGTGATTTGATTTCTTTCATTTTTTCGCGAGAAAAGGATCAGAAAGGTTATTTTAAGGGCGTTGGGGACGCTGTTGTTAGTGTAAAAATCATCGATATCGTTCCACCTAAATCACAAAGTTTTGAAGAAGGCAGGGCATTAGCAGTAGAGCTTTGGCAGAGTGAGTTTATAAAAGAAAGAATGTTTAAAATTGGGCAAGAGGTTGCAGTGCAACTAAGAGAAAAAACAGATTGGGAAAAAATTCAAGGTGTGGAATTAGTTGAAGATCAGCAGATGCATCGCAATGAACAAAACTACCCATTTTCTTTTGTAGAAGAGATTTTCAATATGAAAACAACTGGTTCAGTGACAGACCCTATTCAATACAATAATGAAATTATAATAGGTGTTCTAAAAGAAATGCATTCATCAAATGGCAAATTAAACATGCTTGACACTGGAAAACGTGTGATGATATCGCTAAAAGAGCAATTAATTAGCTACCTGAAATCAAAGTATAAAATCGAAATTAATCACGCTATACTTGATAATATATAGTCAAAAATCTTATAAGTTGCTTCATAATCTACCAAACCGGTAATTCTGTTTACTACTTTCTGACTCATTGTCAAACTTCCATTTTTTTATATCAATTTATTACTTTTTTTCTCGGTTTGACACACTTTTTTGAACATTCCCAGTGAACCAAACTTGCTTAAGACCACTTAATTAGTTATAGTTGTAAGTTTGAGGTACAGTGAAATGACAGCTTTTGTCCCCTTGATTATTTTTTTAATCTTGTACCTTGGAAGCGGTGCTTATTTTTCTTTTATCGGAACTGATAATCCACTTCTTCAGGTTTCACCAGTAATATGCTTGTTACCAGCACTATTTTTTGCTGTCTCACGTGGTACAAATAAAATTCAGCATAACATCGATACTGTTATCGAGGGCATGGGTGACAAAAATACCCTTACTATGTGCTTGATTTTTCTATTTTCCGGAGCATTTTCTGCGGTTACTCAATCAATTGGCAGCGCAGACACTGTTGCTAATTTAATTCTTAATTTCCTTCCAGCACGATTACTACTTCCTGGAGTATTTTTGGCTTCTGCTTTTATTTCAACTGCGATTGGTACATCTATGGGAGTTGTTGCGCTGATGGTACCTATAGCTGTTAATCTGGCAAAAAGTGGAGCTTTTGGTCTTGAAATAGGAACTGCAACTGTAGTAGGTGGTGCTGTATTTGGCGATAACCTTTCGATGATATCTGATACCACCATTGCATCTGTTTCTTCACAGGGAGCTTCAGCAAAAGATAAACTTAAAATAAACTCTAAGGTTGCATTTACTGCAGGTATTATAACACTCACCTATCTGGCAGTGATTTCAAGTAGTACAAAAATTATTTCTATATCAAATTTAGATTA
Source organism: Wolbachia endosymbiont (group A) of Longitarsus flavicornis (assembly GCF_963931955.1). Classification (NCBI taxonomy): domain Bacteria; kingdom Pseudomonadati; phylum Pseudomonadota; class Alphaproteobacteria; order Rickettsiales; family Anaplasmataceae; genus Wolbachia; species Wolbachia endosymbiont (group A) of Longitarsus flavicornis. The sequence continues at coordinate 1,058,022 of NZ_OZ008337.1, read as the reverse complement.
TTATTCTATAATAAAAATTATTCCTTATATTTCTTTAATAATCATGGGGCTGCTTGAAGTCACCACTTTAGTAACAATAACTGTAAACATAATTATTGCTGGTGTGCTAGGAATAACTTTTTTTGACTATGCTATCATTCAATTTCCTCATAACGTGTATGACGGTTTCAAAAAAGTAAACGAGATAATGATATTTGCTCTATTTATCGGTGGGTTGAGCCATATAATGTACAAACAAGGTCAAAAAGCGTTGCATAAACTCATCGATGAAAGCAATATCACAAAAACTAAAGCTGAATTTGTGATAGCAGGAATTGCGTCTATGGTTACTACCTTGGTTGCCAATAATACCATTGCTATTTTACTAAGTGGTGGTATTGCAAAAAGGCTTGCACAAAAACACAGTATTGCACCACATCGCAGCGCATACTTATTAGATGTTTTTGCTTGTGCTACAAAAGGCATCTTACCTTATGGTTCTCAACTATTGCTAGCAGGAAGTATAGCTTCTGTATCACCTGTTTCTTTATTAACAAAAGTATATTATTGCTTTATTTTAGCAGCAGTTACAATAGGTGAAATAATCATTAACAGCAGACGTTGTGCAACTACAACTTAGAGTTTCTCTTTATCAGTGCGTTTTATAAGAAACGGAATTACTTAACACATAATGACAGTTGTGGCTTATGCAAGAAGTCTATTAGACTTCTTTCAAAATTGTTAGAGGGAGTGTAAGATGAAGTATTTGAAAGCATGAAATATAAGGAAATAGAAAAGTTAGAAGGAGAAAAGTTTCGACGTTTAACAGGGGTAAAAAAAGCAACATTTGAGCGAATGGTAGAAATTCTAGAAGTGGAGGATAAAAGAAAAAAAGCTAGAAGTGGAAGAAAAAGTAAACTTTGCATAGAAGACAGGCTACTTATGGCACTGGAATATATAAGAGAATATCGTACATATTTTCATATTGGGCAAAGCTATGGCATGAGTGAAAGTAACAGTTTTAAAATAATAAGATAGGTAGAAGACATATTAATAAAACATCCAGATTTTGCATTACCAGGAAAAAAAGAGCTATTAAAGAGTGATGTAGAATATGAAGTTTTAGTAATAGACGGAACTGAAACGCCAGTAGAGAGACCAAAAAAAAGCAAAAGCCCTTCTACTCTGGAAAGAAAAAAAGGCATACTATAAAAACACAAATAGTAACAGAGAAGAAGAGTAAAAAAGTCATATGCACATCTTTCTCGAATGGTAGAAAACACGATTTTCGGATGTTTAGAGAATCAAAGGTAGCAATATTACCGGACACCAAAATCTTAGCTGATGCCGGCTACAGGGGAATGCAGAAGATACACAAAAATGTTGTATTACCGCACAGGAAAATGAAAAAGAATCCGTTAAGCAAAGAACAAAAAAAAGAGAACAGGGCACTTATGAGCCAAAGGGCAATTGTTGAAAACGTAATTGGCTTATTGAAAAGGTTTAAAATCATCTCGGACAGGTATAGAAACCGACGAAAACGTTTTGGTTTAAGGTTTAATTTGATTGCTGCAATTCACAATTTTGAGCTCCATACATGAATTTTGAAAGAAGTCTATTGTCATTTTCCTGAGTATGCACCTGAATATTTTAAGCAGCTAACGGCAGAGCAATTAGTCAGCAAGGTAGTAAAAGGATACACTAAACAAGAGTGGCAAAAGGTAAGAGAAAGAAATGAAGTACTAGATTGCCGAATTTACGCAAGAGCAGCATCGATAGCACTGGGAGTAGACAGATGGCCAGAGAGTAAATGGAATAGTTTGAGTGGAAAAATGGAAAGTAAAAAGCCTAAAAAAGTAAGACAGAGTAAGTGGTTGAAAAATGTATAACGAAGAGTATTTGTTTCAAGTTGAACAAGCAATAAAGAAGCTTCAGAGTGGCGAAAGAGTGGTATCAATTGCATATGGTGATCATGTTGTGAGATATGCTGAAGTACAGATAAATGACTTGCTCAGCCTCAGACAACGCATCAAAAGTGAACTAAAGATTGCTGGAATGAAGCCGAAGAGAAAGATTGTTTTTTCAACGAGTAAGGGGATCATATAATGATGAAAATCGTTGAAAGGAATCACATGACAAAAATTATAGCAAAAGAATATACAGAATTTTTAGAGCAGCTCAAAGAACAGATTGCTACTAGTCGTTATAAAGCAGCACTGGCAGTAAATAGCAAGCTTATTGTGCTTTACCACCATATTGGTACAGAGATCTTAAAGCGCCAAAAAGAACATGGCTGGGGTGCTAAAATCATAGATCAGCTAAGTAAGGATTTAAGAAGCGCATTTCCAGAAATGAAGGGATTTAGCGCTAGGAATCTTACTTATATGCGTCAATTTGCTGCAGAGTATCAAGATACTGAATTTACGCAGCAGGTTGCTGCACAATTGCCTTGGTTTCATATTGTAGTTATTTTAGATAAAGTAAAAGATCCAAAAGAAAGACTATTTTATTTTCAAAAGGCTATAGAGCACGGTTGGTCACGTAGTATAATGGTGATGCAAATCGAACGTGAATTGCACAAACGTCAAGGAAAAGCTGTTACTAACTTCAAAGATAAGTTACCTTCTCCCCAATCAGATTTAGCACATTATACATTAAAAGATCCATATATTTTTGATTTTTTGAGTATAGGAGATGACGCTCATGAAAGAGAAGTAGAAAAAGGTCTTGTAGGCCATGTGGAAAAATTTCTGCTAGAGCTAGGGGAAGGATTTGCATTTGTTGGTAGGCAGTTTCACTTAGATGTTGGAAATAAAGACTTCTATATTGACTTATTGTTTTATCATTTAAAGCTACGTTGCTTTGTAGTAATTGAGCTAAAAGACAAGGATTTCAAGCCAGAGTATGCAGGTAAAATGAATTTTTATCTTTCAGCCGTTGATGATTTACTAAAGCATGAGACAGATCAACCATCTATAGGATTAATTTTATGCAAGTCAAAGGATAATGTACTAGCTAAGTATACATTGAAAGACATAAATAAACCGATAGGGTTGGCAGAATATAAAATTACTGAAAATCTACCAGAGAATGTAAAGACAGCCTTGCCAACAATAGAAGAGCTGGAAGCTGAGTTATCAAAAATTTCAGATAAGGAAAAGTAATGCTATTAAAGTCATTTAAACAATTATTTAACAAGCCAAAGATAAAAAGCTCAGCCTGGGATGCAGCAGGCTCAGGAAGAAGATTTTTTCACTTTCAACCAGAGTCAGGAAGTATAAACAATTTGCTGTCTCAAAACCTTGAAACTTTACGTAGTCGATCACGTGACATGGTGAGAAAAAATCCGTATGCAGCAAATATCATTGATACAATAGTGAGTAACTCTATTGGAACAGGAATAAAGCCGCAATCAAAGGCAAGAGATGGAGAATTTCGAAAGAAAGTACAAGAATTATGGCTAAAATGGACAGATGAAGCAGACAGTAACGGAGTAAGTGATTTTTATGGATTACAAGCTCTAGTGTGCAGAAGTATGATAGAGGGAGGAGAATGTTTTGTACGTTTAAGAACGAGAAAGCTGGAAGATAGATTTTCTGTACCATTACAACTGCAAGTACTTGAGTCTGAACATTTAGATAATAAAACAAATCAAACTTTAGGAAATGGTAATGTAATAAGAAACGGGATTGAGTTTAACAGGCTTGGGCAAAGAGAAGCATACTACCTATTTAAAGAACACCCTGGTGAAAGTATGTTTGGAGAATCAGTGAGAGTGCCAGCAAATGATGTTTTACATATTTACAGACCACTAAGACCTGGGCAAGTTAGAGGGGAGCCTTGGCTTTCTAATATACTGCTGAAGCTTTATGAGCTTGATCAATATGATGATGCAGAGCTGGTGAGAAAGAAAACTGCAGCAATGTTTGCTGGATTTATTACGAGACTCGATCCAGAAGCAAATATCATGGGAGAAGGTGAAGCAAGTGAGCAAGGAGTAGCACTATCTGGCCTGGAACCTGGAACAATGCAGCTTTTAGACCCAGGAGAGGACATAAAATTTTCAGAGCCATCAGATGTTGGAGGAAGTTATGAAGCATTCATGAGACAGCAACTGAGGGCAATAGCAATAGGTACGGGAATAACATATGAGCAGCTAACAGGAGATTTAACAGGTGTTAATTATTCATCCATTCGAGCAGGGCTGATAGAGTTTCGCAGAAGGTGTGAAATGTTACAGCATAACGTGATAGTGTTCCAGTTTTGTAGACCTATTTGGAATAGATGGCTAGAATTAGCAGTGCTTTGTGGAGAACTGAGTATAGATGAAAAAGTAGTAAAAGCAGCGAAAGAAGAAGTAAAATGGATACCACAGGGATTTGATTGGGTGGATCCACTGAAAGATCAGCAAGCACAGCAAATGGCAGTAAGAAATGGATTTAAGAGTCGAGCAGAAGTAGTATCAGAAATGGGTTACGATGTTGAAGAAATTGATCAAGAAATAGCAGAAGATCAAAAGCGTGCAAATAGTCTCAATTTAATGTTTGACTCTGATTGTAAAGGGTTATGATGCTCTTAGGAAAACCATTAATGCTTGAGCCAAGAAGTTTTGAGCTATTGTCATTGAACAATCAAAAACATCCCACGTTTAAAAACATAAAGCACTCCATCAAAAGTAACGTAGAAAGAACTGCAATAATACCAATTCATGGAATTCTGACTAAAAAACCAGGAGCTTTTGACGTCTTTCTGGGAATGACATCATATGAGCAAATAGAAGAGCAAATTACACAAGCATTAGCAGATAGTAGCATAGAGACAATTATACTGGAAATAGACAGCCCAGGAGGAGAGGTAAACGGTATATTTGACCTGGCTGATTTTATTTATGAATCAAGAGCAAAAAAGAGAATTGTGGCATTAGCAAATGATGATGCATATTCTGCTGCGTACGCTATAGCCTCTAGCGCTGAGAAGATTTTTCTCACCCGCACTTCTGGTGTTGGCAGTATTGGAGTAATAGCAAGTCATATAGATCAAAGTGGGTTTGATGAAAAACAGGGAATAAAATACACCACAATCTTTGCTGGCAGTCGAAAGAATGATTTAAATCCGCATGAGCCAATGACGTCTGAAAGTCTGGAAAGCTTACAAAAAGAAGTAGACCGACTATATGAAATGTTTTTGCAGCTAATAGCAAGGAACAGAGGTCTTTCAATTGAAAAGATTCGATTAACAGAGGCAGGGCTATATTTTGGGGAGAAAGCAGTAGAAATAGGCCTTGCAGACGGAATGACAATTCTTTCATCTATTAATAAAAACAGGAGTATTACTATGAATGAACAAACTACAAATGACCTAGAAACTGATAATTTAACCAAGTATCGTACTGAAGTTCTTGAATTAATACGTTTATGTAATTTATCGAAGATGCCAGAAAAGATAGGAGAATTTATTGAGCAAAGTGTAAGTGTTGAGCAAGCTAGGGAAGTTTTAATGGAATTACTTGCAGAGAGAACAAAGAAGACAGAGATACTGAGTGCAATACCACAGAATTCAGGAGAAGAATTGATGATGCAGGTAGCGAAAAGTCGTAGGAGTTAAAGTATTTTTATAACCGCCGTATATAGCATTGATAAAAGCGGCGGTAAGCAGTTAAGGAGAGAAATTTATGAGTTGTATAAGCGAACAAAATAATCTGGGTGACTTATTAAAGTATGAGACATCAAGTCTATATTCAAGAGACCAAATAACTGTAGCAAAAGGTCAAAATATTAAACTTGGTACAGTAGTTGCCAAGAAGACAGATGATGGTTTTATTAGAATGCTGAACCCCACTGGAACAGACGGCACACAAACAGCAGTAGGAGTAATTACAACCGATATACATAGCAAAGATTCTGATATGAAAGGAGTAATTATTACTCGCAGTGCAATGCTAGCAGATCATGCAGTGGTGTGGCCAGCAAATATCACTGAAGAACAGAAAGCTGAAGCAATAAAGCAACTTGAAGGACGAGGGATCATTATCCGCAAGGGAGCTTAAAAAAACTATTAAAAACACAAAAGGGGGAAAATAAAAAATGCAAAATCCATTTACAAATACAGCATTTAGCATGACGGCACTAACAAATGCAATGAATATATTGCCGATAAATTATGGACGAGTTGAAAATCTAAATTTGTTTCCAAGTAGGTCAGTGAGATTTAGACATATTACCATAGAAGAACACAACGGAGTATTAAGTTTACTACCAACGCAAGTTCCAGGAGCACCAGCAACAGTAGGAAAAAGAGGAAAAAGAAAGGTAAGGACGTTTACGATTCCGCACATTCCTCATGATGATGTAGTGCTGCCAGAAGAAGTGCAAGGAATAAGGGCATTTGGATCAGAAAGTGAACTGAAAGCGCTAGCAGATGTAATAACTGATCATTTGCAATCAATGAGAAACAAACATGCAATAACATTAGAGCATTTGCGAATGGGAGCGCTCAAAGGAATAATTTTAGATGCTGATGGGTCAGAATTATTAAATCTGTACAACGAATTTGAAATAACACCAAAAGTAGTAAATTTTGCCCTTGGAACAGCAACAACTGACGTAAAACGTAAGTGTCTGGAAGTACTCCGGCATATAGAAGATAATCTAAGTGGTGAATATATGACCGGAATTCATGCCTTGGTAAGCCCTGAGTTTTTTGATGCACTAACTTCGCATAGTAAAGTGAAAGAAGCATACGAGAGATGGCAAGAAGGAGCAGCGCTTCGAAATGATATGAGGTCAGGATTTACGTTTTGTGGTATAACATTTGAGGAATATAGAGGGCAAGCAACTGATCCTGAAGGAACAGTAAGAAGATTTATAGAAAAAGATACAGGGCACTGTTTTCCACTAGGAACAGCGAGCACATTTACAACATATTTTGCACCAGCAGACTTTAATGAGACAGTAAATACTCTTGGACAGCCACTCTATGCAAAACAAGAACCAAGGAGGTTTGATAGAGGAACTGATTTACATACGCAGTCGAATCCATTGCCAATGTGCCATAGACCAGGAACATTAATCAAAGTCACTATAGCATAACATACTGGTAGAGTAACTACAAGGTGGTGAGGCACAGAACGACTCTACCGGTATGCGCTTTCTTAGCATGTAAAGGTTAGTATATCAAAAAGAAATATGCAAGAGAATATTAAGCGATTATTGGAGGATTGTTTTAAGCATCTAGGAGTGGAAGCCATATATTGTAATCAAAATAAGGAGGGTATTCGTAGAATAAAAGTGCTAATAAAACGTCCTGAGACTACGTACTCTCTAGGTGCAGATGGAGCATTAACTCAGCAAATTGCTTCTATAGAAATACGTGATCAGGACGTTACTTCCTTTAGCATAGGTGATTATATCAAGATTGAAAAAAGGTTCTACAAGATTTTTGAACCACCGTTAAAAGATTCTTCGAGTGAAATATGGAAAATTGAGGCAATAGAAAGTGTTTGATATTAAAATTAGTAACAATATTAATGAAATAGTCTACAATATTGACGAAAAAGAGCAGAAAGTAAAACTGGCAGCTATAAAAGCACTAAATAGAACAGCACTATGGTTAAAAGCGCAAGCAGCTAAGGAAATCAGTGAGGAAAAGAAGATAAAATTAAGTTTGATAAGAAAGAGATTAAGAATTTTTAAGGCGAAAACTAGCAGATTAGAAGTGTTAATTAGAGCAAATCTCTATGACATTAGAGCATCGGCAATTGGCAAAATACAAAAAACAAGAAGAGGATCGAAAGTAGGAAAGCATGAGTTTATAGGAGGATTTGCAGCAGTTATGCCAAAAGGAAATAGCGGTATGTTTAAACGTGAAGGAAGAGCAGCATTGCCAATAAAGGAAGTAAAACTACCGCTGGAACCTGAAGGCTCAAGAATAATAAAAGACCTTGTTAATTATGAGAGTGAGAGAGAGTTTGAGAAATACTTTAAGCATGAGCTAAACTATATTTTAAAGATATGACAAAGTTCTGGACAGATTTACATCAAGCAATTTGCAGCACACTGAAGGAAGAAATATCGGCTATACAGACATGTGAAATTTATCCATCGATAAGAAAAGAATTATTAGCGCCAGCGGTATTTGTAGAGCTTGTGAGTTTAGAATCGGGAAAAGATCCTGGAACAGAAGAATTAGCCTTGAAAGCCAGGTTTGAAGCAAGGATTAGACTTCTTTCAAAATTCATGTATGGAGCTCAAAATTGTGAATTGCAGCAATCAAATTAAACCTTAAACCAAAACGTTTTCGTCGGTTTCTATACCTGTCCGAGATGATTTTAAACCTTTTCAATAAGCCAATTACGTTTTCAACAATTGCCCTTTGGCTCATAAGTGCCCTGTTCTCTTTTTTTTGTTCTTTGCTTAACGGATTCTTTTTCATTTTCCTGTGCGGTAATACAACATTTTTGTGTATCTTCTGCATTCCCCTGTAGCCGGCATCAGCTAAGATTTTGGTGTCCGGTAATATTGCTACCTTTGATTCTCTAAACATCCGAAAATCGTGTTTTCTACCATTCGAGAAAGATGTGCATATGACTTTTTTACTCTTCTTCTCTGTTACTATTTGTGTTTTTATAGTATGCCTTTTTTTCTTTCCAGAGTAGAAGGGCTTTTGCTTTTTTTTGGTCTCTCTACTGGCGTTTCAGTTCCGTCTATTACTAAAACTTCATATTCTACATCACTCTTTAATAGCTCTTTTTTTCCTGGTAATGCAAAATCTGGATGTTTTATTAATATGTCTTCTACCTATCTTATTATTTTAAAACTGTTACTTTCACTCATGCCATAGCTTTGCCCAATATGAAAATATGTACGATATTCTCTTATATATTCCAGTGCCATAAGTAGCCTGTCTTCTATGCAAAGTTTACTTTTTCTTCCACTTCTAGCTTTTTTTCTTTTATCCTCCACTTCTAGAATTTCTACCATTCGCTCAAATGTTGCTTTTTTTACCCCTGTTAAACGTCGAAACTTTTCTCCTTCTAACTTTTCTATTTCCTTATATTTCATGCTTTCAAATACTTCATCTTACACTCCCTCTAACAATTTTGAAAGAAGTCTAATATCTCTTGTCCATAAAAAACATAGATGAGTCATAAAGGTTGTTGTTACGACAATTCTGTTGTGGAAAAGTTCTCTAAAAAGGGAGTTACCAATAGACACCTCTCGGCACTCTAAACAGCATATCAAAACTGCTATATTTGAATATATAGAAATTTTTTATAACAAACAACGTCACTATTAACTATTGCATTCTTGAGCATTTTATTCTCTTTGTAAAAAACATTCCAAACTTTCTCTCCACTTTTTCTGGGTAAGGTTAACCATATTTTAAGCTTACAAGCTTGAGCTTGGTTTGATACATATGGTGGACTGTGTGGGCGACTCTTCACTTAAACAATAGTTATGTAAGAATTTCCTCTCAAGCCTTCAGCTCATCAAACACTTCACTTGCTCTATTTAAAACAGAATCAGGAAAACCAGCAAATTTTGCTACATGTATTCCATATGACTCATCTGCAATGCCTTCAATTACTTCATGTAGAAAAATAACCTCTCCGTTCCACTCTCTTATTTTTACACAAAAACATTTCACGTTCTTCAAGTATTTGCTTACTTTAGTTAATTCATGATAATGAGTTGCAAAAATGGCGCGGCACTTATTTACATTGTGAATATGTTCAATCACCGCCTGTGCAATAGATAATCCATCATACACCCCTGTGCCCCTACCAATTTCATCAAGTATCACCAAGGAACGGTCCGTTGCCTGATTTACTATCGTTGCTGTTTCGATCATCTCTACCATGAAGGTAGAATAACCAGCTGTTATATTATCCGTTGCGCCAACCCTGCTGAATATCTTGTCAATCACTCCAATATGCGCACTCTCTGCTGGCACAAACGATCCCATATGAGCTAAAACTGCAATGAGAGCGTTTTGCCTCAAGAAAGTGCTTTTTCCAGCCATATTAGGACCAGTAATTAGATGTATACCAGCTAAATTGATGCTATTTGCAATGAATTTATCGTTAACTTCAACCACTGGATGTCTTCCGCTACAGATATTGAACTCTTTGCTGTCATCAATAATGGGTTTTACGTAATTATTTTGCACTGCAAGCTCTGCAAATGCGGTTCTAATATCAAGTTTTGCCAAAGCATTTGCAGCAAGAGCAATTTTTTCAGATTCTTTAGCGACTTCACTACACAGTTCACTAAAAATTTTCATTTCTAAGCCGATTGCAGCATCACGTGCCGTAAGAATTTTATTTTCTAGTTCTTTCAATTCATTAGTAGTGTAGCGCATGCTATTTGCTAAGCTTTGCCTATGAATAAATATATCCGAAGTTATTTTGTGATTTGCCGACACTTCAACGTAATAACCAAGTATGTTGTTGTGTAATATTTTGAGTGCGGCAATGCCAGTTAGGTCGCGATAAGATTCACGGAGTTTGGTTATTAGTTTATTACTATTATTTAATATGTAGGATAACTCAGATAATTCTGAGTTGTATTTTGAGTGAATAAATCCTCCTTCTTTCACGGAACTGAGGTTATTATCGAGTATAGCACTATTTAACAGTTCAAATAGGTCTTTATGATTGCCAAGGCTTTTATGTATTGTGCTTAGTTCACTCTCGTCTGATTTTACTGTTATTCCAGCGCGTGACGCTGGCTGGATCTCAGTTTGGATGACATATTGTTGTGGGAGAGATCCATTTTCACCTGATTCAATTTTACATAAGAACTCAGACAATTCTAAAGTCTTTCCTAGGCCTATTTTTAATAGGTTCATATCTTTTGGTGAACCACGCCCTAGTATTAAGCGCGATAAAGACCTCTCAATATCTGGAATGTTAGATAATATCTCTCGTATTTTTCTGCGTGGCTCATGATTATTTACAAAAAATTGAGCGGTGCTGAGCCTTAGGTTAATTGCCTTAGAACAAGCAAGTGGTGAAGCGAGCATTTGTTTGAGCAGGCGTCCACCAGAAGCTGTAACTGTGTGATCAATAACTGAAATTAGTGAACCTTTCTTTTCACCAAATTGAGTTGAAAACAACTCAAGATTTCTCCTTGCTGAAGCATCAATAAGCATGAAATTTTGTTGCTTATAGGTTTTTGGGAATTCAAGCCTTGGAATGGAGCCCCTTTGTGTTACTCTGACATATTCAAGCAGTGCACCGCACGCCATGATTTCTACTTTGCTGAAATTTCCTATACTCCCAAGTTCCCTGATTTTATAAAACTCGCATAACGTTCTGTGAGATTTACTATACTCAAAAAAACTCTGGGCGTGTTGTGTAATTGATATTTTATAATTTTTTAAAATCGATCTAATTTTTTCATCCTCAGTGAATTTTTCAGAAATTAATAATTCTCTTGGTGATATACGCAACAAATCACTATCTAGAGCTTTCAAACTCGTTAAAGTGTGAAAAAATTTTCCCGTTGATAATTCAAGCCAACTAATAGCATATTCGTCATTTTGTTCAACTATGGACGCAAGATAATTATTGCTTTTATCCTCCAGTAGCGAATCTTCTATAATTGTACCTGGAGTTACAACTCGCACTACATCACGTTTTACTATGGATTTGTAGCCCCTCTTTTTTGCTTCATCAGCAGTTTCTAATTGGTCACAGATTGCTACTTTGAATCCTAAATCTATTAGCTTGTGTAGGTAAGATTCACTACTGTGTGCTGGCACTCCACACATTGGTATTTCTTGCCCATTTGAATTGCCCCTCTTGGTTAGCACTATATTCAGCAATTTCGCAGCTTTAATAGCATCATCGAAAAACAACTCATAAAAATCTCCTAGCCTATAAAATAGCAGATGATCCTTGTATTGAGCTTTCAGGTTCAAATATTGTTCCATCACAGGGGTGTTTTTTTCTTTTACGAAGCTCATAATATTTTTTGACATATTATATTGGTAATAAATTCAATGTTATTATAGATTATATTGTACATGTGGATAACATAAAATTTAAATAGGTGTATAGAGGGTATTTTAGTTGCTACCAGTGACAGATGAGGTTATTAATGAGTACATCAATAAACATACAGATGCACATCAACCTCAATCTAGCATAAGATTGAAGTAGCTTTAACCCCGCTTCCAGCGCAAGACTCAACCATTATCGGCTGAGAGCCGATAATGGTTGAGTCTTGGACTATACATCAAAGTGTCAGATCAAGTCCTCTTTAATACATATCATAACCAGCTTTAGCTAGAGAATAATAAATTTGATTTTCTAAAACTTCCTGTAGATAACTGTCTCCATCAGATAAATAGTTATTATACACATTAGTGTCAAAAGTATAATCTTTGTTCATATCTAAACCATTTCTCTCTGGATAGGCATGGAAAATAGAATTAGCACGTGCTTCAATCGTAAGAAGATCTTTATCATCTAATTGATCGTAATGTACTTTCAACTTAAATTTTGTTCCTTCAATATTGATTATTTTTGAATGTGGCAACATTGTTTCTGTACTGATTTCTTCTTGGCAACTTTTTTCCTCTAATTCTTTTACTACATCTCTTATAAAATTGCCTCTTGGGAAAGAAGTAGCGTAATTTTTCTGAGTATACAAATTTAGAGTAGAATAAATCATTGTTGTCAAATCATTAGCTATAGACTTACTGTGATAATGGTATTCGTGATAATCCGCGGTAATAAAATGATAAGCATCGTCAGACAAATCTGCTAAGTTGTTATATATAAAGCCTTTAACAGTATGATCTGTGTTCATATCTAAACCATATCTCTCTTGGTAGGCATGAAAAATATAATTAGCGTATTTTTCGATCGTAAGAAGATCTTTATCATTTAATTGATCATAATGTATTTCATACTTAAAGTTTGTTCCTTCAATATTGATTGTTTTTGAGTTTGGTAACACTATTTTATGCTTTATACTCTCTTTAGCGTGATTTTCCATTTTGATGCCTCTAAATTTTATAATACTGTCATCCTACTAAAAGCTATATAATAATTCGTTAATTCTATATTTAACATAATCTTTATTCATCTCATGTTTTATATATATTATGTCTCCTCCTAAGAAACTCTCTCAATTAATGACCTTCTGTTTTTCTGGAGAGCTGCTATAAAACTTCTGAGTGAAGTCATTTAATTTTTACACATCTATTGTAGAGTAAGAAGAGCCGAATTTGGGACAAAAATGCTAGCCGATGCTTGGACTTTACTGACACTTACACTACTTGAAACTATACTTGGTATAGATAATTTAATCTTTATTTCTCTAGCAATAGATAAGGTACCAAATGCGCTGAGAGAAAGAGTGCGCCTTATGGGTCTTGGATTAGCGCTATTAATGCGTTTTGTAATACTATTTTTTACATCATCTATATTGTCAATGCAAAAACCTATATTTCACGCTGCATCGCTGGATATCTCAGCAAAGGATTTACTTATGATTACAGGAGGGTTATTCCTTATTGTTAAAAGCTCTATGGAGTTATGGAACGACATTTTTGTGCGTAAGGAGAATAAAACAAAGGCAAACGTTAAATCAAAATTTTTTTTAGTTGTGCTACAAATTATATTAATAGATTTAGTTTTTTCGGTTGATTCGATATTAACTGCTATAGCATTAACTCATAACATGGTAATAATTGCTACAGCATTTACATTTTCTATATTAGCAATGCTATTTTTATCAAGTTATACTGCTAAGTTAATCAAATCTAACCCAGGGTTAAAAATAATCGCCATTTTATTTATTTTACTTGTTGGTATGTACCTCATACTTGATGGACTTCACATAGAACTACCAAAAGGATATTTGTATTCTTCATTTATGTTTGCATTGTTTGTAGAAGTTATAAGTGGCATGAGGAAAATGTAGCAGATCTCTTTGAAAACTATTCTGCATAAAGCAAAAATCCAATTGTCATTCCAGCGCGTGGCACTTTTTCTGAGGTACTTTCTGTTCTTATTATGGAGTATAGGAAGAAGACCTCGTTACCCAGATTCTGCCACCGGTGAGATTCACAAAATGTAATGACTTCGTATAGGAGTTTGAAACCTGCTCCTGAAAATCGATTTCGAAGGACCTTTCTTCATCTTCAACAAAACTTCTCACAAACATTACTTTGTTTGTTACTGCAGCACACAATTGTTTTTTGGATCTAGCCTGGCAGGTTAATAATAATTTAACTAATTACAATTAAAACAGCTATAAGGTTAATTATGAGGCAAAGATGACAGCACAAAATTTGGTAAATGGAACGATCTTGACAAGTGCTACGTTGAGATAAGTTTTGCATAAAAATACTGCTTTTACGGTGTGAGGCCAGAGGGTAGAGTTGTTGTTAAAGCAGCTACAATCCCAGTTGTAACACTGGGATTGACAAACAATTGTACTCTATATTAAATTTATAGAATGATAAAAATTGATTTTTGAGATTACTATGTTTAGATTATATCAATATTGCATGCATTCTAGATTACTAAATATTTGTTTAATATTGTCTATAACTGTGTTACTAACCGGTTGTTTTGCAACAATGTTTTCCGGTTCTACACAAGCAATTCAAATGAAAGTAGTAGATGATAATGGTGACTTGATAGAAAAAGTTAGATGCGTCGTACATGACCCATCTGGAATGAGCCATTCTATTACATCTAACCCTGGGGTAATGGTTATTCAGCGAGGTTCAGGGTCACTGTTTGTTGATTGTAAAAAGCAGGTTATAAACAATTAAATGTGATGGTAGGTGAAAGTTTTAATAAGGTTGTTTTATTAAACCTACTGTGGTTGCCTGGTTTTGTGATTGACACAGTTACTGGAGCTTATAAACAATATCCATCACACTATGTTGTAACCATGGAAGAATCTGGTTCATAGCAGAAAAATGCTCAAACGTAGCGGTCCAAAAAAATTAAAGTCTATAATAGAAAACTATGCATTAAAATGCATGAAAAATAAGATTAGCAAAAATGAAATACGTCTGATTTTAAACTGGCGAAATATAGTAGGGAAAGAAATAGCAGAGTGTACAAAACCGAAAAAGATCTCATATGCACAGAATATAAATTCTGGTGTGTTGCATCTGGTAGTAACAAATGGCAGTAAAGCATTGGAAATTCAGCATATGATTTCTCTTATAATAGAAAAAATTACGATATTTTTTGGTTATAAAGCAGTATATGGTATAAAAATTAAGCAAGAGAGTATTGACTATTTGACTATATAAGGTAATCTAAGTACATAGAATAATTTGGTATATTGAAGTGAGTAGAGTTTGTGAATTAACAAATAGAAAAAAATCTTTTGGTAATAAGGTATCACATTCGAATCGTAAAACAAAGCGTACCTTTCTTTTAAATTTACATAAGGTTACGTTGACAAGTGATATATTGAATAAAAAGTTTAGATTTCGTGTGGCAACAAGAACTTTGAGAACTATAGATTACAAAGGTGATTTAGATGCTTTTTTGCTCAACACAAGAACGATTAAACTAAGTGAGAAAGCGCAGAAGATAAAAAGAAGGTTGAAAAAAGTTTTAGTAAAGCAAGAGGTAGAGTTAGCCGTTTCAGATGCATAACAAACCTCAATGGCTCAGAGCAAAAGCTCCGACCGGTGAAGTATTCAATGAAACCTTAAACATCGTTAAACTGCATAACTTACATACGGTATGTGAAGAAGCTGCATGTCCAAATATTGGTGAATGTTGGAATAAACGTCACGCTACTGTGATGATTCTCGGTTCTGTTTGCACTCGTGCTTGTGCATTTTGCAACGTTGCAACTGGCATTCCTGATAAGTTAGACCCTCATGAGCCAGAAAATTTAGCAAAAGCGATAAAAAAGTTGAACTTGAAGCATGTTGTTATTACTTCTGTTGATCGTGATGATTTACCAGATGGTGGCGCAAATCAGTTTATACAGTGCATAGAAGAAATTAGAAAGATAACTTCAGAAACAACAATAGAGATTTTAACTCCTGATTTTTTAAATAAGAAAGGAGCATTTGAAGCAATTGCTGTTGCATCACCTGATGTCTATAACCACAATATTGAAACAGTGCCGAGATTGTATGCAAAAATAAGACCACGAGCTCGCTATTTTCATTCACTATATTTGTTGAAGATGGTAAAGCAGATTAATCCTAAAGTTTTCACAAAGTCAGGGCTTATGGTTGGTCTTGGAGAAACAAAAGAGGAAATATTTCAGGTTATGGACGATTTGCGTAGTGCTGAGGTTGATTTTATTACAATTGGTCAATATCTACAACCAACTCCAAAACATGCAAAACTTGATAGGTATGTTACCCCAGAAGAGTTTGAGCATTATAAATATATTGCTTACTCCAAAGGTTTCTTAGTGGTTGCATCAAGCCCACTAACTCGGTCATCATACCACGCTGAAGAAGATTTTAACAGGCTCAAGGCCTGCCGTTGACATTTGTGTTAATTCAAATTAATTTTTACTAATTATAAAGGAGTTGAGCGACTTTACGTAATGTCTACTATAAAAATCGAGAAGAAATCACAATTAGTTAAAGAGGTATTCGACTCCGTAGCAAGTCGCTACGACACCATGAATGATATAATGAGCCTCGGAATGCACAGATTATGGAAAGATAAGATGGTAAATAGTGTGCATTTTACAAAAAACTCTAAGGTTTTAGATGTTGCTGGAGGAACTGGAGATATAGCAATAAGAATAGTAAGAAAAGAGCCAAGTGCTAAGGTTACAGTATGCGATATAAATCAAAACATGCTAAACAGAGGACGTGATAAAGCTATAAATTCAAACCAAATTAATTTTGATTGGGTATGTGCAAGTGCAGAAAGTTTACCATTTGAAGACTCCGAATTTGATTATTGCACAATAGCTTTTGGCATTCGAAATGTTTCTGACCGCAAGAAGGCTTTAAATGAGGCGCACAGGGTATTAAAACCACATGGGAAATTTATCTGCTTAGAATTTGCCCCTATGCACTATCAAAATGAGATATTTACCAAACTTTATGACTTATATTCATTTAAAGTAATTCCTAAAATTGGCAGCATAGTTGCTAAAGACAAGAGTTCTTATGAATATTTAGTGAAGAGCATTAGAGAGTTTCCAACTCAGGCTGATTTTAAAATGGAAATTGAAGAGGTAGGCTTTAAGAATGTTGAGTTTCATAATATGAGCTATGGAATAGTGGCATTACACATTGGAACAAAATGAATATTAAACTCTGGTATAGAACGCTGGATTATTATCTCATCCTTCCAGTGTTTTTTTTGCTCACTATAAGCTTCATTCTTGTTTATTCAGCAAGCCCTGTAATTGCGCAGCGTCTTTCTCTACCACAGGATTATTTTATACGGCGCCATACAATTTATATAGTCCTGTCACTAATTACCTTGGTGACATTTTCTTTTCTCAACACAAGAACTATACTTAACCTCTCATTCGCAGGTTTCGCTTTATTTACTATTCTAGTAGCAACTGCGATAATACTTGGTATAGAGGTAAAAGGTGCGAAACGATGGTTACATATTGTCAAAATTTCAGTTCAACCATCTGAGTTCGTAAGGCCATTTTTTTCTGTTGTTATAGCTAGTATCTTGGCCAGCGAAATGAAGTTTAAAATACACATATCAATCATAATATTTCTGTTAGTTTTTGTGTTGTTACTTTTGCAACCTGATTTCAGTATGTCCATGCTTTTAACATATTCTTTTATTGGTCAAATGTTTATTGCATGTATACCATTTTTATACTTTCTATGCATAATAGGAATGGCCACAACTGGAACTACAATAGCTTACTTATGCCTCCCACATATAAAGCAAAGGATTTACAATTTTGTCTTTTTTACGCAGCGCGATAACTTTCAAGTCACAAAATCATTAGAAGCATTCAAAAGAGGTCAATTAACTGGGGTTGGACCTGGTGAAGGTAGCATAAAAGCCTCTCTTCCTGATTGTCATACAGATTTTGTGTTTTCTGTTTTAGCAGAAGAATTTGGTTTGATTACGTGCTTAGCCACATTGATGTTATTTGGCATCATTTCCGCCCGCTTGCTTTACGTTGCATATAGGGAAAATGAATTATTTAATCTGTTGGTGATTCTCGGTATCTCAATTCAATTCATCACACAATTCATAATAAACATAGGGGTAACATTGAGTGTTTTTCCAACCACCGGCATAACCCTGCCGTTACTTAGCTATGGTGGTTCTTCTCTTTTATCTTCGAGCATCGCACTTGGCATAATGCTGTCTTTCAGTAGAAACCAAGCTATCGCATTAAAGTTTCGTGAGCGTGTTATGCTTGTGGACTAGCCGCTCACAACTATTATTGGTATCCCTCCAAAATGGGTATCTGTTCAGATGAGTGGCAAGAGATATTATGAAATCTGAAAGAGTTATGTGGAAATTTTTCAGAAAATATTCCACTGACATGCTGAACAACAAATACATCACTATGTCGTTTATCGCAAAAACTTATATTTTTCGTAACCATTCACACTTAATTCTGCAATTCTTTGATCTCACTCATGGAAAGACCAGTAGTTTGAGCTATGATATCAATAGAAACCCCTGCTTTAAATAGATTTTTTGCAACTTCAATTTCCCTTTCTTTTCTACCTTCCTCTTTAGCAAGATCAAGTCTGTATTCAAGAATGGCTTCTTCTTTGCGCAGATCCATTATTCTTTCTTCATAAGCTACTAGATCTTTTTCATTCCAGTGAAACTTATCTAATTCATCATATGCTAGCTTTATTATTGGTGATTTTTCCGCAATTTTTCTGAGATCTTCATCCGTTGTTTCATCTGCATATTTGAAAAAAAATAGCCAACGGTCTACTACACTTTCCAGTTGTTCTTCTCTACTCTTAGGAAATTTTGGCAGCTCTATGAAGATAAATTGAAAATCTTTTAAGTCATGTTCATTGGTTTTCTCATCTCTTATGGTATGGCTAGATATATAGTCAAGCTTATCAGGGAATAAGGTACAATTTGAAATCGCGATAAAGAAAATCTTCTTTAAATCAACGTATTTACCAGATTTATCAGCTTGTCTTGAGTAAGCCTTAGCAGCATAAAGTTGTGCACGTTTTTCAAAGCCTTTATCACGAGTGAGCTGCATCTCAATTATATACCTGTTCCCACTAGAATCCCTGCAAAGAACATCAACAATGCTTTGTTTATCAGAAGCAATTTCAGGGTCCATAATGGTGCTTAAGAATTCTACTTCTTGTATAGTGTTGACTTCAGTACATCCTAAAATATCGTTCAAAAAATGAATAAGAATATTCTTATTTCTCTCAGTACCAAATATTTTTTTAAATGTTAGGTCCAATTTTGGATCGAGAAATTTAGAAAGAGCCATAGTAAAAATACTGAGAAAAGATTAATAATTATACACTATTATTAACAACTATTCAACCATATTTTTAAGTATAGCTATACCGCCGCGGTATCTCTTAGCCACTAACAAGAGATTCCGCTAACAAGCAGCGGGATGACGAGCTTATCGTCATACCGCCGCGAACCGTCATACCGCGATTCATTCACGGTATTTCTAGATCCCGCTAACACGTAGCGGAATGACGAGCTTATCTTCATGCCGCCACGAACCGTAATACCGCCGTGGTATCTCTAGATCCCGCTAACACGTAGTGGGATACTATCTACACCGTCATACCGCGATTCATTCGCGGTATCTCTCAACATAGATCCCGCTAACAAGCAGCGGGATGACGGTTGTCGTTTAGCCATAAACATTAAGAAATTTACCAAATGAAAAAAAAGGCATAGAAAACCCGCAGTAGCTAGTTATTCACTCTCTATTTTAAAATTTGACGTTGGGTGATGTCTTGAACGCTTTATAAGCGCGTTTCAGCTTATATAGGTAAAAACCTAGAAATTTGATAAAGACATAAGGTACACATAGTGCAAAAAATTAAGCATAGTACGCCAAATACAAGTTTTCTTGTCGTTTTAATCTGCACAGATTGGGAAGTTAAATAATATAGCTTCAGTTTCATGACGTGTATAACAATGTTACAAAAAATAATATCATAGAATTCAATAGGATAATCCCTAGAGAATTACTCATCTACAAAAAGCCAAATCGTGTTAATGCTGTTTAGATGTAAAAGATAAGCTAAATCTTTACAGGGAATTTAAAACAGTAGAATACCTTTGATTGAAAGAAAGAACCAAACTAGGCAACCTAACCGGTTTGCTATTTCAACTACTACAACTAAATCAATAAATCTTAATAGGGGGAAAAACATTATGAAAACGTCAAAATTGACATTAGACTTCTTTCAAAATTCATGTATGGAGCTCAAAATTGTGAATTGCAGCAATCAAATTAAACCTTAAACCAAAACGTTTTCGTCGGTTTCTATACCTGTCCGAGATGATTTTAAACCTTTTCAATAAGCCAATTACGTTTTCAACAATTGCCCTTTGGCTCATAAGTGCCCTGTTCTCTTTTTTTTGTTCTTTGCTTAACGGATTCTTTTTCATTTTCCTGTGCGGTAATACAACATTTTTGTGTATCTTCTGCATTCCCCTGTAGCCGGCATCAGCTAAGATTTTGGTGTCCGGTAATATTGCTACCTTTGATTCTCTAAACATCCGAAAATCGTGTTTTCTACCATTCGAGAAAGATGTGCATATGACTTTTTTACTCTTCTTCTCTGTTACTATTTGTGTTTTTATAGTATGCCTTTTTTTCTTTCCAGAGTAGAAGGGCTTTTGCTTTTTTTTGGTCTCTCTACTGGCGTTTCAGTTCCGTCTATTACTAAAACTTCATATTCTACATCACTCTTTAATAGCTCTTTTTTTCCTGGTAATGCAAAATCTGGATGTTTTATTAATATGTCTTCTACCTATCTTATTATTTTAAAACTGTTACTTTCACTCATGCCATAGCTTTGCCCAATATGAAAATATGTACGATATTCTCTTATATATTCCAGTGCCATAAGTAGCCTGTCTTCTATGCAAAGTTTACTTTTTCTTCCACTTCTAGCTTTTTTTCTTTTATCCTCCACTTCTAGAATTTCTACCATTCGCTCAAATGTTGCTTTTTTTACCCCTGTTAAACGTCGAAACTTTTCTCCTTCTAACTTTTCTATTTCCTTATATTTCATGCTTTCAAATACTTCATCTTACACTCCCTCTAACAATTTTGAAAGAAGTCTATTGAATATCGATTAAGTAACTCAACAGCATTCCACAACGCTTCTTTATCATTAGCTACTTGCTGTGAAAAGATTTCTTCTATATAAATCTCATTAGGAGAAAAATAGGCAATTATCTCGAGAATGCTCAATGCTTCCGGCCCAAATTTTTTTTGCGCTATAGCATCAATTGTAATTTTCCAAGTTATGAAAGTTGCCTTAGCATAACGATCACTTTTATATTCGGACTTAAAGTCAAGTAGCTTCTCTGCTATCTTTTCACACTTTTTCAGATAGCCACCAACTCTAATCCTTTTTCTACCCCTATGACTAAATACAATATTTTCTTCACTAATATATGTAACCGCTAGTTTTAAAGCCAATTGGGAATATTGTAGTTCCTGTGCTAGCTTTTTTATTTCCTTATTCTGTAAATTGTTTTCTATATTCAAAGCCCTTTTAACAAATTCTAAAGCTTCTATTTCATCAAATTCATCTGATTCTTCTATATCTCCTTCTTCTCTTGCTTTCGATTTTTTGTCACGAGGACCATAAGGTTTCTTATGGGGTCTTTGCTTGTTATTTTGCGCTGTTACAGCTGCATGTATTTCATTCAGTGTTTTACTATCCTTATGCTGTTGTTTTGCTATTTTATCAATTCCTTTATTCCCTTTCTTTACCCCTCGTTCTATCCCACATAGAGTGCTGGCCCATAGCTCCACTTTTTGGAAAAATTCTTTTCCTTCTTCTGGCGAAAGAAAACGTCCTTTTATATCTTTCACCCAGTCTGATATTTTCTCCAGAAGGTCATTGCAAAAGATTTCATTGTCACCAACATAGCCAAACTTTTTGGCCAATCTACCACTCATCTCACCTTTAAACAATTCTTTTAGCTGACTTTCATTGGGCAAATTAACCGCAAACACTAGTTCATTTAAAAAGTCTTCGACTTCTTTATCACTGACTTCTCTACCTACCTTACCCTTTATAAAATCCTTATTTTCCTGCAAGTATGAGATAATACTATTATCAAATTTATATCTTACACCATCACCTACATCCAGAAACTCATCTTGTGTGTCTATTCTTATAACTGAAATTTCCTTTTCTTTATTCTTTCCACTCGACATCATTCTCAGCTTTCTCACTTCATGTTGTGCTGAATCTGTGAAATCAAAATCAATATTCGTAACAATAGCAAAATACTTCATCTCACCCTTAAACTTTCCATTACTTTTGATCTTTAAATAAGCAATAAAGTATTTCAACAAATTAAACTCACCACTCTTTGTTAATAAGCTACCTACACTGATTTTTTCAGTTCCATCTTGTTTGTGTTTGACTTGCACAAACCTATGTATTGTTGTTTTATTTTGCTTACATTGGAGAACAACATCATCAAAGCCTGCAGCTGACTTCAATTCTGTAGCTAAGCGGAAAGGACATTTTTTATCCATCACACGCATGAGAAATAATATGAGCCACAACTCTTGATAGTCAATACCATGGCGAGAACATTTTGCCCCCCAAACAGGATGATCTTCAAGCATCCTCAACCTCACATAATTTTAAAAATAGTACCGACAAATGGTAAAAAAGTTATATGTCATGATGTACAGATATCGTAACAAAGACCTTGGAATATCTACGAGATGTGCTGTTATGTAAATAAAAAAATGTGACTAATTACTTAATCTCTCACTCAAAATTAAATTCACGACATCAGGGCTGGCTTTTCCCTTGGTAAGTTTCATAACTTCACCAACAAAGAATCCGTATAATCTTGTTTTACCGCTTTTGTATTCTTGAACTTTATCTTGGTTGCTATTGATGATTGTGTCGATAACTTCTGATATTTGACCTTTATCGGTTATTTGCTTGAGATCCTGCTCTTCTATAATAAGGGATGCAGGTTTGCCAGTTTCAAACATAATATCAAAAATTTGTTTGCCAAGTTTAGCAGAGATTGTTCCATCAACGATAAAATCTAAGAGTTCCAACAAGGCATTTGCTTTGATTGGAGAGCTCACAATATCAATACCTGCTTTATTTAAACGACCAAAAAGCTCTACGGTTAACCAGGTGACCGCGAGCTTTGAATCATGTTTTTTTATCAATTCCTCAAAGTAATCAGCAATTGCCTTATCGGAAGTAATGACGTTTGCATCGTATTCGTTGATACCCAATTCCTCAATGTATCGCAGCTTTTTTTGATCTGGCAACTCGGGCAAAGATGATTGAATTAAATCAATTTTCTCCTGGCTTACCTCAACAGGTAATAAATCAGGCTCAGGGAAGTATCTATAGTCGCTTGCATCTTCTTTGTTTCGCATCACTTTTGTTTTTCCCGAAGCAACGTCAAACAATAAGGTATCTTGACTTATTTCTTCCCCACCTTCTAAAATTTCAATTTGTCTTTGTATTTCATAGTCTATAGCTTGCACAATATAACGTATCGAGTTCAGATTTTTTATCTCACAACGAGTGCCAAATGTGCTACTGCCTTTTAGGCGGACAGAAACATTTGCATCACAACGAAGTGATCCCTTTTCCATATCACCATCACATGAACCAATGTACCGCAAAATCTGCCTCAATTTTTTCATGCATTCTGCAGCTTCCGCAGATGAACGGAGATCTGGTTCTGAAACAATTTCCATTAAAGCAACTCCTGCACGATTTAAATCCACATAAGTTTTGCTTTCCTCATGAACGCTCTTTCCTGCGTCTTGCTCTAAATGAATTCTCGCGATTCTTATTTCCTTTTCATTGTCGTTGATAAATACTCTACCATTTTTAACTATTGGCTCAAAAAACTGAGTTATCTGGTAACCTTGCGGTAAATCAGGATAAAAATAATTTTTCCGATCAAAGTAAGAACACTTATTAATTTCTGCAGAAAGTGCAAGACCGGTGCGTATTGCTTGCTCTATGCAGTAATAATTTAGTATTGGCAGTGTACCTGGCATTGCCGCATCAACTAGAGAAACTTGAGTGTTATGCTCAGCACCAAACTCCGTTGATGAGCTAGAAAATAGCTTCGTATTAGAAGAAATTTGAGCGTGCACCTCAAGCCCAATTACCGCTTCCCAATCCTCTTTTGTCATGTATTTTATTTAGATGATAATCTTAATATTCTGCAAAATTAACACAAAAAGTCAAAACAAAACTCATATTAGTTGAACGATTCAGATTGTTTTACCCATAGAAACGGGTTAAATGCAAAAGATTACTTGACAAACTCCGCCAGCCCTCTTATCATGAAGCTGAAGCTATTTATTTATCTTCTCTGTACAGATTAAATGACAAAAAAACTCACGTATCTGGCGTCTCATGTTTAATTTTTTGCACTATGTGCACCTTATGTCTTATAAAATTTCTACCTACATAAGCTGAAACGCGCTTATAAAGCGTTTAAAACATAAAAAAACGCCAACTTAAAAAATGGATAGTGAATAACTAGCTACCCTAGGGTTTCTTTTGCCTTTTTTTCTGTTTAGTAAATTTCTTAACGTTTATAATTTAGATTAGTTGCGGTTTAAAAGCAACTGAATCGCGGTTATTAAGTGTTTAGAATAAAAAAACGCCATACTTGAAAGTATAATGTAAGTAATTAGCCAACCACGGGGCTTCTTTTGCCTTTTTTTTCATTTGGTAAATTTCTTAATGTTTGTAGCTAAAGATTGCACGAATACTGCAATTACAAAAGCGATCTCTACTAGGTAGGCCAGTGCTCCTTTTTTTGTCATCCGAGTAGCCCTCTTCTTGTCATCCCAGTGCGTGACACTGGGATCTAATTTTTTATGCAAAATTACTATATTTATATATTTGCAAATAGATACAATTTGAAATAATTTATACTATGAAGTTACGAAATGAGATCCCAGTGTCACGCACTGGGATGACAAAGTGTGCTTCTGTCATCCTATGATAGCTCTAAAAAACCTAGATCCCAGTGTCAGCTACTCGGATGACAGGGGAGGTTGCACCATAAGGTGAACCAGTGTCAGCTACTTAGATGATACCTTTTTTCTACTTAGTTTGGGTTATGCAAGAAGTCTATTGCATTCCTGAGCTATTTGATTCATTATTCTTTTTGTAAAAAATTTTCTTAACTTTCTCTCCACTTTTTTGGGTAAGGTCAATGTTGGGTTATCCTAAACTGGCTGATTAAACTTAATATGGTGAACATATATAATGAAATTGTCAGTAGCATAATGCACATCTTGAACCAATTGACATATCCACCACTAAAAATTATCAGAAGATACATACCACCGTTCAACGGATTAGATTTATCTATAATGATATTGCTAATAGCAATTCGCTTTGTACAATATACAATGAATTACTACTTTTAAGTAGATGCTAAAAAGATATCTAAAAGCAGCAGTATATCTCTCACTCTTAATATATATATATATATCAGTTTTTAGCTACAACTATAAAGATCCTTCTTTAAACACAGCTACAAATGAGGAAGTGACAAATTTAGGTGGAATAGTAAGTTCATATTTAGCTGATATATTGGTTCAATTTCTTGGATTAACTAGTGTTACAATAGCTACAACCATAGTTTACTTGTTGATCTTCAGGCCATCAAAAAGGCTGCTAAAAATTCTCTATTTAATATTAATCAATTTAGGGATATGTGCTATACTACCACAACTTTCGCTAGGCATCACTGCAAGGTACAGACACAGTGGAATAATAGGGAATGCACTAATTAATAACTGCCCGTTTTATATATTTGTGATAGTAACATCAATAGGTCTTGTAGGATCTGTTGGTTGGAAGAGAACAATTTACTCTATATTTTTCCTATTCAAAAAAATAGCTTGCTTATTTATAAATGTTCCATTCTTCAGATCACATAAAACTACTGAGTATTCAATTGCACCATTAGTAGTAGAAGAAAAACATAGAACTAAAATCACTACTAAACAACAACCAAAAGAAAGACAGAAAAAAGCTACCGAGGAGGTTTTAAGTGAGTTTAAGTTTCCAAGTATCCATTTACTTTCTAAAGCAGAAGAGTCTTTGCAGAGAAAACAGCTAAATGAAATGGAGAGCAATAAAAATTTATCTCTGCTGGAACAAGTCCTGAGTGATTTTGGCGTGCAAGGAAAAATTATCAGTGTATGCTATGGGCCGGTTGTGACTTTGTACAAACTTGAACCACAAGCTGGCACGAAATCTGCAAGAGTAATTGGCCTTGCAGATGACATTGCACGTTCGATGAGTGCACTCTCTGCACGTATTTCAATAATTCGTGGGCAAAATGCTATGGGAATAGAGTTGCCGAACAAGGAACGAGAAATTGTAATGCTGCGTGATTTGCTTGAATCACCAGAATACCAGAATGCAAACTTAAATCTTCCAATTGCGCTTGGCAAAGAAATAAGTGGAAAACCAGTTATTGCAGATCTAACTAAAATGCCCCACTTGCTCGTTGCTGGAACCACAGGGTCTGGTAAATCAGTTGCGATTAACACTATGATTCTTTCACTCGTTTATCGATTAAGTCCTGACGAATGCAAGATGATAATGATCGACCCCAAAATGCTTGAGCTTTCAATATATGATGCAATACCACATCTAATAACGCCAGTAGTAACAGAGCCAAAAAAGGCTGTAGTCGCTCTTAAGTGGATAGTGAAAGAAATGGAAAACCGCTATCGCATGATGTCGTATTTGAATGTACGCAATGTTATAAACTATAATCAAAAAATCATAGAAGCGATGAATAGTGGGATAGAATTAGAACGTGTTGTACAGATTGGCTTTAACTCAACAACAGGCAAACCTCTGTTTGAAAAAATGCCAATCAAAATGGAAACATTTCCATATATTGTAGTGATCGTGGATGAAATGGCAGATTTGATGCTTGTTGCCGGCAAAGAGATAGAGTGCTCTATTCAGCGTTTGGCGCAAATGGCCAGAGCTGCAGGAATACATATCATAATGGCAACACAACGTCCATCTGTGGATGTGATAACAGGTGTGATAAAAGCAAACTTTCCAACAAGAATCAGTTTTGCTGTTACTTCTAAGATAGATAGCCGCACAATACTTGGCGAACAAGGGGCTGAACAATTGCTCGGCATGGGTGATATGCTCTATATGGCCTCTGGTGGTAAGATTATTCGGATTCACGGCCCATTTGTGAGCGATGATGAGGTGCAAGATATAGTTGATCATCTGAAAATGCAAGGTGAGCCAAATTACATGGAGGAAATTACCAAGGAAGATGAAAATTCTTCTGTGGAATCAGAAGGTGAAACAGAGGATGAAGAAAACGACCTTTACAACCAAGCAGTGGCCATCATTCAAAGAGATCAAAAAGTTTCAACCAGTTACATTCAAAGGCAGCTTAGAATAGGCTATAACAGAGCAGCAAACATCGTTGAAAGAATGGAAAAGGAAGGTATTGTCAGCGCTCCAAATTACTCAGGGAAAAGAGAGATATTAGTAGAATAACAGGGCTTCTGAGAACGTTCATGCGCGTTAAGTTAGGCCATAGATGGGTATCTTAAAATTTGCTGCAAATGCAACTTTCTTGGCTATCTTTTACAAAGTTAAAAGTTGTCTTCCTTAAAAATATAATTGAATAATTGTTAATAATAGTGTATAATTATTAATATTTTCAAGCATTCTTGCCATGGCTCTTTCTAAATTTCTCGATCCAAAGTTAGATTTAACATTTAAGAAAATCTTTGGTACTGAAAAAAATAAGAATATTCTTATCCATTTTTTAAATGATATTTTAGGATGTACTGAAGTCAATACTATACAAGAAGTAGAATTCTTAAGCACCATTATGGACCCTGAAATTGCCTCTGATAGACAAAGTATAGTTGATGTTCTTTGCAGGGATTCTAGTGGGTCAAGATATATAATTGAGATGCAGCTCGCTCGCGACAAGGGCTTTGAAAAGCGCGCACAACTCTATGCTGCTAAGGCTTACTCAAGGCAGGCTGATAAAAATTACATTAATTTAAAGAAGGTTTTCTTCATTGCTATTTCCAATGGTATGCTATTCCCTGAAGAGGTTGAGTATATTTCTACTCACAATATACGTGATATAAAAACCAACGGCCATTACTTAAAAGATTTTCAATTTGTCTTTATAGAATTACCTAAATTTTCAAAAAGCAGAGTGGAGGAACTAGAAAGCACAATAGAAAGGTGGTGCTTCTTTTTTAAGCATGCAGAAGAAACGACAGATGAAGATCTAAAGAAAATTGCAGAGGAATCACCAATAATAAAGCTAGCATACGATGAATTAGACAAGTTTCACTGGAGTGAAAAAGATCTCCTAGCTTATGAAGAAAGAGTGATGGATCTACAGAAAGAAGAAGCTATCCTTGAATACAGACTTGATCTTGCTGAAGAGAAAGGTGTACGGAAAGGAAAAATTGAAGTCGTAAAAGCAATGCTAGCTAATAATGTTGATGTCAACACTATTGTTAAGTTTACTGGCCTCTCCATGAGTGAGATCAAAGAATTGCAGAATTAAGTGTGAATGGTTACAAAAATACAATAAGCATTTTTCTTCATGTATTTCGTAAGTACCTTAATTTAAGTTTTCGCACTTTCAAAAAGCAAGTCAAACAAAATTATTAAAAGGTCAATACATAATGACAGTTAATTTAATAATAATTTAAACATTGGGAATGTAAAATTATAATATATTAATTAACTAGGGGGTTAAAAATGGGTATAACTAAATTTGTGTTCGGTTTTGACAAATCAGATGTAACAGCACTGCAGGAAAGCCAATTAGGTGATGCTACGCAATTCCAAAAAATATCTAATCTGTTAGGAGAATTTCAAAAAAGTCAAAAAATCGATGCTGAGCAGTTTGAAAAAGTTTTTGGTGCATTAAAAGAATGGCAAGAAGCTCAAAAGATAGATGCTGAGCAGTTTGAAAAAGTTTTTAGTGCATTAGAAGACAAGATTGGTACTGAGCAGTTTCAAGCTATGCAAGAGCACTTAAACGGCCTGCAAGAAAAAGTGGAAACACTTGCAGAGGCAGTAGCAGATCAAGAAAAAACACTACTAATTTGTACCATAGCCACTGCTGTTGCCGTAATAGCGATAACTAGTTTTGTTGCATTCTGCATCTATCAGGGAGTTAAGCTTGAGA
Source organism: Wolbachia endosymbiont (group A) of Longitarsus flavicornis (assembly GCF_963931955.1). NCBI lineage: Bacteria > Pseudomonadati > Pseudomonadota > Alphaproteobacteria > Rickettsiales > Anaplasmataceae > Wolbachia > Wolbachia endosymbiont (group A) of Longitarsus flavicornis. The sequence goes on along the minus strand of NZ_OZ008337.1, from coordinate 1,028,663 downwards.
GGGAGAAAGAAAAGAACTCGCTTGATCAAGATACACCAGACGCAAAACTTAATAATGTGAATACCGATGATACTAAAGGACTACGGAAAGCTGCAAACATGTAGCTGAATAACACTCTTCTTGAGGAGGTGTTACGCAACTTGTAGCACCTTACTCTTCTCTTAGCCTATGTAGGTTTTTTGATAGTAAACATATCACTTTTTAGAAAAATATTTGTATTGTAAAGTTAGTAAAGATTCTGGTTTACTTAAAGTTTGTTAATTGCTATCTTTTAAAACACGATATTTACTATAGCACTATATGCTTAGGATTTTTTCTAAAGTTTTGTTTATATTAATGTTTTTGGTTTCTAGCTTTTTTACTGTGCATAGTGCTGAAGCTAAATCTAAGCTCAGTAAGAGATACATACCTCCTGGTAACCCTGGTGGTGCAAGCTTTCATACAGATGAGGATTTTGCTGAGTCATATAAACTGTATGAGAAGCGTATGGAATTGCTCAAGAAAAAAAAGTTACAAGATCGAGCTATAAATAAAGAAGATCTAATCAAAAAATTAAAAGAGAAAAAAATTGCTAGTCTTGATAATGAGCCAAATGACGTGGAAGCTTGCATAGTCGACGATGAAGAGAGCGCTATGATAAATCAGCATGGTATTAATATCGCACGTTTAAGGGGTGCTGTATTTATAGATCAAGAGCCAGTTTTCCAGTATGAAAATAAGCAGCATGAAAGTGAACAACAAGAAGGAAAAAAAATTACTTCAACACGAGAAAAAAAAGTTTCTCCTATGAATATCACTATAAAAGAAACTCCATCAAGAAGAACGTGCTCACGTGATTCTATTGCTAATTTGGATAACGTAGATGCTTATAGTTTGAATGGTTCGAGTTCATTTGGCAGCGTAGCTGACACAGTAAAATAGTATCACAATATTGGCCATTAATAATATGCTAGATAAAGACCTGATATTGAATGATGATGCATATGAATTATCGCCGATTTCCAGGCACAAAACTCATGTTGTAGAAGTTGGAAAAGTAAAGATAGGTGGAAATAATCCTATAGTTGTACAATCTATGGCGCTTGGCGTGCATATAGATTCTGATAATATAAAAAGTAGCGCAAAACATTATGCAAAAGAGATAACAGAACTAGCACGTGCAGGTTCAGAGTTAGTACGGATTGCTTTGAATTCAGAGGAAGTAGCAAGGGCAATACCTTATATAGTAGAAGAGATAAATAAAGAAGGCTTTGACGGTAAAATATTGGTAGGCTGTGGTCAGTATGAGCTAGATAAATTAGTTCAAGATTATCCAGACAACATCAAAATGCTGGGTAAAATTAGAATCAATCCAGGCAATATAGGCTTTGGCGACAAACGTGATGAGAAGTTTGAAAGGGTGATAGAGTATGCAATAATGCACGATCTTCCGGTTAGAATTGGAGTAAATTGGGGTAGTCTTGATAAATACCTTTTGCAAAAATTGATGGATGAAAACTCTTCGCTTAGTAATTCAAGGCCTTCTGACGTTATACTGCGCAAAGCACTTGTGATGTCCGCTCTTGATAGTGCAAAAAAAGCTGAAGAAATTGGTCTAAATTCAAACAAAATAATCATTTCATGTAAAGTTAGCAAAGTACAAGATTTAATTTTAGTTTATATGGCACTTGCAAAATCTTCCAATTATGCGCTGCATTTGGGTTTAACTGAGGCTGGTATGGGCAATAAAGGTGTGGTAAATACCGCAGCAGGGCTTACTTATTTATTGCAAAATGGCATTGGAGATACAATACGGGCTTCTTTGACTCAACGTCCTGGTGAATCGCGTACTAATGAAGTGGTGGTGTGTCAGGAAATATTGCAGTCTATAGGCTTGCAATACTTTAACCCTCAGGTTAATTCATGTCCTGGTTGTGGGCGCACGAGTAGCGATCGTTTTCGTATATTAACTGAAGAGGTGAATGGCTATATAAAAACTCATATACCGATATGGAAGAAAAAAAATCCAGGTGTAGAGCATATGAGCATTGCTGTCATGGGATGCATAGTAAACGGTCCTGGAGAAAGCAAACACGCAAATTTGGGAATCAGCTTACCTGGATATGGAGAAAAACCTGTTTCAGCAGTCTACAAAGACGGCAAATATTTCAAAACTTTACAAGGTGATAATGTCTCTGAAGAATTTAAGGCAATTATTGATAATTATGTGAAGGAGCATTACACGTAACCTTTCACGGTTAATTAATAGATAAATCGCAAATAAAAAAGAAAATTAAACCTTGTTTTTCTTTTTTCGTTATTAATACATTTATAACACAATTGAGTTTAAATAATTGGTATGAAAAGCTTTTTACTTATTTTACTATTAATTCTATTTCCACTTTTAGCATCATCTATAAGCATTGAAGAAAATTGCGATTACGAATATTACCCTAAATTAGATGATGATGCTGCTGCTGAATTATACATTATAAAGCGAAATTATTATAGATACGGGGAGAAATTAAAAATATTAGCAGATGAGAGGATAAAGGAGATCACTTTAGGCACTAGTGATAAATTGTATTAAACAAGACTTGACCTGACACTTTAAAAAAGTAAGTTAAAAATAAAGGAGTGTTAGATATGAGTACAATACAGACAAAAATATTAAAACCAAAGCTAGAGAACTAGCAAAACAACTAGGAAATGTGTCTCAAGCATGCAAAGTGATGGGATACTCAAGAGATACATTTTATCGCTTTAAGGAGTTATATGAAAATGGAGGAGAAGAAGCATTTTGCTTTTCAGAAAAATATTAGTAGCATTAAACAACAGTCTGATATTAGTTTTGACTACCTCAATTCTTCTGTCAGCTAATTCATCACTGTCAGATTAAGTCTTGTCTTTTACATGCACCAAAATTACAACTTTATCACTAGACTTCTTTCAAAATTGTTAGAGGGAGTGTAAGATGAAGTATTTGAAAGCATGAAATATAAGGAAATAGAAAAGTTAGAAGGAGAAAAGTTTCGACGTTTAACAGGGGTAAAAAAAGCAACATTTGAGCGAATGGTAGAAATTCTAGAAGTGGAGGATAAAAGAAAAAAAGCTAGAAGTGGAAGAAAAAGTAAACTTTGCATAGAAGACAGGCTACTTATGGCACTGGAATATATAAGAGAATATCGTACATATTTTCATATTGGGCAAAGCTATGGCATGAGTGAAAGTAACAGTTTTAAAATAATAAGATAGGTAGAAGACATATTAATAAAACATCCAGATTTTGCATTACCAGGAAAAAAAGAGCTATTAAAGAGTGATGTAGAATATGAAGTTTTAGTAATAGACGGAACTGAAACGCCAGTAGAGAGACCAAAAAAAAGCAAAAGCCCTTCTACTCTGGAAAGAAAAAAAGGCATACTATAAAAACACAAATAGTAACAGAGAAGAAGAGTAAAAAAGTCATATGCACATCTTTCTCGAATGGTAGAAAACACGATTTTCGGATGTTTAGAGAATCAAAGGTAGCAATATTACCGGACACCAAAATCTTAGCTGATGCCGGCTACAGGGGAATGCAGAAGATACACAAAAATGTTGTATTACCGCACAGGAAAATGAAAAAGAATCCGTTAAGCAAAGAACAAAAAAAAGAGAACAGGGCACTTATGAGCCAAAGGGCAATTGTTGAAAACGTAATTGGCTTATTGAAAAGGTTTAAAATCATCTCGGACAGGTATAGAAACCGACGAAAACGTTTTGGTTTAAGGTTTAATTTGATTGCTGCAATTCACAATTTTGAGCTCCATACATGAATTTTGAAAGAAGTCTATTGATAACCTTGCAAAGTATATTGTGAACCTTGATCACTATGTAATAGTAGATTTTTGGCAGGTTTACGCTTGTAATAATAATGTAACAGGATTGTGATTCGATCTTTTAGATCCCCCTACCGTTCGTACTACATTTTTTCTAGCTAGGAGTGTACTAAGATCCCTACCCAATCAATCCAATTGACAGCTAGCTCATTATAGTCTTGCGACTTTGACTTAATATACAATCCATACCCTTCTTGATGGCTTTGCCTTTTCTCTTATATTTAAAGAATTTGCTAATAGCAATCTTTCCTTTTTATTAAGATTAGACTTTCCATCAATACCTGCAGTCTTTTTCCCTCTGTTATCCTGAGTTACCCTCCTAACAGCGAGCATTCTTGCACTTGTTGATTTTAGTAATAATCTCTGAAGTTTATGCATCTTCTTGATATCATTACATTTAGAAGCTCGGTAAATTCGTTTTTGTAGCTTAAATGAAGATTTCTCCAGCTTACGCCAGGGAGTTTCATTCCATTCATACCTAACATTTTGTTGGCTCATGACATATTCACTACTATTCACAACTTTACCTTCCAAACTACAGTGTTTACTTCTGCATATCCCAAATATTACTTTAGGCATTAGCTTCTTAAACAATCCCTCCACATAGAAGCATTCAGTGGGCCACCTTCTTAGTTATCCTTTTTAAACAAAGGATAATAAGAGCTTCCATGTGGTTACTCCGTTCCATGAAATCGTTTCACGTTAGCTCCGACCCACGGTGTGTGTTATACCAAAAAAAGAAACTTCATTATCATAATCATTTATACACCTGGAAGTTTTTGGATATAATTTTTCAGGAGTGCTTTTGCAGTTATGATCCACTAAGTCAATGGTGCTTTAAGTGCCCGTGCGTTAGCATGGTTTTGGATAGGAACGGTTGAACCATTGGTGGTATATAACCCCGATTAGAAGAGTGTATTATTTAACCGTTCCAAGCTGAAGCACTTCTCTATTATAAATTATAAAGAGGAAATTAACATGAAAAAAGTAAAAAAGAAAAAAATGAAAGGTGAGTTAAAAATGATTAATCCTGATGCAGCAGGAATTGATATTGGTTCGGAAGTACATTATGCATGTGTACCTGAAGGAAGGAGTAAGCAAAGAATTCAAAAGTTTGGGTGTTTTACAGAAGATCTGCATAATTTAGCAAAATGGTTGAAAGAATGTGGAATCAAAACAGTATCTATGGAATCAACAGGAGTATACTGGATTCCTCCGTTTCAGGTACTAGAGTCTTATGGATTTGACGTAATATTGGTGAATGCACGACATGTAAAAAATGTTCCTGGTAGAAAATCAGACGTCCAAGATTGCCAATGGTTGCAACAATTACATAGCTATGGGCTACTTCAAGGATCATTCAGGCCAGATGATCAAATCTGTGTGTTACGCAGTTACATTAGACAACGAGAAAGCCTGATTAGAACTGCAGCTATACATATTAATCGTATGCAAAAAGCATTGTCTCAAATGAACCTTCAATTACATAAGGTAATAAGTGATATTACTGGTACAACTGGTATGCGAATTATCAAGGCCATAATTGAAGGAGAGAGTAACCCTGATAAATTGGCTGAGTTGAAAGACTATAGGATAAAAAGTAATAAGTCTACTATTGCAAAAGCATTAACAGGTGACTATAGGGAGGAGCACTTATTTACACTAAAGCAAGAATTTAAGTTATATAATGTATATCAAGAAGAAATAGCAGAATGTGATAAAGCTATTGAATGCTATTATAAAAAATTTGAAACAAAACCTGACGAAAACAAACAGTGTAGTAAAGCAAAAAATAAATCTACAAAAAACAAGCCGAACTTTGCATTACATGGGGAATTGTATCGAGTGATAGGTGTTGATTTTACGGGAATTCCTGGACTTGATGTATTAACTATACAAACTATTATTTCAGAAGTTGGTATGAATCCTAATAAATGGCCAACAGAAAAACATTTTTCTTCATGGTTAGGGTTGAGTCCTGCTAATAGAATAACAGGTGAGAAAGTAATAGGAACAAGAACTCGTAGAGTAATTAATCGCGCTGCAGATGCGTTTAGAATGGCAGCTAATTCTGCATTAAACAGTAAAAGTGCACTTGGTGCATACGGCAGGGGATTAAAAAAACGATTGGGCACTCCTAAAGCTATTACCGCTACAGCAAGAAAAATAGCATGCACTTTTTACAATATGCTAAAGTTTGGGAAAGAGTATGTGGAAAGAGGTATAGAATATTATGAAAAACGCTATAAAGAGAAAATTATAAAAAATTTGATCAAAAAAGCAAAGGAATTTGGTTATGTTATGATGGAGAAAGATCTGATTATGAAGGAAGTTTCTTAGAAGACTTAAAGCACTAGAGACAAAAGTAGCTCAAGATTTTAACTGAAGAACAACTTGCAGCTTTAGAAAAAGTGAAAGAACAAAGGGAAGCTCATGGTGAAATTGAGACGCAACATCCAGGTTATTTGGGTTCTCAAGATACCTATTATGTGGGCAATATCAGATCCCGCTACTTGTTAGCGGCTAAGAGATACCGCGGCGGTATGACGTACAGTGCTTAGAAGCTGTTATTTTGCTATAAATGGCTGTAATGGCATCATCTATTTTATTGCTATCACAGCCTGTTTGTGCAAGTTCAGCATTCCCACTACAGTTTTTTTCAACTGCTATTGATACTAGTTCTTTTGCACTAATTTTATTAGCTAAGTCTTTACTTACTTTAATAATCAAGACTGTTTTATCTTTTTCTGTTGCCGTGAAAGCTATTATCGTTTTTGGTTTTTGTTGCTGCAAAACAAACTCTCTTATTATATTCGCTGGAATATTGGTAAAAGCATGACTTACAAAATTTATTCCATTTATTTCAGTACTTTTTATGCTCTCTGCGCTTATAAGTTTTTTATATAAATTTTTTATTTTAGCTTCAGATTCTTTGCGCTCTTGATTTAAAATATTTAATCGGTTTATTATTTCACTTACTGGCGCTTTTACAAATTCTGCAACTTTTTTTAAGTTAATTTCATTATCACGTACATAATTGATTGCTTCCTGACCAGTTAAAGCTTCAATTCTCCTCACTCCAAAAGCAACAGAACTCTCTGTTACTATCTTAAACAAACCAATTTCTCCAGTATGTTCAACGTGTGTGCCACCACACAGTTCCCTTGAATCTCCAATCTTCACTACTCTTACTTGGTTGCCATATTTTTCACCAAATAACGCCATAGCTCCTTCGTCTATTGCCTGATTCATGCTCTGAATTTTTGTAGACGTAGAAAGGTTTTCTCTGATTAGAGAGTTTACCATATCTTCTACTAAGAATAGCTGATCCTGAGTAACTTGAGTGTTATGACTAAAGTCAAATCGTAACTTATCCGGTGCAACTAGGGAACCTTTTTGAGTGACATGATCACCCAAGATTTTTCTTAATACAAAGTGCAAAAGGTGTGTAGCTGAATGATTTCTCCTTAAGGTTTGCCTTCTTTCCTTATCTATGCTTGCTGTAACTGTGTCACCTTTACAAATTGAACCGAATTTAACTATGCATCTGTGCAAACATAGGTCATTAACCTTATTGGTATTTTCCACTGTGATTACACCTAGGTCTTGTGTCATTCCAGCGCGTGACGCTGGCCCAACTGAGATGACAATAAAACTTCCAGTATCTCCCACCTGTCCACCTGACTCGCCATAAAAAGGTGTTTTATCAAGTATAATGGTTATCTTTTCTCCCTCCTTTGCAGAATCAATTACTTCATTTTTAGAGGAAACTATAGCTAGTATTTTCGCATCATTTACTTCATTGAACTCATAACCAACAAATTTTGTTTTGCCAAATTTATCGATCAAATCAAACCATACTTGCTCAACAGATTTTTCACCAGATCCAGCCCATTTAGCACGTGCTCTCTCTTTTTGTTCTCCCATTGCATCATCAAAACCCTTCTGGTCAAAATTTATTTTTTTCTCTTTTAAAATATCAAGTGTAATATCCAAAGGAAATCCATAAGTATCATATAGCTTAAACGCTAATTCTCCAGGCAGAGTGTCACCTGGTTTTAAATCTGCAGTGAATTTTTCCAATAGACTAATGCCTTTCATCAAAGTGTCTTTAAAGTTTTCTTCCTCTGATTTTAACGTCGTTTCTATTAAGCTTTTAGCTCTGATCAATTCAGGATAAATATCCCCCATATAAGCCGAACTCGTGCTATCTATCAGCACCGGAAAAACGCGATGGAGTAGGGAATCATTATATCCAAGCAGGTGGATATAACGCGCGGCTCTCCTAATTAATCTGCGTAATACGTAATTCCTACCCTCATTTCCAGGGAGTACCCCCTCTGCGATGAGAAATGCAGCCGCGCGAAGATGATCTGCTACGATCTTATGCGCTATTTTATTTTCTGTTCTTCCACAATACTCTTGAGATTTATTTATCAGAGCAGAAAATAGATCAATATCATAGTTATCATGGACGTTTTGCATAACAGCCGCTATTCTTTCAATGCCCATTCCAGTATCGATGCATTTTTTTGGCAATTTGTGTAAATTACCTTCTTCATCTTTGTTAAACTCCATGAATACCAGATTCCAGATTTCAACAATTCTATCGCCCTCTTGTAAATTAGGACTCCCATGGTCATAAAAAATTTCAGAACATGGACCGCACGGACCAGTGCTTCCCATACTCCAAAAGTTATCATCCGTTGCAATTCTTATGATTTTATCACTTGAAAAGCCACTTATCTTACGCCAAATCTCGTACGCCTCATCATCAGTATGGTAGACGGTTATGGATAGTCTGTTTTTATCGAGGGACAACTCCTTAGTGATAAATTTCCACGCGAATTCTATCGCGGTTTCTTTAAAGTAATCACCGAAGCTAAAATTTCCGAGCATTTCAAAAAATGTGTGATGCCGAGTTGTATAGCCAACATTTTCAAGATCGTTGTGTTTACCACCTGCTCTTAGGCACTTTTGACTTGAAACAGCACGCTTCATTTCAGTTTTTTGAGCACCAGTAAAAATATTTTTAAACTGCACCATACCAGCATTTGTGAACATGAGCGTTGGGTCATGCTCTGGAATCAAAGGAGAAGAAGAAACCTGCTTGTGGTCATTACTTACGAAAAATTTTATAAATCTTTTTCTGATTTCGTTTAGCTTCATCGTTTTTACTGAGGTTATCTATGCATAATAAGCTGCAATGGAAATAAAATCAATTCATCAATTTAAATATTGATATATATTATTTAGTATAATATATATAATTCTTATATAAAAATTTTAATAAAAATTATAGACTAAAATAATTTATCCATCATATATGTAGTAATATTTGTTAATTCAAATAATATTTTATTAATTAATTTAAGGAGTATAGAATGCCCAGAGGGTCATTACAAATGAATCAGCTTCAAAAGTTTTATAATTCAATTACAAACAATGGAGTAGAAATTAAAGTTACATCTCGATCTGATAATTATATGTCCTTTCAGGTTAAAGGAAGTTATAATAGTGCCGTTGAGTTCTTTGCTATTAAGCACAGCAATGGTAATGGTCGTCTTTCCGCAGTGGAAAACTATCGTGATATTATAGGACTTGGATCATATGGCTGGGTAAAAAAAGAAAATGGTTCTCATTATAAACAAAGCACAGATTTATGTTCCTTCAAACAAGGAAGTGAAGGTTATAAATTATTAACCAATGTATTTAACAACATAAAAAAACTTGAAATCTGGACATACTATGATGGTAAAGAATTCTGTAATGAGACATTCTCACCTTTTATCAAAGCACTTCGTGACCTGAACAGTCAAAAAACCACTGAAGGTACTAGCACTGCTGGTAGCACAACAACAAAATCATCTAATTTTAACCAATTGAGAGGATCTACTACTGAAGTGGTTGATTATCAGATGAAAGAAGATAGCGAATATGTAACTATGGAACCAGCTCCTTTAAAAAAACAAGAGCCAGAATTATTTGATTTTGCATCAAGCAAAGCAACTACCAAAGAGATCAACGACGTAATAGAGGAAATAATAAGATCAAATGCTAGTGATGGAATTACACCTGAAGATATAAGTAGTGTTTCCCGTTTTGATCACAAGTCAAAAGAAGTATTAGAACGTCCTATATTTAATAGTACGGATGTGGAAGGGCCTAAATTACCGGAAATAAATGGAGGACAATATATAAGAATATCAGCAGCAGGGGTTGCTGGTGGTATATTGGGAATGTTAGTTTTAGGGGCTGTTGGAGGATTAGGATATTTGATATGGCACAGAAAAAATAGGGAAGGTAGCTATGATATTGAAAAAGCACAGAGAGGCAATGGTGAGACGGAAAGCCTTTCTGAGAACAAGGAAAGAGAATCTTTGCTCAGCAAAGTAAGCAATGCCACATCAGTAGCGCATCTATCTTCTCAAATTAGCACCGAATATTAGCGCTTGTCCAAACTAGGGGATGTTTTTTAAACATCCCCAAAATTCACATACAGGATTCTTTAATAAATCAATAGAATTGTATATCCTGTTTTAATATTTCCTTTACTAAATCCACAACTTTTTCATTTAATAATTTTGGTGTTAATGCTACCCTAAACCAACTAGCTATATTTACCTTGTATAATCTTGTTTCCCATATTGTTTATTCTATAAATAGGAATCGGTACAAGAACTTCTAGTGGCATGCACCTTGTGGTAAGAAAAAATCAATATATTCACGATAAATTCACCTCATATCTGTATTTTATATGTGGAAATTAGAATGGAAATTTATGTAGGCAAAGAAAAAAGAATAGCAAATGTGGTGACTCAACACTGGAGTGACATAAAAGGATCAGACAGAGATTGGCCAGAAAGGCATGAAATAGACACTGCAGAAATAATGGAGTCATGGCAGCATTGTTTTATCATTGAAGTCAAGGATCAAGGTTATATTTGTGAAAATGCAGGAGAAAAGGCTGTTGAATTCTATGGTTTTGAAAACAAGACGCGCATTGATAATAAGTATGCAATTGATGCACCATTTTTGCGACTATATAAAATAGATGCAGTTATTGATAAACTTGATACTGTAATAGAGAGTAAATGTCCAATCAACGAAGAGGAAGAAAGTGAAAGTGTTAAAATGAGGCAAGTATTGTTGCCACTTGGGAATAAAGAAGGTATAACACATATATTGGGCGTAATTACTTTTAAACTCCTTTGATATACAATTTTAATTTGATTCTTTAATAAAATTATTTATACTACTACTTAATTACTATTAAAGAACTCAATAGTAATGCTTGTAAATTTGTTTAGAATATGAAGAAAATAAAATTAAAAACCAAATCCTCTGTCAAAAAGCGCTTTCACCTTACAGCTAAGGGTAAAGTCATTTCTACTCAGTCAGGCAAAAGGCATGGCATGGTAAAGAGAAGTAAATCTAATATTCGTAATCAGCGCGGTACAACGATTCTTGGTAAATCTGACTCGCGTATAGTTAAGCTTTATATGCCTTATGGTATTTAATAAAATGGAGGTAAAATAAAATGGCTCGGGTAAAACGTGGAGTCACTACTCACGCTCGTCATAAAAAAATATTGAAACTGGCAAAGGGTTATAGAGGGCGCGCAAAAAGTTGTTATAGAATTGCATTACAAAGAGTTGAAAAAGCACTGCAATATGCTTATAGAGACAGAAGAAATCGTAAACGTGATTTTCGTGGTTTATGGATAATACGTATTAATGCAGCAGTAAGAGAGCATGGGCTTACTTATGGTAGGTTTATGCATGGTCTTACACTTGCCGGCATTGATTTAAATAGAAAGATTCTTGCTGAGATGGCCGTTAATTATAAGGATGATTTTGCCAAATTAGTAGAAGCTGTAAGTGGTAAATTAGCAGAGAATTCTTAAAGCAAAGACACCATGAGAATTATTTTCATGGGGTCACCAGAATTCGCTGTTAGTACGCTAAACTTACTATTGAAATCACAGAATAAAATAGTAGCAGTATACACCAAGGCTCCAAAACCTTCAGGGCGTGGACAGAAGCCAACGAAATCTCCAGTACATGTTATCGCTGAAGAAAGTAACATAGAGGTATGTACTCCTATCTCTCTAAAGTTTTCGGCAGAGCAGGAAAAATTTAGAAATTTCAAACCAGACGTTGCAGTTGTAGCTGCGTATGGATTGATACTCCCAAGAGAAATTTTGAATATTCCAAAATGTGGTTGTATTAATATTCATCCTTCATTATTACCGAGGTGGCGCGGTGCAGCTCCGATACAGCACACAATTTTAGCAAGAGACCAAGAAACCGGGGTTAGCATTATGCAATTGGATGAAGGATTAGATTCCGGCCCTATTTTAAAACAGGAAAAATTTCTTATCGAAAAGAACGATAATTACAAGACATTGCATGATAAATTATCTAAGCTAGGCAGTGATTTACTGCTGAAAGTGCTAAACGAAATTGAAAAACAGCTTCCCTTAAAACAGAACGATAATGATGCATGTTACGCTGACAAAGTGGAAGACTATAAAATTTATGCAAGTGATGCTTGTGAAGTTGCTTATAGAAAGGTTAAAGCGTTTTACCCAAAAGCGTTTATCAAGATAGAGAATAAACGTATCAGGATACTTGATGCTGACTTTGAAGCTTTCGCTTCAGAACAAGGTGAGATTGTTAACGATAATATGCACATAAGTTTAAAAGGTGGCACTTTAATTCCTAAAGTTGTACAAATGGAAGGAAGAAATCCTTGCAGTATTGAAGATTTTATTCGTGGCTTAAAATCAAGCATGGTAAAAAAATTTATAGAATGACTACTTTGAAGGGAAGGTTAGGAGGGCTAAAGCAACTTCTACAATTTGGTATTCCGCTGCTTGTTAGCGGAATCTACAACAAGATACCGCGTTTTGGTGTACGAACATTGCAATTTGCAGGTAATTTGAGTAGTAGATGGTGTCATTCCAGTCTGGAATCCAGTTTCTATTGTACAGCCACCTGGTGTGCTCATTTAAAGTGAAGTTTTCTGGATCCCAGACTGGGATGACATCTTTCTTGGTCTCTTGTATCACAATGTTCGTACAGTTGTGGATACCGCGGCGGTATGACGTAGTAGCTATATATAGACAAATTCCTTTTTCTTAGATATAATTTTAAAAAACTTTCCATATAAAAATGAAAATAAAAAGAGCTTTAATATCAGTATACGATAAAACGAATATAATTGATCTTGCATCGTTTTTAACGCAGCAACAAATAGAAATTCTTTCAACGGGCAATACTTATAAAGTGCTATCTAGTGCAGGAATAAAAACACAAGAGGTCTCAGATTACACACAATTTCCAGAGATACTGGGTGGTAGAGTGAAAACTTTACACCCTAAAATTCATGGAGGAATACTTTATGATCGAGAAAAGCACAAAAAGGAAGTGCAAGATCTAGAAATTGAGCCAATAGACCTGCTTATAACTAACCTATACCCATTTTGGGAGACAGTAAGTAGCAGCTCAAATGAAGAGCAAATTATAGAACAAATTGATATCGGCGGAGTGGCGTTAATTAGAGCTGCAGCAAAAAACTTTCGTTTTACTTCAGTTATTTCTAGCATTCAAGACTATGAAGCACTAAAAGCTGAGATGATAAAAAATAACAATAAAACAACATTGGAATATAGAAAACATTTAGCAACCAAAGCATTTGCTCTCACTGCACACTATGATTCTAATATTCACAGTTGGTTTTTATCACAGAGTAAAAATAATGAGTTGCCAGAGTTTTTCGCTCTGTACGGGCATAAAGTGCAAGAACTCAGGTATGGTGAAAATCCCCATCAAAAAGCTGCATTTTATAGTAATCAATTTACCAAATATCCGTTGGAAAAAATACATGGAAAAGAGTTGAGTTATAATAATATAGTAGATATAGAATCCGCACTTAACATAACTTCTGAATTCGAAGAACCTGCAGCAGTGATAATCAAGCACAATAACCCGTGTGGCGCTGCTGTTGGTGATAATGCTTTGGAGGCATATGAAAAGGCCCTATCGTGTGATGAAGTAAGCAGTTTTGGTGGTATAGTTGCCTTAAATCGGGAGGTAGATTTAAAGCTAGCAGAAAAATTAAACGAGATATTTTTAGAAGTTGTGATAACACCATCAGTAAACAATGAGGCGCTAAAAATTTTACAAAGAAAGAAAAATTTAAGAGTGATTATTCATAAATCTTTTCAACAAAATGTGAAATACCAAACTAAAAATGTTATTGGTGGGTTTTTGGTGCAAGAAAATAATGACCACACAATAAAAGCAGAACAAGTAACAGAATGCACTGCAACAGACAAAGAAAAAAAAGATCTTATTTTTGCCTGGAAAATATGTAAGCATGTGAAATCCAACGCAATAGTTATAGCAAAAGATGGTTGTGCTATTGGCATCGGTGCAGGACAAACAAGCAGAATAGATAGTGTTAACATTGCAGTGAAAAAAGCAGGTGAAAAATGTAAAGGTGCGGTGCTTGCTTCAGATGCATTTTTTCCATTCCCAGATAGCATAGTAGAAAGTGCAAAACATGGAATTACAGCTATAATTCAGCCTGGTGGCTCGCTGAAAGATCAAGATGTGATAAAAGCTGCAAATGAAAATAAAATTGCTATGTTTTTCACTGGCGTTCGCAGTTTCTTTCATTAGGCTTGTATCTCATGTCAATGTACACTTTTTCGCGCATTTAACATTGCTTTGATCATAATTGTATACAAAAACCGTTTACAATCAGCGCTCAATATGATAAATTAAAGACGGTTTATTCCTCGGTAGCTCAGTGGTAGAGCAGTTGGCTGTTAACCAATTGGTCGCTGGTTCGAATCCGGCCCGGGGAGCTCTTCTCTGTTGAATTCTAGTGTTGATTTTATATGGGCATTAAATCAGTCGTTTTATGTATACTAGATGGCTGGGGAAATGGAGTAGAAAGCAGTAAATACAATGCTATCAGCAACGCAAATCCACCCTGTTGGCAATATATTAGCTCTAATTATCCAAAATGCAGTTTATCCGCCTGTGGAACTGATGTGGGGTTACCTGGTGGTCAAATAGGTAACTCAGAAGTTGGCCATATGAATATTGGCAGTGGTAGAGTGGTAATACAAAGCCTTCAGCGCATTAATCAAGAGATTGGAACAATAGAAAACAATGTAAATCTACAAAGTTTTATTAATGATCTAAAAAGTAAGAATGGAGTATGCCATATAATGGGATTGGTGTCCGATGGTGGTGTTCATTCGCATCAAAAGCATATTTCAACTTTAGCAAATAAAATATCACAGCATGGAATAAAAGTGGTGATACATGCATTTTTAGATGGCAGAGACACATTGCCAAATTCAGGAAAAAAATGCATTCAAGAATTTACAAAGAGTATAAAGGGAAATGACACAAGAATTGCTACTGTTTCTGGGCGTTACTATGCTATGGACCGTGATAATCGGTGGGAGAGAACAATCGAAGCTTATGAGGCTATCGCATTTGCAAAGGCACCTTGTCATGATAATGCAGTATCGTTGATTGATGAAAATTATCAAAATAACATAACTGATGAGTTTATTAGGCCCGCAGTAATAGGTGACTATCAAGGTATAAAACCAGAAGATGGAGTGCTGTTGGCTAACTTTCGTGCTGATCGAATGATACAATTAGCAAGTATTTTGCTTGGCAAAACAGATTACGCTAAGGTAGCAAAATTCTCTTCAATTTTAAGTATGATGAAGTATAAAGAAGATCTCAAAATTCCTTATATTTTTCCTCCTACTTCTTTCGCTGATACTCTAGGACAAACAATAGAAGACAATAAATTACGACAATTACGTATCGCCGAAACCGAGAAATACGCTCATGTGACTTTCTTTTTCAATTGTGGAAAAGAAGAACCTTTCTCTGGTGAAGAAAGAATACTCATTCCCTCACCAAAAGTTCAAACTTACGATTTGCAGCCCGAAATGTCAGCCTTCGAGCTCACAGAAAAGCTTGTAGAAAAAATTCACTCCCAAGAATTCGCACTGATAGTTGTAAATTACGCTAATCCTGATATGGTAGGGCATACAGGTAATATAAAAGCAGCCGAGAAAGCTGTGCTAGCTGTAGATGATTGTCTTGCAAAAGTGCTGAGTGCTGTTAAAAAGTCAAGCAACACCGCGTTAATTGTCACTGCAGACCATGGTAATGTGGAATGTATGTTCGATGAAGAAAATAATACACCTCATACAGCACACACTCTAAATAAAGTGCCATTTATTGTGTCTTGCAATAATCTAAAACTAAGAGACGGAAGGTTATCTGACATTGCCCCTACTATTTTACAGCTACTTGGAATTAAGAAACCGGATGAAATGACAGGCAGTTCGTTGATTTCTTGCATTACCCTCTGTCATTCCAGCTAGAATTGACCTTACCCAGATGGTATGAATAGTTATTGCTTGGTTGGAAGCATGAGAAGATAATAGACTTCTTTCAAAATTGTTAGAGGGAGTGTAAGATGAAGTATTTGAAAGCATGAAATATAAGGAAATAGAAAAGTTAGAAGGAGAAAAGTTTCGACGTTTAACAGGGGTAAAAAAAGCAACATTTGAGCGAATGGTAGAAATTCTAGAAGTGGAGGATAAAAGAAAAAAAGCTAGAAGTGGAAGAAAAAGTAAACTTTGCATAGAAGACAGGCTACTTATGGCACTGGAATATATAAGAGAATATCGTACATATTTTCATATTGGGCAAAGCTATGGCATGAGTGAAAGTAACAGTTTTAAAATAATAAGATAGGTAGAAGACATATTAATAAAACATCCAGATTTTGCATTACCAGGAAAAAAAGAGCTATTAAAGAGTGATGTAGAATATGAAGTTTTAGTAATAGACGGAACTGAAACGCCAGTAGAGAGACCAAAAAAAAGCAAAAGCCCTTCTACTCTGGAAAGAAAAAAAGGCATACTATAAAAACACAAATAGTAACAGAGAAGAAGAGTAAAAAAGTCATATGCACATCTTTCTCGAATGGTAGAAAACACGATTTTCGGATGTTTAGAGAATCAAAGGTAGCAATATTACCGGACACCAAAATCTTAGCTGATGCCGGCTACAGGGGAATGCAGAAGATACACAAAAATGTTGTATTACCGCACAGGAAAATGAAAAAGAATCCGTTAAGCAAAGAACAAAAAAAAGAGAACAGGGCACTTATGAGCCAAAGGGCAATTGTTGAAAACGTAATTGGCTTATTGAAAAGGTTTAAAATCATCTCGGACAGGTATAGAAACCGACGAAAACGTTTTGGTTTAAGGTTTAATTTGATTGCTGCAATTCACAATTTTGAGCTCCATACATGAATTTTGAAAGAAGTCTATTGACTTTAAGCGCACTTTAGCCTATACAATTTCAATATCTTAAGCTGTCAAATATGCCCGATCTAAAGACAATGATGTTAAATTTTGGACCTCAACACCCAGCTGCACATGGAGTGTTGCGTCTTGTTTTAGAGATGGATGGCGAAGTGATTGAAAGAGCTGATCCTCACATTGGGCTTTTGCACCGTGGCACTGAAAAATTAATAGAACACAAAACGTATCTTCAAGCTTTGCCTTATTTTGATCGTCTTGATTATGTATCACCAATGTCACAAGAGCATGCATATTCACTATGTGTGGAGAAATTGTTGCAATGTAAAGTACCAATTAGGGCAAAATACTTGCGTGTTTTATTTTGTGAATTGACGAGAATACTAAATCATTTACTGAATGTCTCTTCTCAAGCACTTGATGTTGGAGCAATGACTCCTCTTTTATGGCTCTTTGAAGAAAGAGAAAAAATATTGGAATTTTACGAAAGAGCTTCAGGTGCAAGATTTCACGCAGCTTACATAAGGCCAGGTGGAATTGCAGCAGATATTCCAGAAGGCTTGATTGAGGATATTGCAAAGTTTATAGAGCAATTTCCAAAGTATATAGACGATGTTGATGAGCTTTTAACAGAAAATAGGATATGGAAGCAACGCACCGTAGGAATCAGTGAAATATCAGTAGCGCAAGCACTTGATTGGGGCTTTAGTGGACCAATGCTACGTGCTGCTGGGCTTGCTTGGGATTTGCGAAAAAGCCAGCCATATGAGATATATGATCAACTGGATTTTGATATACCTATTGGCCAAAATGGCGATTGTTATGACCGTTATCTAGTTAGAATGGCAGAGATTAGACAGTCTATTAGTTTGGTTAAGCAATGTATAGAGAAGATGCCTGGAGGCCCAATAAAAACTGAAGATAGAAAAATTTCTCCACCGCCAAGAGCGGAGATGAAAAAATCTATGGAAGCTCTGATCCACCATTTTAAACTTTACTCAGAAGGATATCATGTACCAGAAGGTGAGACTTATGCTGCTGTTGAGGCACCAAAAGGCGAGTTTGGAGTATATATAGTTTCAGATGGTACCAATAGACCTTATAGATGCCGAATAAGAGCACCTGGCTTCGCACATTTACAAGCCTTAGATTTCATGGCAAAAGGACATATGCTTGCTGATATTGCAGCAATTATTGGCTCACTCGATATAGTTTTTGGTGAGATTGATAGGTAACTCAACTGATGATCTTCTATCAAAAATTGTACAAATTCATTGCCATTCCTTTAATTCAGCGTCCTCTATCTTTATAGCCTTATTTTCTGCTTTTAAACTTTCATTCTCTTTTTCCAAGTTTACCTTATTTGCCGCTCTCCTAAACAGATACCCTAAACTTGCCAATCTTTACATTTGTAACCGTTTATTGTTTTGCACCCCAGTCTTTTTCAAATATTGCTAGCCCTTGGTCAGTAAGCGGGTGGTTAATTAATTGTTTAAGTACTTTTGCTGGAACAGTAATTGAATCAGCACCAATCCTTGCAGCTTCTATTACATGTGCTGGGCTTCTCACTGATGCAACAAGAACTTTAGTATCAAACCCGTAATTAGAATATATAGTGCATATATCTTCTATGAGCGATAAGCCATCATAGCTTATATCATCAAGACGACCAACAAAGGGAGAAATAAAACAAGCACCGGCCTTAGCGGCAAGCAGTGCTTGTCCAGGAGAAAAACATAATGTGATATTAACAGGTATTTTATGCTCTGTCCACAACTTTTTACAAGAAATTAATCCTTCATATGTAAGGGGCAATTTTACCACAACATTATCAGCGATTTTCGCTAACTTAAGGCCTTCTTTAACCATCTCTTCATGGCTATCTGCAACAACTTCAACACTAACAGGCCCCTTGATAATAGAGCATATTTCACGCACTAAATCCTCGTATTTATCTTTACGCCCGGACTTTGCTATTAAAGAAGGATTAGTTGTTATGCCGTCAATGAACTCCTTTAGTTCTTTAATTTCATTTAAATCAACGCTATCAAGAAAAATTTCCATATTAATCTCCCATAAAAAAAATACCCTTGCAAAATCTTGTCATCCAAACGCCCTCCTCTTGTCATTCCAGTACTTTTTTTTCATGTCATTCCAGTGCTTGACACTGGAATCCAGCCTATTTCATCATAGAAATTGTTTTTGACATATGTTCCTAGAATCCCCTGCCAATTGCATAATTTACAAATATTTTTACACCTAGATCCCAGTGTCACGCACTGGGATGACAAAGGTGAGCACTGGAATGACAGGGAAGAGAATACTGGATGACAGAAAAAAAAGCACTTGGATGACAAAAGTTGGGCTACTCGGATGACAAGACCGACTTTTTGCCTAAAATAACTAAGAAAGAAATTTCTCATCAAGATAACTTAAATATATACTAATTCTCTTATTTTTAAACGATCTCTCATCATGAATCAAATGATCAAAAAACTGAATTTGACTTGTTATAATGCTACAATTATTATTTGCAACTTCTAATACGCCACTATCAATTACAACCTTCTTTTCTGTTTGGTTACTCATTTTAACAGTAATCATACCAGGCAATAAATAAATTAAGTAAGGAGCATGGTGAGCTAAAATCATAAGCTCCCCTTCGAGCCCAGTTACTGAAAGAGAAACCACTCCACTGAATGAAATTTGATCATCAGGAGAGAAAAATTGCACTTTAAAAGTATTCATAATCTTTAACTTTTACTTAGCTTCAGTTTGTATTAATTCAGCCTTTTTTATTGCTTCATCTATATTCCCCACCATATAAAAAGCGGCCTCTGGTAAGTGATCATATTTGCCTTCAACAATCCCTTTAAAACTGGAAACAGTATCAGAAAGTGAAACAAATTTACCAGGCATGCCAGTAAATATTTCTGCAACGTGAAAAGGTTGAGAAAGAAATTTCTGAATCTTACGAGCCCTATCAACAATAATTTTATCTTCATCAGATAGCTCATCCATACCAAGTATTGCGATAATATCTTGCAGTGATTTATAAGTTTGCAATATACGTTTCACCTCAGAAGCTACCTTATAATGTTCTTCACCAATGATTTCAGCAGATAAAGACTGAGAAGTTGAATCAAGTGGATCAACAGCAGGGTATATTCCCATTTCAGCTATTTGCCTTGATAACACTGTGGTGGCATCAAGATGAGAGAATGTAGTTGCTGGAGCTGGATCAGTTAAATCGTCCGCAGGAACATATATAGCTTGCACAGAAGTAATAGAACCAGAAGTTGTTGAAGCTATTCTTTCTTGCATTGCACCCATATCAGTTGCAAGGGTTGGCTGATAACCAACAGCTGACGGTATTCTTCCAAGTAAAGCAGAAATTTCAGAACCAGCTTGTGTAAAACGGAAGATATTATCTACAAAAAATAGAACATCTTGATTTTCCTTATCACGGAAATATTCTGCCATAGTAAGTGCTGTTAAAGCAACTCTAGCCCTTGCTCCAGGAGGCTCATTCATCTGACCATAAACCAAAACAGCTTGAGATTTTTCATGCTCATTTATATTTATTACATTTGAAGTGATCATCTCGTGATAAAGATCGTTACCTTCACGCGTTCTCTCCCCTACCCCGGCAAACACAGAAAATCCTTTATGAGCTTTTGCTATATTATTAATTAATTCCATTATCAGGACTGTTTTACCAACACCGGCTCCACCAAATAAGCCAATTTTTCCTCCTTTAAGATAAGGTGCAAGAAGATCTATAACTTTTATTCCCGTAACTAAAACTTCTTCCTGTATTCTCTGTTCAGTAAAACTTGGAGGTGCTCTGTGTATAGGCTCTAAGTTATATTTTCCCTTCAGTGGACCACACTCATCTATAAGCTCTCCAACAACATTAAAAATCCTTCCTAAAGTTGAACGCCCAATTGGCACCGATATTGGTGCACCTGTATCAACAAATTCATCCCCCCTTGACATACCATCTGTGCTATCCATAGCAATACAACGAACTATATTGTCACCTATATGCTGCGAAACTTCTAAAACCAGCTCCTTATCCTTATATTTTAGTTTGCTTTTTAAAGCATTAAATATTTTAGGCAATTCACCTTCAAATTTTATATCAACAACTGCTTGAGTTACCTTAATCGCTCTACCTATATTCATCTCTTTATTTTTATCACCTAACACTATAATTCCATAAAAGAACTTCTAAAGAAAATAAATTTTATATTATTAATAGAAATTTTGCAACATTAAAACGCTTACTAGTTACGCTTCATTACAAACAATGCAAATGCATTTAATAGCCAAGTAATAACAAACAACACTAAACTAAGCGCATAAGCAGCAAGAGTTTGTACACTATTGAAATCCTGATCTCCGGTAAGTAATGTAGCGATCTGCACGGTAATGGTAGTAACTGAATTAAGAGGGTTAAAAGTCAAATTTGCGTTGATTCCCACAGCCATTAGCACAATCATTGTTTCACCTATTACTCTTGAAATTGACAATAAAATTGCACTTAAAATTGTAGGCATTGCATAAGGTATTGTTATATGCCATATAGTTTCCGCTGGAGTTGCACCAAGTGCCATGAAGCCATAACGCAAGCTTTTTGGAACAGATCTTATGGCATCTTCGAGTAAAGAAATAATAAAAGGAAGAATCATTATCCCAATCGATAAACCGGCAACTAAGGCACTTTCTGAGTGTATACTTAAACCAAAAAAATTTGCTACCTGCTTTATAAAGAAAGACAAAAACACAACCGCGAAATATCCATATACAACCGTAGGAATAGCAGACAAAACTTGCAAAGTTGTATTAACAATATAACGCACTTTCTCACTCGCATATTCACTAATATATATTGCAGAAAATAAACCAAGCGGAACGACAACTAACATTGCTATAATAGTTATAAGTAATGTACCAACTAAAAGCGGCGCTATACCAAAACATCCTATCTTCTCTTCATTGATAGTGACTACATTGTGGCCCCATTTCAAGCAGAACAAGAATTCTGAAATAGCTACTTTATTAAAAAAACTAATGGATTGAATAAAAATAGATAGCATTATAAATAAAGTGATAAAAAATGATATGGCCAAAGCCACAAATAACGAAAGTTTTATTACCTTATTTCTTTTATTTTTAAAGATAAAAGCAAGCATGAAAAAAAGTAACGCTATAGAAATAAAAGTTACAAAACAATTATTATAGAATACTGACAACCAAGTTAGCATCCATACACAACTAAGATATAGATAAGATTTAACCTTATTTACTTCTTGAAACCTACTAAAACAAAATAAAAGGATTAGTAAGACAGGTATGATTATCACCGAATTCATTTTCCCATGCATCAAATTTTATTCTACGAAAATGTCATACAAGTTCACCATTACACAACTAAGATATAGATAAGATTTAACCTTATTTACTTCTTGAAACCTACTAAAACAAAATAAAAGGATTAGTAAGACAGGTATGATTATCACCGAATTCATTTTCCCATGCATCAAATTTTATTCTACGAAAATGTCATACAAGTTCACCATTATTTGACAATAAAGTAAAATAATTTAAAATAAATAATTATATTAATATAAAAACAATGAAGAGAACATTTCAACCAAAAAATTTGATAAGAAAGCGTAGACACGGATTTCGTTCACGTATGGCAACAAGAGCTGGAAGAAAAATCCTTAATAGGCGCCGTTCATTAGGGTGTAACAAGTTATGCGCATAGTAAGTATAAAAAAAAAGATTTTTCCTTTGCTTTCAAAAATAAGTTAGCACTCAGCAGTCTTTTTTATCGTGGGCTTTATATATCACTGTACGCTATAAAAGAAAGAGAACCTGAAAAGTACATTCATACTATTAGAGTAGGTCTGGCTATCAGTAAAAAAGCCGGAAAAGCAGCAAAAAGAAATAAAATAAAAAGACAACTACGAATACTTGCTAAAATTAGCATTTTAAATATAAGTAATATAGGGCACTACTACATAATACTAACTCATAGAAACATTATGCAAGCAAGTTATAAAAACTTACAAAAAGATCTAACTATTTGCTTAAAAAAGATAAAATAAAAAAAAATCTCAATTAAGGTATTTACAACTATATTTTTTATGATAATATAGGTAAAATTTTTAAAAATAGTTAATGGGTGTGGTGAATGGTGGAGCATATAAAAGAGGTAAATAACACAGGCTTTGGTCAGATGTATCAATTCTTATTTCTTCCTAAAGGAACAGGAACAGATTGGAGGTCAGCATTTCGCCAACAAGAAGAATTATTTAAAAAAGTAGGAGGTAATGTAATATTACCAGAAATCAGTAATTCTCCTTCAAAAGGGAGTCAATTAGGGAAAGTAGGAACAATGCTAAATAATGTAGAAAACGACCAAGAACATATAAGAAAAAAAAGACATCGTGGTTAAAGTAAAAACTTAAAGAATAGTAACACAACAAGAAAGTTACAATATAAGTATACCTACTATCCAATTAACAAAGAAATTTTTATAGACTTGGCGGCGACCTACTCTCCCTTTTCAAGTACCATCAGCGCTAAAAAGTTTCACTTCCGAGTTCGATATGAGATCGGGTGGTTCATTTTTGCTATAGCCACCAAGTCAATAAAAATTTCTAACTTAACAATTTTAACTTAATATTTAACACTGCATACACACATACAGAAAGCAAATAAATCAATCAGGCTATTAGTACTAGTTAGCTTCACATGTTACCATGCTTCCACACCTAGCCTATCAACGTGGTAGTCTTCCACGGCCTTAATTGGGAAATCTTTTTGAAGAGGGTTTCTTGCTTATATGCTTTCAGCAATTATCCCATCTATACATAGCCACCCAGCGATGCTATTGGCATAACAGCTGGTACACCAGAGGTATATCCATCTCGGTCCTCTCGTACTAGAGTCAGACCTTCTCAAATTTCCTTCACCCACGGCAGATAGAAACCGAACTGTCTCACGACGTTCTAAACCCAACTCACGTATCACTTTAATCGGCGAACAGCCGAACCCTTGGGACCTTCTTCAGCCCCAGGATGTGATGAGTCGACATCGAGGTGCCAAACGGTGTCGTCGCTATGAACGCTCGAACACCATCAGCCTGTTATCCCCGGCGTACCTTTTATCCGTTGAGCGATGACCCTTCCATACAGAATCACCGGATCACTATGACCGACTTTCGTCTCTGCTTGGCTTGTCAGCCTCGCAGTCAGGCAAGCTTATGCCATTATACTATCAAGCTGATTTCCGACCAGCTCTAGCTTACCTTCGCACGCCTCCGTTACTTTTTAGGAGGCGACCACCCCAGTCAAACTACCCACCATACAATGTCCTAGTTCCAGATAATGAAACATAGTTAGATATCAAAAGTGTAAAGGGTGGTATCTCAAGGTTGACTCCATTATAGCTAGCGCCATAACTTCAAAGTCTCCCACCTATCCTGCACATCACACTTTTAATAGCAATGTAAAGCTATAGTAAAGGTGCACGGGGTCTCTTCGTCTAACCGCGGGTACCCCGCATCTGCACGGGGAATTCAATTTCGCTGAAGTGATGTTGGAGACAGTGGAGAAATCGTTACGCCATTCGTGCGGGTCGGAACTTACCCGACAAGGAATTTCGCTACCTTAGGACCGTCAGTGTTACGGCCGCCGTTTACTGGGGCTTCAATTTAGAGCTTGCACCCCTCCTATTAACCTTCCAGCACCGGGCAGGCGTCAGACCCTATACTTCCACTTACGTGTTTGCAGAGTCCTGTGTTTTTAGTAAACAGTCGCTACTCCCTATTTTGTGCCACCTACTCATAGTTGCCTAAAAGCAGGTTACCCTTCTTCCGAAGTTACAGGTATAATTTGCCGAGTTCCTTCAACATCATTCTTTCAACACCTTAGTATACTCTACTCATCCACCAGTGTCGGTTTGCGGTACGGCCTCATAAATATAAGTGCTATTTCCTGGAGCTTCTTTTAAGCATAGATCAATCCAATAAGATCTATACAAATACGAAACCCGTCACACTTAAGAGGTTTAGGAATATTAACCTAATTGCCATCGACTACTCCTTTACGGACTCGCCTTAGGAACCGACTAACCCTACGCAGATTAACTTAACGTAGGAACCCTTAGATTTTTGGTGAGAGTGTTTTTCACACTCTTTTACGCTACTTATGTCAGCATTCTCACTTCCGATATCTCCAGCAGTTTTCACAAACCACCTTCACAGACTTACGGAACGCTCCGCTACCGCACCCATTGATCGAAATCAACAAGTACTCACATCTTCGGTATACAGCTTTAGCCCCGGTACATTTTCGGCGCAGAAAAACTTATTTAGACAAGTGAGCTGTTACGCTTTCTTTAAAGGATGGCTGCTTCCAAGCCAACCTCCTAGCTGTAATGGTTTTTCTACTTCCTTCCCCACTTAGCTGTAATTTTGGGACCTTAGATAGTGATCTGGGTTGTTTCCCTTTCCACCACGGACTTAGCACCCGTAGTGTGCCTGCTGTATAATTAATTGTTGGTATTCGGAGTTTAGTTAGATTTGGTAAGACGGTGAATCCCCCTAGTCTATCCAGTGCTCTACCCCCAACAACATACATACAACGCTCTACCTAAATAGATTTCGCGGAGAACCAGCTATTTCCAAGTTTGATTGGCCTTTCACCCCTAATCACAACTCATCCAATAATGTTGCAACATTAACTGGTTCGATCCTCCAGTGTGTTTTACCACACCTTCAATCTGGTCATGACTAGATCACTTGGTTTCGGGTCTAATCCATAAAACTAAAACGCCCTATTCAGACTTGCTTTCGCTACGCCTACACCTAACGGCTTAAGCTTGCTTCATAGATTAACTCGCTGACCCATTATGCAAAAGGTACGCTGTCACTCTAAATATCAATAAATTGATATAGAGCTCCAACTGTTTGTAAGCACTTGATTTCAGATTCTATTTCACTCCCCTCCCGGGGTTCTTTTCACCTTTCCCTCACGGTACTTGTTCACTATCGGTCGTTAAGGAGTATTTAGGCTTGGAGGATGGTCCCCCCATATTCAAACAGGATTTCACGTGCCCCGCTCTACTCAAGGACTTAAGAACTTTCTACTTATACAGGACTATCACCTTCTATGGTTACTATTTCCAGAGTATTCTAATTCTTATTCTTAAATCACTAGCCTTTTCCGCTTTCGCTCGTCACTACTAACAGAATCTCGGTTGATTTCTTTTCCTTTGGCTACTTAGATATTTCAGTTCACCAAGTTTACTTTACATACTTAGTATGTAATAACTAGCTAAGCTAGTTGGGTTTCCCCATTCGGAAATCTGCGGATCAAAATTTGTTGACAATTCCCCACAGCTTATCGCAGCCTGCCACGTCCTTCATCGCCTCTTAACGCCAAGGCATCCATCAAGTGCTCTTAATAATTTATTTATCCGACTATATGCAGAATATGCAGAGTTAAATATTATTAAAATTGAATTGAGATTAAATTAATCTCTACCATAAAACTTGTCAAACATCTAAAAACTAAATTAATCTTTTATATATTATAACCTAATAAATAATATGTCAACGCCTTTTTGCACAAAACATTTACTTATATTATCAACAACAATATACTAGCAATCCTAAACAGTACAATCTGAGAAATATGCGGTAAACTTATATATACAGTAAAAATTAATGAAAAAGATATTTTGTAAGATAAAATGTGTTAAAATCAATTGCCTAAAAATGATAATGAACATTCGGAGTATTTCTAATGTATGAAAAGTAATCTCTCTTTTATAAAAAACGTTGCTTTAAATTGTATGTCTAAGCTCATTGGCGTATTAAATATTAAGAAAGTAAAACACTTCATTGTGAATAAATATAATACTCTTCATAAAGAAATGATAGTGCTTCTTAAAAAATCTAAGAACCTGTTAAATACCAACATTGAAATCGGTTTATATCACTTTTATAAAGGTAGCATATCAGATGCAAAGTTACGATTTTGGTTAATTAGCATATTTTACCCCCATTTACCTATAGTCTGGTATAACATCGGAAGGTGTCATTTTGCGGTAGGGAATACTAACAAAGCTTATAATTATTTAACAAAGACACTAAAATTAGATAGTGACCACGAGGAGGCGTCTTACTATATAAAAAAAATGACAAACTCAGCGCCTATTACAGAATTGCCAAAAAACCTCATAAGACAATATTTTGATTACACAGGTGAATATTTTGTTGAACATTGGTTGATTGCTAAACAGTATAGAGGGCATGAACTTGTACACATGATAATTACAAAAATCTTCAACAACTCCACTTCTGAGCTCAATATACTTGACCTTGGTTGTGGAACTGGAATATGTGGTCATTTCTTGAAAATAAATAGTATTGGAAACCACATAACAGGAATTGACATTTCAAGTAGAATGCTAAATATCGCAAGAGGATGCTTTATAAAAGGTAAGCCTGTTTACAATGAATTAATACATATGGAAATGAAAGAGTTTCTTAAACAAGAGAAAAACCAGCAGTATGATGTAATTATCTTTGCTGAAGTGCTACATTATCTACATGACTTTCAAGAAGAATTGGAATTAGCAAAAAGATCTACGAGCAAAAAAGGGGTTATTGTATGTTTAATAAGAAGAAAGGAAGGTGAAGGTATTGACTTTGTAAACAAAGGAGACTATTTTCGTCACTCAGAAAGTTATGTTCAACATGTTGCAAAAGAAATAAATATGCAAATAAGTTATATGAGTTACTGTAAAATATATGGCAGTCAGGTTGACGGTATCTTGTTTGCATTACAGCATCAACAAAAAAATCCGAAAAACCTAACTTAAAAATCGCTCAAAATGACTTTTAAGTACCTATATATAATAAAAGAATAAAAGGAACTTTATGAATAACATTACCATTAATTACGCAAAGGACAGCAAATTAACCGACTTTGGAAAAGCAGTTCTATCAGACAGGTATTTAATAGAAAATGAAAGTTATCAAGACCTCTTTGCACGTATTGCTAATTACTATTCTGATAATAAAGAACATGCGCAGCGTCTTTATGACTACATGAGCAACTTGTGGTTCATGCCTTCAACACCAATACTCAGCAATGGTGGCACTAAGAGAGGGTTACCTATCTCTTGCTTTCTTAATGAAACCGAAGACAGCTTGCAGGGAATAGTTGATCTATGGAATGAAAATGTTTGGCTTGCTGCACGTGGTGGAGGAATAGGTAGTTATTGGGGAAACCTGCGTTCAATAGGCGAAAGCGTAAAGGGTAGCGGCAAAACATCAGGAATTGTTCCATTTATTGTAGTGCAAAATGCTCTAACGCTTGCAATTAGTCAGGGATCCTTAAGGCGAGGAAGTTCAGCAGTTTATCTTCCTGTATTCCATCCGGAGATAGAAGAGTTTCTGGATTTACGCAAGCCAACAGGCGGTGACCCAAATCGCAAAGCGTTAAATATACATCATGCTGTAATAGTAACAGATAAATTTATGCAGGCTGTTGAGAATGATCAAGAATGGAATTTAATAAGCCCTCACAACAATAAGGTTATTTCAACTGTAAAAGCGCGGGATATATGGATCAAGATATTAACAGCAAGAGTTGAAACTGGAGAACCTTACATTATTTTCCTTGATGCAACAAATAACAATAAGCCAGAATCTTACAAAAAGCTCAACTTAGACATCAAGATGTCAAATCTATGCAGTGAAATAACTTTAACCACAGGTTATGATCACCTGAATAAGTCACGCACTGCTGTGTGTTGTCTATCATCCGTAAATCTTGAGTACTACGAAGAATGGAAAGACGATAAACTCTTCATAGAAGATATAATGCGTTTCCTTGATAATGTATTGGAAGATTTCATAAATAAAGCACCGAATGAAATGCAGCGAGCAAAATATTCTGCAGCCAGAGAACGCAGTATTGGTCTTGGTGTGATGGGCTTTCACTCATTTTTACAAAGCAAAATGGTTCCTTTTGAATCAGTAACAGCACAACAATGGAATAAAAAAATATTTAAGTATTTACGCGAGCAAGCAGATATAGTTTCTAAAAAATTAGCAGAAGAAAAGGGAGCATGTCCTGATGCCAAAGAAGTTGATCTAATGGAAAGGTTTACACACAAACTCGCTATTGCTCCTACTGCCTCGATCTCCATTATTGCAGGTAATACCTCCCCTGGAATAGAACCATACGCAGCAAACGTATTCATACAAAAGACACTTACAGGCTCATTTGTAGTGCGAAATAAATTCTTGCAAAAACTATTAGCAGAAAAAAATCAAGACAATGATAAAATATGGTCTTCAATTTCAACAAACGAGGGTTCCGTTCAGCATTTAGATTTTCTTAGTGAGCATGAAAAATTGACATTTAAAACAGCGTACGAGCTTGACCAAAGATGGATTATAGAACATGCAAGTGATAGAACTTCGTATATTTGCCAGTCTCAATCAGTAAATCTGTTCTTACCTGCCAACGTACATAAACGTTACTTGCACAAAATACACATGCTTGCTTGGAAAAAAGGATTGAAGAGCTTATATTACTGCAGATCACAATCAATGCAGAGAGCCGATAAGGTCTCGCATGACATATTCAAAAAAAGTGAAATATTGCAACAAAAAACAGATATTGACTACGATGAATGCTTGTCGTGTCAATAGATGCTACATAGCAGTCCAGATGAGTTTCTAAAGTCTATTCCAAAAGATAAGCGCATAATGTGCCTTGACATGGGAGAAAAGCAAATAGGCATAGCATTCAGTGATAAAACACAGCTTATAGCCACAGCTCATAGTATATATTACAGGAAAAATATGAGCAAAGATTTAGGTTATCTGCATAGAATATTCAAAGAAAATGAAGCTGGATCAATGGTAATAGGAATACCATTAAACATAGACGAGCAAGAAACTAAATGGTGTAAAACCATAATCCAATTTGCAAATAAAATAATAAAAAAATATAAAGTAAATATATACTTACAAGACGAGAGCTTATCAACATCTATTGCAACTCATACACTAAAAATCACTGGAATATCAATCACAAAATCGAAAAAAATAGATGATAAAATTTCCGCATGTATTATTTTGCAACGAGCCTTAGATAAAATAAAGGCAATCAAATAGTTTTTCCAGATCTGGAAATTTTCAAACTGAACCTCATATAAAGTTACTCAACAAAACAAGAACCTTTCGTATAAGCATGACAAATTGCTACAGCAAGAGCATCAGCAGCATGGTGACATTTTATATTCAAATTTTTAACTATCTGCTTCACCATAAATATAATCTGATCCTTATCAGCATGGCCATTTCCGGTAATGCTTTTTTTTACATAGTTTGCGTCATATTCATTTATAGTTAGATCTGTTATTTTCAACGCTAAAATTACGACCCCTCTTGCATATCCTAAAGTTAGTGAAGATTTAGGATTTTTATTAACAAAAATTTTTTCTACCGCAGCTTCATTCGGAGAGTATAGGGAAATTACTTTCTTTAATTGTTCAAAAATTATATGTAAGCGTTCACCTGTATCCAATTTACCATCAGTTGATATGGTACCACCGCCCAAAAATTCAATATTATTTTTTTCGTTTAGGTCGATAATGGCCCACCCAGTCTTGCTTATCCCTGGATCTAGACCTATTATTTTAACCACTTAATTAAATGCTTAACCAATAGACAAATAAAAATAAAAATATCCAGACTATATCTACAAAGTGCCAATACCAGGAGGCAAACTCAAAGCACAAATGGTCCTGAGGTGTAAATTGGTCTTTCTGCGCTCTAAATAAACACACTGATAAAAATATTATTCCTATTATAACGTGTGCACAGTGAAAACCGGTAATCATATAAAAATTGGATGTATAAATAAGCTTTTCTCCTGTTTCTTGTAGAGAAAAACTCGCTTCATGATACTCTATTGCTTGCACTATTATAAAAAAAACCCCAAGCAATATAGTTATGGACAGCATTTTAATCATGCTCTTTTTATCGTTTTCGAGTAAAGAGTGATTTGCCCAAGTAATTGTTGTACCAGAAAGCAATAATATTAACGTATTCATGAATGGTAGTGACCACGGATCAGGCGGCAAAATTCCCTCAGGGGGCCATTCAACTTTTTTTGCAGGAGAAAACGCCTCAAATAAAAAAACTGGATCAAGCCAGGCTTTAAAGAATGAACAAAAGAACACTATAAAAAATACAACCTCCGAGAGAATAAATAAGTACATTGCAAATTTGAGTCCATGTTTTACAATGGCAGTGTGACATTTGTCATAAATGGCCTCCCTTATTACATCTCTCCACCAGTAGAACAGCACCCCTGATACTGCGGAGATTCCCAGAACTAAACAAAACATTCCGAAAATTTGTTTATGAAGCGCGCCAACTAATCCAAGTGCAAGAATAAGAATTGCTGCTGATATAGCAATTGGCCAAGGACTTTGGTCCACTAAATGAAAATCATGTTCCTTACTTTTCATACCATCTTAAAAATACATACTAAGAATACAAATTAGCTTAAAATTGTCAATATTCCTTAAAATCTTGATTGATTTGTGAAAAATTATATGCACCGTTCAAAAAATCCAATATGAATTGGGCGCTTATCTTAAATAACTTAAGCATTCTGCTCTTTTCATTTTCTCTTGCCCTGCTGCAATATTCATCAACAATATTTTCTAAAATAATGCATCCAGATTCTATAAAACTACCGCTATAAAAATCAAACCAATCCTTATATCTATTATTTTTCTTGAATCTATTTTTCATACTATCAACGGTAGTCTTGTATATAAACATATAAGAATACAAAACTGTTATGGCTTCATAAGTGTTGCTATATGATGTAGACAAAAGAAAATTAGTGAAATTTAAGCACTCAAGAGATTTCTCTCCACGATTTATAGCATATATAGCAAAGTAGTGGTTATGCAAAATTCTTTCAATAGCAATTGCCCCTCGAGCCACCCTAATAAGTGAAACAACATTGTTACAGTCTTCTACCCTGGATGCAGTAATTAAAACGGTACGAATATAATCACTCAAGAGTAATGTACCTTGTTGAATATAGAATCTGAAACTTTCTATACTTAGAGTGTTATTCGCCAATTCAACATTAAAAGGATGCTCAATTATATCCTTTAAAAGATTTGATCCATAACAACTCTTAATTATACCACTGAACACTACAATACTGCCAACGTAAACAATTTGTGCTAATGCGTTTTTATTGAGGTATATTAGAGTAATATGCCTCATCCAAAAACACTATCTCTAGCTCCAGTCCTTTTCTACAAAGCTCATATATCTTTTCCTTTTCACAGTCACTAGCTTTTTTGTATAGCTCACTTGTAATATCACTAACCTCTTCAACCACCGCGTCCATTCCTTTGCTATTACAGATATCAATCCACTTTTTGTATTTGTTACTTTTAATCCCCTTAGTTGTTATCTCATTTGCCATATGGCATATAACAATTTGGTATACATTAAAGAGAGAATAAGACAACACTAAGGTCTCAGTAACAGAATTGTGATACGCAGTACTCATGAAAAGGTCAGCATAGGCAGAACAAGCTCTTGACTTTTTATTATTATCAGATAGATCACAATCCTCGAAATATTTTTTATATTGTTCTCGAAAATCAAATGTTCCTTTTGTTATATCAATTAACCTACTCATTGTCTCAACATCATTAACTTTAGCTGCAACCACTAAATGAGCACGAGCGTTATCTACAGAACATAGAAAATCCTGCTGAAGGTAAAATTTAAATCTTTTATAATCTAAAGTACCATTCACCAATTCAACATAAAAAGGATGTTCTTTCATCCTATCAATAAGATCGGAAAACTCTTTTACAATTACGTTGTACAGTTCTCCTTCTATTTCGTTATACACCTTATGAGCCTCACAATAAAAACTGAATATAAAAAAATTATCACTAATATAGTATAATTATTATGAAAAAGCAATTATACTTTAACAATAAGCTAGTATATAAATATTGGGCTGTAAATCAAAAATTTTAGCAATCTAAAGAAATCTTACTATTACCTTCTATATTGAATTCTCTACAAAGATCAGCGGACAAGTTCATGTTTTCCCAAGAAAATCCACCGTCACTTTCCGACTGTTTACCAAAATGTCCATAACAGGCTGTACGTTTATATATAGGATGATTAAGCGATAAATGCTTGATTATGCCTTTTGTTGATAAATCTATATTATTCTCGATAAACTTTTTAATTACTCCTTCCTCTACCGTATTCGTACCAAATGTATCAATATAGAATGAAGTAGGTTTTGATATACCAATTGCATAAGAAAACTGCACCAGACAACGTTCAGCCAACCCTGCAAAGACAATATTTTTAGCAAGGTATCTTGCCATATAAGCTGCAGATCTATCAACTTTGGTTGCATCTTTTCCGGAAAATGCTCCTCCACCGTGTGGAATATAACCTCCATAAGTATCAACCATAATTTTCCGTCCGGTTAATCCACAATCACCAACCGGCCCACCAATAACAAATCTACCAGTTGGATTGACTAAGAGATTTTCCTCAGGACACATCCATCCTTCAGGTAAAAATGAAACTATGTAAGGGTAAATTATTTCTTTTACTTTTGATTGATCCAAATCCTCAGGGTGCTGTATTGAGACAATAATACTTTCAGCACGTACCGGGAGGTTATTCTCATATGCCAAAGTGATTTGTGACTTTGCATCTGGACCAAGTTTTGCTTCTTTAACTGCGCTCATGATATTTTTCAGAATCGAGTGCGCATAAAAAATGGGTGCCGGCATAAGGTTTTTTGTCTCTGTTGTTGCATAGCCATACATTATGCCCTGATCTCCAGCACCTTGATCCAACCCTATTGCAATGTCATTTGATTGCTCATGTAATAATATATTTACCTTCACTTTTCTCCAGTGGAAACCATCATGCTCATAACCAATATCTTTTATTGTATTCCGTACAATACTTTCAATCCTGCCCTTTTTGATGTTAGGTCCGAATACTTCCCCAGCTATAATAACGTTATCTTTGGTGACTAAAGTCTCTATTGCAGCTCGCGCAAAAGGATCAGTGAAAAGGTATTCATCAAGTATTGCATCTGAAATTTGATCTGCTACTTTATCTGGATGACCAGCCGCCACTGATTCACTGGTTACTAAATTTTTATATAAACTCATGCTTTAGGTTTCTGCTTATATAATACCAAAACCGCTATAAAAAACACAGTTAGTAATTATTAAATGGTGGGT
The DNA here is from genome assembly GCF_963931955.1 of Wolbachia endosymbiont (group A) of Longitarsus flavicornis. Lineage (NCBI taxonomy): Bacteria > Pseudomonadati > Pseudomonadota > Alphaproteobacteria > Rickettsiales > Anaplasmataceae > Wolbachia > Wolbachia endosymbiont (group A) of Longitarsus flavicornis. The sequence continues at coordinate 994,055 of NZ_OZ008337.1, read as the reverse complement.
CTGGGAAGAGTTGAACCTCCGACCTCACGCTTATCAGGCGTGCGCTCTAACCACCTGAGCTACAGACCCATGATTTATTCAAGCTGAAGCTTTCATATTATCTGTAGGCAAGATATCAATAAAAGTCTTTTTATTTGCTGACCTTCTAAAGCTGACCCAGCCTTCTATTTTAGCAAAAATCGTATGATCTTTACCTATACCAACATTCTTTCCAGGATGGAATTTTGTGCCTCTTTGGCGCACAATTATGTTACCAGGAATAACCTTCCCATTCTTCTTTATTCCTAACCTACGACCTGCCGAATCTCTACCATTACAGGAACTACCACCTGATTTTTTAGTTGCCATATTTTACCTCTTACTTTTGAAGATTAATTTCATTGATACGAAGAACAGTTATATACTGCCTATGACCAGTTTTCCTACGGTAATTTTTTCTTCTTTTCTTCTTAAAGATTATAATTTTTTCTCCTCTACACTGCTCCAATACTTCAGCTTTAACAGTAGCATTAGATGAATAAGATAAGCCATTATTTGAAATACAAATCACCTTATTGATTTCCACCTCTTTTTTTTCTTCAGCTTCTAACTTCTCTACCTTTATTATACTGCCTTCTTTTACTAAATATTGCTTTCCACCAGTCTCAATTACTGCAAACATGATAAATATAAATTATTGTTATTAACTTTAATCGTAAACGATGTCATATATACTGTCAATATAAATAAAAAACATGACTTAACGTTCCTTTTGAGCTACTTAAATACTTCTATCTGTTTTCATCTTTTATCTACCTTTTCTCAGACAGTAGACTTCTTGCATAACCTAAGCAGAAAAAAGGCAAATAGTTATTATAGCTCTAAGTTTACCGACACCGTCATGCAAGTAGCCCCTTCTCCTGTCATCCGAGTAGCTTGACACTGGTTCCTTTATGATGATGTTATCCCAGTACCCCTGTGATGTCATTCCAGTCTGGAATCTAGTCTTTATTATGCAGCCACTTATTTAAAGTTAAGTTTTCTGGATCCAAGTAGTCAGGGCACTGGGATGACATCATCCTTTTTTTGGGATTCCAGCGTCACGCGCTGGAATGACATCACAGGGGCATTGGAATGACACCTCTCTTGGGCTCTTTTAGCTACAAACATTAAGAAATTTACCAAACGAAAAAAAAGGCAAAAGAAGCCCTAGTCATTGTCTATTTTCAGTATTGGCGTTTTTAAGTCTTAAACGCTGCAATTTAGCTGCTTTTAAATGCAACTAACCTTAGCTTTAATATTTAAGAAATTTACCAGGCAGAAAAAAAAGGCATAGAAAACCCGCAGTAGCTAGTTATTCACTCTCTATTTTAAAATTTGACGTTGGGTGATGTCTTGAACGCTTTATAAGCGCGTTTCAGCTTATATAGGTAAAAACCTAGAAATTTGATAAAGACATAAGGTACACATAGTGCAAAAAATTAAGCATAGTACGCCAAATACAAGTTTTCTTGTCGTTTTAATCTGCACAGATTGGGAAGTTAAATAATATAGCTTCAGTTTCATGATAAGGGCGCTGGCGGAGTTTGTCAAGTAAGTTTTTTCGTTTCTATTCCTAATAAAAGTTTGTTATATGGTTATGCAAGAAGTCTAATATAATTACAGCAAATTACTTTATTTTCTTAATCACCTGCTTTTCTCTTGCTATTGCAAGGCTTTTTTCTGGTACATCCTCAACTATAACACTACCTGCTGCAATTACAGATTCATCATGAATATTAAGCGGCGCAATTAGTGAGCTATTGGCGCCAACAAAGCAATTGCTCCCTATATTCGTTTCATATTTATTTTTCCCATCATAATTACAAACAATAGTGCCTGCTCCTATATTACTCCCCTGCCCTACTTTAGCATTTCCTATATAACTTAAGTGTTTTATTCTAGTGTTTTGACCAACTTCACTTGTTTTCACTTCCACAAAATTTCCTATTTTTGCCTTATTACCAATTGTTGTGTTTCCGCGTATTCTGGTAAATGGACCGACCTCAGCATTACTTTTAATTAAGCAGTTTTCTAAATACAAAAATGGCAGCATTTTCGCACCAGACTCTATTTTCACTCCAGGACCAAAAAAAACGTATGGGTAAATCACTGAATCTCTGGCAATTTGCGTATCAAGAGAAAAGAAAACAGTCTCTGGCGCAACAAGTGTTACTCCGGCGTCGGTAAAAATTTTTCTTTTATTTTCTTGAAAGTAAAATTCAGCTTTTATAAGGTCATTTCTGTTATTTATTCCCGTTGCTTCTTCTCCACCCGTAATAACGTAACCGACATTTAAATTACTCTTCACTGCAATGGAAACTATATCGGTCAAATAATATTCATGAGTTGAGCTATTGCACTCTATTTTCTCCACCAATTCACGTAAATTCTTTGCATATGCAACCATTATTCCAGCATTGGCAAGAAACTCTTCATGATTATTTTTATCACTCTTTGCTTCTACGATTTCTCTTAAGGAACCATTCTCAATGATTAACCTACCATATTCTTTATTGCTTGCCCTAAAACCTAGGCAAACTAGAGCCTTGCCTTCTAAATAACTAATCATTTTAGTTATTGTGCTGCTTTTTATGAGCGGAGTATCTCCATACTGCACAACAACTATGTTCGAATCTGGCAATTCTTTCAGGTTTCTCATCGCAGTTTTGACTGCATCCCCCGTGCCGAGTGTTGATTCTTGTGTAATTAACTGTATATCCTCAAAGCACTTTAGTCTTTCAATTAAAGGCTGATCAACTACAACAGCAATATTTTCAGGATTTAACTGTTTTGCATTGTAAATGACATGCTGAAGCATGGAAAAATTGCCTATTTCGTGCAGAACCTTAGGCAAATCTGAATTCATCCGCCTGCCATGCCCGGCAGCAAGTATGATAAAAGTATGAGCTTTATTTATCACTTATCTTAAAGATGAAAAATGAAAACCATAATGATCAAGCCAACTGATTTTGTTATCGTAAAAGCTTCTTAGGTCGCTGATTTGATATTTTAGCATCGCAAGCCTTTCTATACCAATGCCAAACGCAAAACCGTTGTATTTAGTATGGTCTATTCCAACATTTTGAAAGACATTTGGATGCACCATACCACATCCAAGCACTTCTATCCATTTACTACCTTTATAACTTATGTCCACTTCCGCAGAGGGTTCAGTAAAAGGAAAAAAACTATTACGAAAACGTATCTTCAGCCCTTTATCTCCAAAAAACTTATTAAGGAAGTGATGAATAGTAAATTTTAACTGGCCCATATTGACGTTTTCATCGACATATAACCCTTCTATCTGGTGAAACATAGGAGTATGAGTTGCATCAAAGTCATTTCTGTATACCCTACCAGGGGCTACTATTTTAATTGGGAATTTTTTTGTTTTTTCCATGGTTCTAATCTGTACAGATGAAGTGTGAGTGCGCAGTACCATTCTTTTATCGTTTATTTTATTCTTTAAGTAGAAGGTATCTTGCTCCTCTCGCGCAGGATGATGACTTGGAGTATTCAGTGCATCAAATACATAAAATTCATCTTCAATATCAGGGCCATCAACTGCTTTAAAACCCATATGTGCAAAAATAAGCTTTACTTCATTTATAACTTTACTGAGTGGATGGATCTTGCCGATTTTTTCTGGTCTAACAGGCAACGTAATATCAACTGCCTCGTTCTGCAATTTAAAGTTAACTTCTTCTGTTTTTAGCACATTTTCCCTATTCATGATAAGATGATCTATCTTATCACGTAAAGCATTAATAACTGCGCCTAAATCACGCTTTTTCTCTGCATTTTCTATCTTTTTTAAGTTATCAAAATACGCTCTAACTACACCCTTTTTTCCCAAATATAATAGTCTAACTTTTTCTAAATCTTGCAAAAAAGAAGCATTCTCAATTTCGGAAACTGCTTTATCTTCAAGTGAAAGTATGTCATCTAATAACTCTTTATTCATCTTAAAAACGCTGGCTTAAACTTTCATTATAGTGAAATTTTAAATATCATCAACAATCCGAAAAATTGCCCTATTCTGATTATTAATTTATTGACTGATTAATCTTTTTTATTTACCTTTGCGTTGATGAATTTGCTGTATCAACTATGCACAACAGTAATACTGAAACTAAGAATAAGTATAAAATAGAGGATTTACCTAAGCTCTTTAAGGAAAAATCCAGAAACATAAGTAAAGCATTTTCTAGCGAAACAATTAAGATCAGTACTATTCGCTCGAGAAGTATTGAAAGTAATATACAAGAATTTTCATTTGAGCTAACAGCAACAGATAAAGACACCTTTAATATAAGATTATTTCGAATAAACTCTTTAATTAATTTTTTCAAAATCTGCCTTTCCCGGGAAAAAAATTTTACAGCAAACATAAAAGTGCCCAAAGAAAGCAGTGAACTATATAATAACTACTGTAAAACTAACAGTTATAAAACTGTAGAAGAATTCGTAAATAATGCTCCGCCTCAAATCCTTCTGCAGGGCACAACGATAACGCTACAAACAGACGTTGAAAACATTAACCTGGACAACTTGCACCAAATCGAGTTATTTCTAAATGAAAAGCTACAACATACAGAAAAAACTGAAAATGAAGACAAAAAAGAACAGAGTGAGACTAACCAAAAAAACGCACAAAATAGACAAATCGTACCAGTTACAGGCCTGTTTGGCTATAATTTAACAAGTAGTAAAAAGCAAGTGATGCGGGTTCCAATAGTTGTTGCTGCAATGCGTGACAATTTTTTTTGGTTTGGATCTTCTTTTCGGCTACCCAATTTTTTTAATACAATACAATTCTTCTTTCAACAGCCACCAAAACTGTCCATACGAAACCAGAGGGCTTTGACTTACCATCCAACACTTCAAGAGACAAAACAGGACAAGGTAACACAAAAAGATGGAATCGACGAAAGAAGAATAGAAGACGTCACAATGCTTATTTCTGATTTCGGTCAAATTACTTCGCACACAGAGTATTTTAAAGCTAATAGAAAAAAATCGAAAAAGCAAGCTCAAGAACTACCAGAAGAAGAAAAACAACCTACCATAAAACAAGCACGAAATGATGCTAGAGTAGCTATGATAGATAACCAGATTGAGCGCAGGGGAAAAAAACTCGATGAAATATTTATTGAAGTGATGAGTGGGTACAAAAATCAAGATCCAGAAACATTTCGCAATATTTTTAGCTCAGTATTCAATATTGTTTACTTTCAAGATAAACAATTACATGCAATCTTAGAGCCAGGCGAAATATCAGAAGTATTACAGATACTCGAAAGGCCACAACCTCTTAGTAACTCACTTTTAGGTAGAGAATATTTACAAAAACAAGTATATAGAAAAAAAGAGCAATTGCTTAAATTAGTTTCAGGTGTTTATATACAACAACCTTCTCCACAACATGAAAATACTCCTCACAAATCTACAAACCCTTTACCAATTAAAGATCTTTCACCAGCAACAAATGAAGCTAAAACTCTACCACCTACTAACATTACACTCAAATCATCATTAAAAACTGTATTTTCCTCAAAAAAGGCTTATTTTTGTCTATTTATAATAGTAGCATCTGCATCGACACTTTGCTTATGGCATTTTCCGTTAGGAAAAGTGTCAATGTTAAAAGGATTAGTACCACCAGAAAAAAGAGAAAGTATTGGGCTAGCATTGAACATAGGACTACCAATATTAATCGCGCTGTGTATTTTGAATTTAGCTCGCTTTATATATTCTGAATATTCTGTAGAATCTATTGAACAGAACAAATCTCCTTCTCGCATTTAAACTTACCCAAAATAGACTTCTTTCAAAATTGTTAGAGGGAGTGTAAGATGAAGTATTTGAAAGCATGAAATATAAGGAAATAGAAAAGTTAGAAGGAGAAAAGTTTCGACGTTTAACAGGGGTAAAAAAAGCAACATTTGAGCGAATGGTAGAAATTCTAGAAGTGGAGGATAAAAGAAAAAAAGCTAGAAGTGGAAGAAAAAGTAAACTTTGCATAGAAGACAGGCTACTTATGGCACTGGAATATATAAGAGAATATCGTACATATTTTCATATTGGGCAAAGCTATGGCATGAGTGAAAGTAACAGTTTTAAAATAATAAGATAGGTAGAAGACATATTAATAAAACATCCAGATTTTGCATTACCAGGAAAAAAAGAGCTATTAAAGAGTGATGTAGAATATGAAGTTTTAGTAATAGACGGAACTGAAACGCCAGTAGAGAGACCAAAAAAAAGCAAAAGCCCTTCTACTCTGGAAAGAAAAAAAGGCATACTATAAAAACACAAATAGTAACAGAGAAGAAGAGTAAAAAAGTCATATGCACATCTTTCTCGAATGGTAGAAAACACGATTTTCGGATGTTTAGAGAATCAAAGGTAGCAATATTACCGGACACCAAAATCTTAGCTGATGCCGGCTACAGGGGAATGCAGAAGATACACAAAAATGTTGTATTACCGCACAGGAAAATGAAAAAGAATCCGTTAAGCAAAGAACAAAAAAAAGAGAACAGGGCACTTATGAGCCAAAGGGCAATTGTTGAAAACGTAATTGGCTTATTGAAAAGGTTTAAAATCATCTCGGACAGGTATAGAAACCGACGAAAACGTTTTGGTTTAAGGTTTAATTTGATTGCTGCAATTCACAATTTTGAGCTCCATACATGAATTTTGAAAGAAGTCTAATGTAAACAAGTTGTCCTAAGAGATCTTTCATGGTAAAATTATTTATTTTCACCATATGTTTAAAGGAATTATCACGGATATCGGGACTATAACTGATACTACCACCCACTCCAACTCTTTCCATATCAAAACACAAAATTTATCCTCTATAAGTAAAGGAGATTCAATAGCTTGCTCTGGTGTGTGTTTAACTGTTGTTGATATAATGAGCGATATATTTACAGTCCAAGTGTCTCAAGAAACTATGAAGGTTGCTAACTTAAATACGTGGAAAATAGGGGAAAAAATAAACCTAGAACAAGCAATGAGATTAAGTGATAAGATCGATGGCCACCTAGTTCAGGGTCATGTTGACGGGATAGTAAAAATTTTAACAATTGAGCGAAATTTAGATTCTCATGAAATCAAGCTATCGTGCTCACAAGAATTAATTAAATTTGTTGCAAAAAAAGGCTCCGTTACACTAGATGGGGTTTCTCTCACAGTGAACTCAGTTATCATCAGACCCCTTTCGAAATTTGTTTGTGGTGAGAAATTTTTAGGAGAAGCACAGGCGAGCACCGCAGAATACTTAAATGTATTTGAGGAGCACAGTCAAGCTTTGACAACAAAATTGCCATCAGAAATCGAATTTCAAAAGGGGTCTGCCGAATTTACAGTAAATATAATTCCCTACACATGGGAAAATACAACTTTTCAGTACAACAAAGTAGATGATTATCTGAATTTAGAAATTGACATGATCGCTAGGTATTTAGATCAACTGATGCAGCATAAATACAATTAATTTTACAACCTCGTTATTTATAACTATTATATCTTGAAAACCATACAGATATAAAATATGCTTTTCGATAGTCTAATTATCTTCATTGTTGTTCTATGTGTAATAATCTCGGTAACTAGAGGCTTCATAAAAGAGCTATGCGCACTAATGTTTCTATTTTTATCAGTTTTTCTGACAGCTAATCACTATGATTTTTTCACTCTAAATTATAGTAAATATTTTGATTCTAAAGTTACATTAAACATACTTTCTACAATCTCTGTATTTATTATACTTAATATTATATTGATGATAATAAATAACTGGCTAATGTACATATTATCGCCCATAAGATTGGGGTTTATCGATAGAGTTACTGGAATCTTTCTCGGAGTGCTTAAAGGAATATTGCTCTCTTATGTATTATTTTTTGCTGTGCACTTATATTGCTACACAGTATATGACAAAAAAGAGGGAGAGTCTAAAATAGAAGCAGAAGACATATTGCCTAATTGGATAATAAATTCACACTCTTATCAGACTCTATTTGTGACAGCAGAAGAAGTAATTGACATATATGTACCAGAGTCGTTGATACTAAAAATAAAAGAGATCGGTGGAGAAATGGTTGATCAAGAAAAACCCAAAAACAATAAAAAAGAAGAGTAAATATTCATTTATAAACATGTTCATTGCTGTACAAGAATTATGGCAATTCTCAATCAGCTCAAGCCAAACTCCTTTTTCATACCATCTCTTAAGCTGCGTATATATACTTCTGATAATACTTTTATGCCAACTTTGTAAATCAAGTTTATTTCTGTGAGTAGCTACAATTTAAAGACCTTGCTTCATCAATGTAATGGAACAAAACCTTTTTAGTAAGTTCAAAACCCTCTAAAGTCTCTCCTTCGCATCTTGCTGTAATGCAGTTTTGCGTATTTGATACCCTAAGAAGCCACCAACCTTTATTATCGGTTACTTTAACACCATCAAGATCTGAAAATACAATATTTTGCTGCTCCAGTGTTTTCTTTATTGATTCAATTATTTGAAACTTTTTCTCATCTTTCACTACAATCTTCACTTCATGAGTGATATATAACTTTGGTAAATCCTCAATCACCTGAGATAGGCTTTGGTTTTTCTTAAGTAAGATATCAACTGCTTTAACAGCAGAATATAGTCCATCATCAAAACCCAGCTCAGAAAAGAAGAAGTGCCCGCTTAATTCACCAGCAAACTTTGCCTCTTCCTCTACCATCTTCTTCTTAACCAGTGAATGTCCAGTAGCACAGGTAATAACTTGCCCTCCTAACTTGCTAACAAAATCATGCACTTTCATACTCATTTTTACGTTAGCAATAACTTTGCTTTCTGGATATTCCTCCAACACTTCACGTGCAAAAATTATAAATAAATGGTCATTGGAAACAACGTTGCCTTTATTATCAATTAAGCGCACCCTATCGCTATCACCATCTAGCGCAATGCCAAGATCACATTCACATTCCTTCACAATGTCAATTAATTGAGCGAGGTTCTTTTCCTCTATGGGATCTGGATCATGCAGTGGAAATGCCCCATCTATAGAGTTATTGGTTACGATGTGCGTATGACCGGGCAAGATCTTTTCAATATACCTTATAATTCCACTTGCTGGACTATTTCCACAATCCCAGGCTATTTTTAATTTCTGTGTAGTATCGTTCTTCACTGCACTTTTTAATATGCTAATGTACTCACCATGTATATTTATGTTAATTAAGCTTCCAATTCTTGTACTGTTTTTAATTGGACTGCTTATAATTTCCTTCATTTCTTGATCTGAGAAGACTTTTTTATTACTAAAAAATTTAAAGCCATTATATTCGCTGGGGTTATGAGAGGCAGTTATTATGATACCAAGATCCGCCTGTGTGATTTGTGTTGCAGCGTAAAGCATAGGTGAAGAGCATAGTCCAACGCGTATAACATTTGCACCGGATAAAGTTAAGCCCCTCATTAATTCTCTTTCTATACCTGGTGAATCTATTCTACTATCGTAGCCGACACAAACACTAGCTACGGTTTGGCCAAACTTTCTACCTATCTCGTACCCATCATTAATCTGCAAGTCTTTGCCTATTATACCTCTAATATCGTATTTTCTTATAATGGTATTGTCCATACTGTACTTCTTGAAGTGACTACTATATAACATTTTGGCCAAATGCTCAAGTTTATTTATCCAACAATTAGTTGACTTTTTAAAGAAATCTGTTAATATTATAGTATATTTTTTAAAATGTAAAATTATGCCACAGGAAAACGAAAATGTATTTATAGCTGAAAGTCAAAGTTTAGATGTAGATGAACAGCAGAAAAAGGATATTTTAGATGTGATTGAATCTTGTAGCAGCTTTCAAGAGACTATAAAACAATTGGAGGAAAAAATTTAATCTGGTATTTTATTGGCCCTTTACGCAAAGATGAGAACATTACAGGACAGATAAATTTAAAGTGGGAAAAGGAGTTCCAAAAATTTGAGCAATCAATAAATGAAACACATAGAGAATTTGAAGCATCTTTACCAAATCAAAATTTCTTAGAACCTGTTCATAATCTTTTGAGGAACAAAGCAGTGAAAGCAAGAACTACCATTTGCAAGCTGGTGTTGAGTTTACGCTCGCAATTTTTCCATAACCGTCTACATTTTTCCAACCAAGCAAAAGAACGCTCTACAACCCATCTTTTTGGCAATACAGCAAAGGTATGTAATTCACTGCGTTTTATTACCTCAACAGTTGCACCAATAGTTGCTTTTATTTGTGTTGCAAAATTCTCTCCCGTATAGCCTGCATCAACCAGTACATTTTTAACTCCCGAGAGGTTTTCTTTTGCATTTTCTACCATTCTCACAGCACTGCTACGGTCAGTTATCTCTGCTGTTGTTACATAAATTGCATGTGGCAAACCTTGCGTATCTACTGCAATATGGCGTTTTATTCCTGAAATCTTTTTGCCTGCATCGTAGCCTTTTTCTTCAGCAGTATCTGCATTTTTTACACTCTGTGCATCAATTATGCAGAAGCTGGTTTTTTCTTTCCGACCATTGTTTTGTCGGACTACGCCAACTATTTTTTTTTAACACCAGCTCCAGAACACTTTCTTTATTTGCATCTGGTTTTTCACTCCACTTCTTAAAATAGTCGTAACAATTGCGCCATTTTGGAAACTCTTTTGGTAGCATTCTCCACTGACAAACGCTTTTCAGAACGTATAACACTCCACAAAATACATCATACAAATCAAGTTTTCTTGGTTTTGTTTTTTTTCTACAGGACTCTAGATCTGGTAATATAATCTCAAATCTTTCCCGACTTATATTACTTGGGTATAAACTCCTCATATATCCTAACTTATATACATTATCTCTTAGTTTATTCCTTTCTTGAGATCATGTACAGGTTCTTAGGCATTTTTTACTGTAGATTAATCATTTGATTATAGTATCATTTTAATTAAGCTTATGTTTTGAACATTTATGAAAAATATTTTATATTTCATACTATTAGTTGTTGTATTTGGATCACTGAGCCTGTTTGCCATAGAGCAGCGTGAAGAAAAGAAAATTGGGTCAGTTCATAAAAACGAAAATGTAGGTGCAAGAAAGCAAGATTTACTGAGCAGTACAAATCAAAAAGATGAGTTGAAAAGCAACGTCGATGCTAAACAAACACAAGAGGCTGAGAGCAAAAGATTAGACGACACTACCGATAAAGAGAAGCTGCAACACAACGAGAATAAAGCTTCCGTGGTTGAAAAAACTATAAGTGGGGGTGAAAAGATTGATAAAGATTTGCCAAATGACCCGCTAGAAGAAAGCACAGACAAATTTGCTCGAAATTTACCAAATGTGGCCAATAAAGAAGTGAATAAAGATTTAAAACCAGAGCCTTTGCCTTTAAGTGCTGATTTAAATGAGAATACAGCTAACCCGCAAAAAAATCTACAAGCTGATCAGAAGATTGATATAAAAGATAATGAACTTTCAAAAAGTGATGCGAGTCAATTATCAGAAGAAAAAAAAGAAGAAGTAGGAAGTCAGTCTGAAGAAAAAAAAGTGAAAGAAATAAACAATAATTCTAAGGACCGCAATAGAGTAAAACCTATAACTAAAAAAGATGAAGAAGAGCAAAGTGAAAAGAAAAATTTACAAAAATGGACAAAGCTAAACAGAGAACCAATAAAAGAATGGGGTCATAAAGATATACAAAGCAAGTCAATATATAAACGACAATATGATAGCCTTAATGAGCATCTTCCTACAACTATATTTATTGACGATTACAGTAAACAATTTTTTTACTGCATTAAGAAGAACAACTTAACTTGCTTAAGAGGAGTAATAAGTAAGCTAGAAAAAATTGGATTAACAATTCAAGAGATACTAAGATTTAGAAATAAATTGGGTGATACTCCTCTCATTTATTCAGTTAAACAAGGTGAGGTAGACATAGTGCGCTTTCTCTTATTACAAGGCGCTGATCTTAGAGTAGTTAATAATAATTTTCAATCCTCAATTGATATAGCAATCGAAAAAAAGCAAGTCAAGATAATAAATGCGATTGCTGAAATGATGCCACATCTTTTGGAGGATAGAAAAATAGACAATAAAGAAAGCTCAGCAATGTACGATTGGGCTGTGAAAACGAAAGAAATACAGTGCGATAAGCAAGATGATTAGATTCTTGATATTAATTTTAGTTGGTCATTTATGTTATGGAAACGAAATAAATGATGAAAAAAATCCGATTAGTGATTTTTTAAACGCTCTGCATGATGTAAAATATGTATCTTATAGTAAAAAAGACTTTGCTGAATTTTTGGTGCAGTGCCACAAAGAGGGCGTGCCAGAAGATTTTAAGAAAGGTTTTGGTTCTAACTTAAATGGAGCTAATTTTAGTCAATTATATCTCAATAAATCTGTTTTTGATGGAGTAAGTCTAATTGGTGCTGATTTTTCTAACACCGATTTATCAGATGTGTCTTTCATTGATGTTGATTTACGTGGTGCTAATTTCTCCAATGCTAATTTACATGGCATTAAAATAAAAGGTACAAATTTGAGTTTTACAAAATTTGTTTCTGCAAATTTAACAGATATCGTATTTGACCAGTCCAATGTTAGTTATGCTGATTTTATCAGTTCCGATCTCAAAAAAGTAAGTATGCACAATGTAATTGGTGTGCATACTAATTTCTCGAATGTGAAAATGAGTTTTTCTAGCTTATCAAACTCGAATGTTAGCTACGTAAATTTTAGTGATAGTGAAATAAACGATACCGTTATGCAGAAAAACAACCTTGATAATGCAAGTTTCTTTGGAGTGGATGCATATAAATTAAAGATACAATTTTCTTCATTAAAAAATGCTAACATATATGGTGCAGAGTTAAAAGAATCAGACTTTACAGGTAGCAATCTTTCCGATGCCTGCCTTAATTCTTCTATCATAATTGACAGTAACTTCGACGAAACTAATTTAAGCAACACACAAATTTCCTATGTGAATGACGATAATTCAAGTTTTGTTCAATCTATACTAAATGGTTCCAAGATAAAACATGCATATGTTTCTGAAACAAATCTTCAGGATGCTGATTTATCCAATATTGATTTTAGTTTTAGTGAACTGCATCAAGTTAATGTCTCTAATGCTGACATTCGTCATGGAAAGTTTCATAATACTAAAGTTGCGAATTCTAACATGAATGGCTCATTTTTTGACCATTCACTATTTACCTCTGCAAAGATAGAAGATTCAGACCTTTCTACAACTTCAATGTATAAGATAAAAATCCAAGACTCTCAAGTTTATAACAGTACGCTTTCTCGCCATAATATTGATTCCAGTGAAATAGAAAATTCAACATTCTTTAATTTATTAGCTGATAATTCGAGTTGGTCCAATTTAAAAGTAACTAATTCAAATTTTATTGAAAGCGATTTCAGATCTTCTTTGCTTCACGCTAATGCCTTTAGGAAAACTAGTTTTTTTCTTAGCAATTTGAGCAATTCAACAATTAGTGATATGTCTTTTCACTCTTCAAGCATATATAAAAGTTCAGTTGCTGATGTTCACTTAACAGGTTGCAAATTTGATAATTCAATTTTGATTGACAATCAAGGGCAGGAGAAACTCACAGGTTCAGGAAATGCTATAACTTCAATTGAAGATTTGCAAGAGAAAATATCACAGGGTGAAAAATTTAATGTAAATTATTCTTACTTTGAATTTAAGGATATGAATTTAGAAAATGCCGATTTTTCTAATTCAACATTGAGTAGAGCAAAGTTTGTAAACGTTAATTTGAATAAGGCAAATCTTGAAAAAACCGATTTGCGCTATACTGTCTTTGATAACTCTTCTCTTATTGGCACCAACTTATCAAATTCTAATTTAGAAGGTTCTAGCTTCTTAAACTCTGATCCAAAAAGCGCCATGTTAAAAAATGCAAAGAAAAATGACCGTAAAAAGTGAGGGCGTATTATTGGTTCTATCCTCCCCTTCTGGAGCTGGAAAAACTACTATATCAGCAAAATTACTTGAGCAATCAACTAATTTAGTTAGGTCTGTTTCTATGACTACGCGCAAGCCTCGCTCCGGCGAAATAAATGGAAAAGACTATTTTTTCGTTACCGAAGAAAAATTTCACGAGTTATGCAAAGCTGGCCAAATGCTTGAATACGCCAAAGTTTTTGAGAATTTTTATGGTATACCAAGAAATTTTATAGAGCAAAACTTAAGCAATGGAATAAGCGTTTTACTCAGCATAGACTGGCAAGGAGCATTTCACTTATTCAAGCTCATGAGAAAAAAAGTTGTAAGTGTTTTTATACTTCCCCCTTCAATGGAAGAGCTTAGGTTGCGTTTGCAAAAGCGTAATAGTGATGATGCAAGCGAAATAGAGCGCAGATTAGCCGAAGCTCAAAAAGAGATAAGCAAACGTGATAAATATGATTATGTAATAATCAATGATGATATTGATAAAAGTGTAGAAGAGATAAGCTCCATACTAAATAAAGAAAGACTTAAAAAACTAAAAGAAAAACCAAGTCTGGAAGACTTATAAAAAATCAATTTGGATATTTGCAGCTATAGTTTCTTATCCTATTTTAGCCAGTAGCACGTTTCGCAGTTTAGCTATATTTATTATTTTTTAAGATTAAATGGTTAAAATAGTAGACAACTGTTCAAGTGAGGTTTAACTATGACGGCAAATTTTCTCACAGAAATTAATTTTCTGCCTTCTTACCTGCCTTTCTATCTGTATTTCAACTACATATAGCTAAAAGTAACTTAGGTTTACCGAAATATGTTTATGGTTAATTATAGGCGATATCTTAAGTTGTCATTCCAGCGCGTGACGCTGGAATCCAGATTTTTTAGACTGGATCCTATGGTCAAGCCATAGGATGACAGAAGCGGGCTTTGTTAGCTATATACAACGTTTGACTTAATTAAAAAAATTGAATCTTAGCTGACAACTTAAATAGCTTTTAATATTGAGGTTTTAGTATGAGTATAGATCTAAGTGCACTAGCTACTAATGCAAAAAAATTAGATGAATACATAGATAAAAATGAAAAGCAAGAGCGGGATAGAAAAGACGAACAATTGTATGGCATTATAGAGAGAAAGGTAAAAAAAGAAGAACACAAGCGTGAAAAACCAAGAAGTCGAGATGGAACCCTCAAGAAGTGTAAAAGGTTATTCAAGGAAGGTGCTAGTCCTGAAGTATTAACTAAATTAGAAGAATCACTTAGAGAACAAGAAAAATATTATAGGTATTATGTCCAATGCTTCCTTCCAGTGCTAGATGAAGCAATAGAACGATCGAAAAAAATATCAAATGAAACAAAAAAGCAAGTAATTTCTAAAATTACTGACAATAGCAGATATTGTTTTACCCACAACCGTAGGGACAGCGAAACAGAGAGTGGCTACGGTAGCGATGTTGAAGATGATCATAAAGTAGAAATAAGCAACGAAATAACAAATAACAATGCTCTATTACTAAAAGCGATCAAAAATGGAAATAACAGGAAATTAAAAAAATATCTAAAAGATTGTACGGATATTAGCAGCATAAAAGCTGAAGAAGGGAAAAATATTTTACACCTCATTGCGTCGTTGGAAAAGAAACAGAAATGCAAGTTTCTGGGTACCCTAATAAAAACGGTCACCAAGAAAGATTTAGCACAACTCATTAATAGTGAAAATCAGGACGGAAAAACCCCTTTTCAGGTAGCACTAATTAACAAGGTAACAAAAGAAAAACATGAGTCTAATACAATTCGAAGTAACGATAACACACTTAAGTTTCTTACAAAATTGTTAGAGCATGGAGCCAGCTCTGATAATTTAGAATTATCTACAGAAAAATTACAAGACTTAAAAGAAGAGCAAAAGACATACTATCGTAATTTCTTAGAAAAATTAGCAGAGCAAGGAAAGAAATCTAAATTAAAGCCAGAAATAAGAATCAATACAGAAGCAAAAATTAAAGAAATTATACCACATACCATAAATACTCCAGATAGTAATGATAATTATCTATTACATCCAGTAATTAAAAATAGTGATAAAAAACTTTTTAAAGAACTATTGGAAAAAGGGGCGGATATTAGCCTTAAAGACACAGATGGTAATAATGCTTTACACTTGATTGTTAAACCTGAAACAAAACAAAAACTTAAACTTCTCAATATATTGCTAGAAGCAAGCCAAAAAGAACAATTTATAAAAGCTGTAAATGATAAAAAAGAAGGGCAAACACCGCTCCATCAGGTACTCCAGCGCATACAAGAAAAGAATAAAGAACCTTCATTGAAAAATAAAATAAAAAATGTAGTAAAAAAAGAATTTAAGGATACTGGCAGGTATAAAGCCTTAGAGTTATTTCTACAAAATGGTGCAGATATTACTGTGCAAGATAAAGATGAAAAAAATGCTCTGCACTATATTGCTTCATTCAAAGGAGAACAAAAAGTTGCATGTTTGGAATTGATTTTAGGTTTAGTAAAAGAAAGAAAAATATCTGAAGATCAATTAAGAGAGGCTGTGAATGCACCTAATGGAGAAGAGAACACACCCCTAGAATTGGCATTAAAGAAAAAAGCAGAAAAAAGAAGTATCGAATACTTACCGCAAGGAACAATTTTTGATACAGCAGCTGCTTATGACAATACAACAAAATTTTGTACAATGCTGCTAGAAATAGGCGCTGATCCCTGTTCTCTGGAGCTGAAAGATCCAAAATTCCATACTAAAAAGTACTATTTAACTTTACGAGATCTAAAAGATTATTCAGGGACTCCACAGAAAGCACAGGAGAAAGCTAAAGAACTAAAAGAGAAGCTTGAGGAAAAATACCACTGTAAAACTGCTTCAAAAAAATGCAAGTCTGGCATTAAAGAAGCAGGTTCTGGTATAAGAAAAGGAGTATCTGTTGTAGCAGGATTCATAGATCCGGCAAAAAGGACCCGCGAACTGTTAGCAATCACGATAACGATTACTGTTATTGCAATGGTAACATTTGCTTTCTTTCAGGGTCAAATGGCAATTGGAGCAGCCATTCCTATCATAGCTACTGCTGGAGTTATATGTCTTACTCTCACTTTAGGGTTTGATGGTATTAAGAAACTTTTTGAAAAATCGACCAACAAAGCACAGGACACATTTAACGACAAAAATCGCTCTAATTCAACAACAGAGCAGAATCAAGCTTCGAAGAACCCTATTGACAATGATCAACAGAATTTAGGAAATGATTCTGAAGACCTGGCAGCAAAAAGACAACAAAATCAATCAGAGCATACAGAAAACCCAGCTACCAAAATGAGCGATATATCAATACTACGTCAATTCATAAATAAGCTAGATGGGCTAATTGTATCCGTTTAGCAGAGTGGCAAAATAGGTAGACAAGATAAACCAAAAAATCAAG